>UQDU01000027.1 GCA_900539915.1 uncultured Bacteroidales bacterium | reverse complement strand
TTTTATGTTTGGTTAGTCATAGTAAGTTATGGTTAGTTATAAGGCTCTAAATACAGTAAGAAAACGCTCCGACTCCTACATAGGTAACATAGTCTGGAATTTCGACAGTCATAAGAGCTCCACACTGCATAAAAGCCTCATACCCTATATACTCTAACCCAGTGCCCCACTCTATTTCCTTCAATCCGAGGCATAGCATGAATGCTTTTTCTTCGATCCGCTTCAGTGAATCGGGGAGTTTTATAGTGGTGAGGGCATCGCAATGACGGAATGTTTCCTTCTGGATAACCTCAAGTCCGGCTGGAAGATGAATGGACTCCATGGCAGTGCAGGATGCAAACGCAGACGCTCCGAGTTCATTAAGTCCATCAGGAAGATCAACGGATTTCAACGCTACGCAACCCGAAAATGCAGCTTCTCCAATATAAGTCGTGTTCTCCGGGATATTTATCACCTCCAATCCCATACACATAAAGAACGCTTCTTTGCCGATAGTCGTAATCGATGACGGAAGAACTACTTTTTTTATTACCGACCATAAAATATCATGATGGCTGTTGAATGCGCCATCACCAATGGCAGTAACCTCCAACGAAACGCCCTCGTAAACCACAGTTTGCGGGATATTAAGAACTGCCATAGTATAATCCGAAAAGTTCTGATTAGATGCAACGGTTGCTGAGAATCCGTCTTCATTGACAGTGTATTGCAGGTCTCCATAGGTGAATGTCTGAGCATCCAGCACGATGAAGATTGAAAACAGGAAGCAGATAGTCAAAATTACTTTTTTCATGGTTGGATTCTTTAAGGGATGATTTCTAATTTGGGCAGATTGGTCTCTATGAGGCGGTATATCATCATGCGGGCTATGCGTGACAGGGAAGGCTCTGGCTGGAATACGCCGACGAAATCAAATCTGTCGCTGCCCCGGCGCTTTAGATAGGTTATGCGTCGCACGAATGGGCGGCTACACGTGTCGGCAATATGAGCCAGGATGCGGTCGGCATCCACATTGGTCTCGATGAAATACATTCCGTCATCCGACAGACGGTTGTCCCACTGGTCGTGTGATTCATTTGGAGTCCACACCATGTAGTGGTCCTCGTAACCAGGTACGGCAGCTCCCGCTCCGATTATAAACCCCATCTCACGAGGAGATGCGCCATATTGGCTGCATGTCCCCTTGATAGTACGAAAAGCTTCATGAGGGATTTCCAACGGATAAAAGTTTTTCATAGATAATGATCAGTCATCCCGTCCCCAAGGGATGTCAAAATATTGGCAAAAGAAAAGCGTGGGAACTGTATCGTCACCCGTCCCACAGCTCAAAGGCCTTCGCATTGCCCATCATCGTCGGACGAGCAACGCAGAAGCCCACGCCAATATGTAAATTGCGAGCAGTCCCCATGTCACATGAGTGTGTGACATATGGCTGACGATATATACATATCCACAGGCATCTACCGCTGCTTCATCCCTGACGATGATCATAGAAGTTGCGAAGTTCTGAGCTGTCAGGAATCAAGCGTCTGATAAACGCTTTCCTAAAAAATTTTTCAATGCCCTCCCATGACTCTGCTGCCGCGAGCCGCTTCTCCAAGCTGTCCCGATGATTGGCGTGGTCTTCAGAAGATGCAATTTCAAAATTAATGAATTTCCATCGGTATTGCAACGCCTCACGCAATATTTTTTTGCATTCGGCAGCGAATTCGATATATCGACCTCAGAGGGGTCGCATATATTAGGCATGGGTCATACAATCCGTTAGGATTGGCTGACCTATGTTATTGTCACGCTCCCAATTCGCCGCTATAGGTGGCGCACAACCCATGCAGGGGCTGTGTGCCTCCGATGGAGGCATTTATCGGAATGGGATGGTATCACCATGGTCCGCCAAACCTACAGTTTTTATGACCATGGCCTAACATGTTGACCTCCAACAGAGGTCTTGAATTCCAGATCTGCAACGTTCTGCGAGCCTGAACATCATATTACACCTCACTGGTAGTAGTAGGTCAGGGAGATGCAAACGGTGTTTTCGTTGATGACTCTCGATGTGGCTATATCGGGGCGTTTGAGTTGGTTGACGAGTCCGAGGTATGCCATGACGTTTATTTCTACGTTGTTAAAGACGAAGCCTGCGCCGAAACCCCATTTGAGGTCGCCTCGCCGCCATATGCCATCGGAGCCGTAGAGGGAGTAGTCAGTATCGTAGACAGGTTTGGAAATGCTTCCGCCCATACACACAGTTCCCTCAAAACCGGTCATCACGTTCATACGCTTATCGTCAAACAGTCCGAACTGATAGCCTATGGTCAACGGGATAACTATGTCATATTTTGAGATTCTGGCGGATGCTGTGTAACCGTCAGCGAGCAAATCTATGCCGAAATCATTGTAGGACAACATCAGTCCCGGCTCCAAAAACCAATGCCGGTCACGCATCACACGATATACCACACCTGCAGCTCCTCCGTAGCCGAAATTGTCAGTATTAACCGCGTCAGGGTCGGTCGACGTCCATTTTCCGGGGATGTTAAGGTCAAACGCGCCTTTCACACCGAGAGAAGATGTGTAGCGCGGAGGTTTTTGGGCCTCTATGGTTTCCCCTGCCGACGCCACTAATGCGCCAAGCATGAGTAGCAAGATTGTAGTTAATGATTTCATATGATTGATAGATTGTCAAGCCATGACATGGCTGGGCGTTGCAGCTTCTGACGGTTATTTCCGAGGGGGCGGTCAGTCAGCCGGGGCGTGGATGGTGGCTTTCTCCATGAAGTACGGGATGAGACGCGCCGGGACTGCCGGGAATACCGGCTGACAATGGGAGGCATCGGCTTCATCAGCCGATACGTTAGCAAACGCCTGGCGCACGACCTCGGCCGAAGACTCTTCCGGCGACAATACCGGCTCCTCTGCCACGGCAGCCATACCCAAGCCGTCAAGTACCTGCGAACGGCTATCGCCATCATATGATGACGATGCCATGAGGGATTCATCGTTGACTATGATTTCCGGCTGGACAGGGGTTATGATTTCCACAGGCTTATCCTGTGGTTTTTTATCGGATTTTTTCTTTTTGCTGCCAGCGTAGCGCGATGACATTTTGCTGTAGAGGTTGAGGATGTCTTTGCCATACGACTTGTTGGCGGCCCAACGTCCGCTCAATCCCTCCCATGTGGGAGCACAGCCACGACTGACGAGTTTAAACCGCGCATCGACCAGTTCTTCGCCATCGGGCAGGCTGTTGCGCGTAGCATAAGCATAGAGATGCTGTATCTGAGCAGTCACCCCTTCCTTTATGGAACTGAAAGCATTGCCTTTGACACCAAGGCGCGTCACTCCGAGACCGCAGTAGTTATATTGGTCGGGAGTCACGGCAGTGCCGTCACGGAATTTAAACCATCCGGTCTCAATAATAGCCTGGCACAGAGCCACATCGCCACGTATCCCGTAGCGCGACCCTATCTCATAGTAGGCTTCGGCTATCTCTATGGAGAAATCGGGGTTATGCTGACGCACAAATTCACACATATCCTCGGGAAGCACCATCGCCTCACCGAGAATGCTGTTGGATGCACGTAAACTCACAGTACCGCACACTATGAGCACGATAAAAGTCAGAAGATGTCTTTGCATGGCCAATTTTAAGTCATGCAAAATAAACAAAAATTTGATTATTAAGGTTATAGAATCCTAAACGAGATATGCTTTTTAACACTTTTTATACCTCACATGCTAATCTGGCGGAAGGTGACGAGGCGGTTGTAGACGAAATTGGCCATGGTGTAGACCATCATGCCTATGACAGTGGCCACTCCATATCCCGACACTGCAAATCCGCCCAGCGACACGAGGAAATCGTCATAGATAACATAGTTGGTCAGCAGCCATGTGGCAGCAAACTGCAGCCCGTAACAGAGGGCAAAACCGATGACAAACTTAAGCCCCTCTCCCTGCCATCCTTTGCTGTGGCTATGAAATACCCAGAGTTTGTTCCACAGGAAGGAGTTGATTACTCCCCCCACGTATCCTATGAAATTAGAGACCCATGGATTTATACCTATTATGCCCTTGCATATATATATGATTATGAGCGTCACCAATGTGTTGATGACTCCGACCAACAGGTATCTGACAAACTGCATCAGATCTTTACGTTTGACCTGCTTCATAGCGCGTATATATGTGATAAAAATGAGTTGGTTTATTCCTTTGATGAATTGTAGTGGCGGCAATATGCGCGGATGCCGCACTCCATGCAGTCAGGCCTACGGGCTTTGCATACATAACGGCCATGGAGTATTAGCCAGTGATGGACCCGAGTGACAAGTTCTTCCGGTATATATTTAATCAGCTGCTGCTCGGTCTGCAGAGGGCTGCGTGAATCAGTGGTAAGCCCGATGCGCTCGCTCACTCTGAACACATGGGTGTCAACAGCCATGGCCGGTTTGTCATAGACCACGGCAAGAATCACATTGGCGGTCTTGCGCCCCACACCGGGTATGGTCAGAAGCTCGTCAATGGACGAAGGCACTTGGCCGTCAAACTTCTCCACAAGGGTTTTGGCCATGCCGAGAAGCGATTTAGTCTTATTATTAGGATACGAGACCGATTTAATGTAGGGATATATGTCCTCAAGACCGGCCTGTGCCATGGCCTGCGGAGTAGGAAACGCCTCAAAAAGCGGAGGAGTTATCATATTGACCCTCTTGTCGGTACACTGGGCTGACAGAATCACGGCCACCAGCAGCTGGTAAGGATTGTCGTAATGCAGTTCCGTAGCCGCCTCGGGCATAGCCTCAAGGAAGTACTCTATGATACCTTTGAATCTCTCCTCTACAGTCATAGCATCACATGGTGTCATATCATCCGGAGCAGCTTCTCGGTGCCGAACAGTCCCAAAGCACACGCTCCAAGGCCGCCGACCACAGTGATAGCCACATAGAAGAGCATCTCACCGATGCGTCCGTTCTGTATCAGCTGCATGGCGTCAAGCGTGAACGCCGAATATGTAGTGTAGCCACCCAGAAAACCTGTCAGGGCTACGAGATAGACCCATTTAGGCAATCCGAGATGCTGAAACAACGCCCACAGAAATCCTATGACCAGACAGCCGGTGATATTGATGGCCACGGTGAAGTAATACTTGTCATGGTCAAGAAAAGGCAGCTGCACCACGCCATAACGCGACAGTGCCCCCAGCCCTCCGCCGAGAGCCACGAGCGCACAATCACCTATGATGTTGAGGAGTGTCATATCAACCGAGGGGTCAAATCAACGGGCACTGCGGAACTGCAGCAGGAAGCGTCGGTCATTTTCAGAGAACAGGCGCAAATCCTTGACCTGATACTTGAGATTGGTGATACGCTCCACGCCCATGCCGAGTGCGAAACCTGTATATTCCTTGCTGTCGATGCCGCATGCTTCAAGCACATTGGGGTCGACCATGCCGCAGCCGAGGATTTCCACCCAACCGGTGCCCTTGCAGAACGAACAGCCCTTGCCGCCACACAGATTGCAGGAAATATCCATCTCAGCCGAAGGCTCTGTGAAGGGGAAGTAGCTCGGGCGCAGACGTATCTTGGTGTCGGGGCCAAACATCTCACGAGCAAAGTAAAGGAGTGTCTGACGCAGATCGGCAAACGATACGTTGCGGTCAACGTAGAGAGCTTCCACCTGATGGAAGAAGCAGTGGGCACGGGCCGAAATAGCCTCGTTACGATACACACGTCCCGGGCATATGATGCGGATAGGGGGCTTGGTGGTCTCCATCACACGCGACTGCACTGACGAAGTGTGGGTGCGCAGCAGCACCTCAGGGTTGCGAGCGATGAAAAATGTATCCTGCATGTCACGCGCAGGATGATCTGCTGCAAAGTTGAGCGATGAGAACACATGCCAGTCATCCTCGATTTCAGGGCCTTCGGCTATAGAAAAACCGAGACGGTCAAAAATCGCGATAATATCGTCACGCACTATCGAAAGCGGATGACGGCTTCCGAGCTGACGCGGAGCCGATGTACGTGTCAGGTCGAGATCGACGTCAACGGTATCAGCGTTTTCAAGAGCCTCGCGCAGGGCATTGATTTTATCGGTGGCGAGATTCTTCAGCTCGTTGAGAGCCTGACCGATCTGACGCTTCTGGTCAGCAGGCACAGTGCGGAAATCGTTAAAAAGAGCCGAAACCGAGCCCTTCTTGCTCAGATACTTTATGCGCAGCTCCTCTACCTGAGCTGCATCAGAGGCTGTCAGTGCTGCGATTTCGTCGCGCAGCGCGTTTATCTTGTCTATCATTGCTTGTCGTGGGCAAATATTATTTTGACAAATTTACAAAATAATTTTCAAAACACGCCTCAATCATCGTAATCGTAGACGAGGTCGATGTTGTCAAGCCACATGGTGGCCTGGTCGCATCCGGTGAAGTAATCGCCTAGCTTGCTTGCCGAAGCCGTAATCAGGATATATTTGGGCACACGCGATGTGGAGTTGTAGTTGAAATCCACGTAAAACTCGCGGTACTCGTTGACATCCTCCTGTTGCAGCATCTCTCCGTAGGCTATCACGCAAGGGTCATTGCGGTCAAAAAGACGTCGGTTTGACGGATTGGTGCGGATTTCATATGGGCCGTCGGCATCTATAAGAGCCACCCATATGATACCCTGGTCAGGTGTCCCCTTGAGGTCCTTGAAGTCTGAAGACGTGCGGTTGATGGCACCTCCCTCATACTTGAAATACCCATGGAGGCGTGTGGGACGCGACGTGAACGGACGACCCATGTGGAGGATGCCGTTAGTGCCGTCGACACGCACAAACACGCCGGCATAAATATTTCCGGCAGCCAGCTTACCTAACGGGCCGATGCCGACAAAGCGGCTCATCAGTTTGGCAGCCTGTCCTGTACCGTCTGACGTGTCATCTGTGGGCACCGTGTTGCTCTCGCCGAGGGTAGTGGCACCCTTGTTGCCGGTATCCCACCAAGGCTCGCCGTCCTGTGCCCATGGATTCCATATCTTGCCGTTTTTCCACCAGTTGTCAAAGCGGTTGTTGGGCACCTGCGGATTGTCGCCCGTAGAGAATTTTGTCACGAGAGACTTGTCATCGCCGCTCACTGCCTGTACCTCATAGTTGGTCAGCGGCGACAGATGGCGCAGACAGCATGTCAGCGCACCGCCCTCTACCGTAACCCATGAAGCCGGAGCCGACAACCATTGCGACTGCCCTGCTTCACGGTAATTAAATGTCACATCGAGTCCTTCCTGAGCCGAGGCATACACCCATGCCACCTGAGTCCACGCATCCACCGAGTTGACTGACACCACCATGTCAGTGGACTCGACGGTGATGGTCCATACAGTCTGGCGACCGAATTCTTCGACAGTCACCGTCACCGGATTGGTGAAATCCACAATCTGGCCGTTGAGGTCGGGAGTCATCACGGCCTCGGGGCCGGCCAACTTGATATCGTTGACCTTGACCGCCGCAATATCCCTGATGCTCGGATAGCTGGCCTTGACAGTGTGTGTAGCCACATCAATTTCCGATGCGCCTATCTGGTCCTCGATGGCAAAACGTCGCTCGATGTCCTGCACGGCGGTTATAGTCCAGTCATAGGTCTGATAGAGCTGCGTAGACACCACATATGGCGATGAGAGGTCTATCGTGCCCGCCAGACTTGACGGATTGGTCAGTTCGCCCTCCGAGAGGGCAAAATCAGTGACAACGACATTCTGTATATCGGCATACTCGTCAAGCGTGACCACAATGGAGCGAGTAGCTGAATCTATCTGCGCGTCACGCATCTGATGTTCTACCTCAAACACGGTAAACACAGGCACGATACGTGCATACGGTATGTCATTTTTGATGCAGCTTACAGCCGAAGCGGCTATAAGCAATATGGCGATTAATGCCGGGGCTCCCGGAATATGTATCTTGCGCATAATGATATGTGTTATAATCAGATGTGTACTCCGAGGCCGAAGTTGATATTAAAGATATTAAACTTGAAGTTGGCACCCGATGAAAACCGTGAGCCTTCGTCAACACCGTCGGTAATCTGATGCTGGTTGGTGAGATGCACACCAAACACTCCGAACGAAATGTTGAACGATACATAGTCCATCACAAACACAGTCAGGCCGGGCGAAAAGTTGAGTGCCACCGATGTGGTATTGGTCGAGGTCTCCTTGCTGACACCGCCTATAGTACGGCGGAAACGTCCCGAGCCTGAATTAAACGACAGGTCCACCTCATTGAACACACCGAAACGCTTGGCACGGCTCAGACCTATGTAATGGCGGTAGAATACCGAAGCTCCAAACGACTGGTCATAGTAATGCACATCGCGGATGTCGAAATTAGTATCCTCGTCAAACTCCACCGACAGATTACCCAGACGGGCATCCGAACGTATGTAGTTGAATTTCAGGCCGACAGTATTGTTGTTGCTGAATACATACGAGATATACGGACGTATGGAATACATCTCGCCATTGAAGTCAAAATCCTTGAGCACATCAAGTATGGCGACATTTTCGGCATCAAAACTGGCATAGCTGGCATTGAGGCCGGCGATCCACTGGCCTTTGGGCAGAAACAGATAGTTGAACAGCCCGCGGTCAAAGCGGCCCCAGTTACGTTCGGGCAATATCATGCTGACCGTATCCCCGTCGACAATAACCAGATCCGGAAGCGGCTCGAATGCAGGTGTCTTGTCTTTCTTGCGTATAGGATACTGTACCTCGGGACTCTTGGATGCAGGGCGTTCGTCGGCATACGTTACTGCAGATGCCGAAACCGCAATCATAATGGCGCATGTCACGCGACGGATAAAAATGGAGGTTTTCATATGTAGAATGTTGCGCCGAACTGGATTGAAAACAGGTTGATACGGAAATTAGCGAACTTGCTGTTGTGGTGCGAGTCGTAGATCTGGTCACGTGTGGAACTGGTGTGGCGGTAGTTGAATCCGAGCACACCGACATTGACCTCCACCGCCGAATAGTTGTTGAGAAACACCACCATACCCGGCTGCAGGCCCACGCTGAGCGAGAAATTGGTCTCGTAGGTACCCGTAAAATCATCGCCCACGCCGTTGGTGAGCTTTGACTGGCCGCCGCCCAGCTGCAGCTGCACCTCGTTGAAGAAACCGAAACGCATGCTGTTGCCTATCGACAGATAGTTGCGGAACACGCCGGCCACATAAAAGTTGTGTCCTATGCTGTAGAGATGGTCCACGTCAAAATTCGTGTCTTCGCCGAGATTGAGCAATCCTGAGTCAAGCTGCGTGCGCGTGCGCTGATAGGCAAAGCGTCCGCCTATGCCCAGATTGTCCTTGAAAGCATACAGCACCGTGGGACTCACTTTAAACGAATATGTATCGCCATTGAGGTTCTCGATGACAAAGAATGTATAATTGTCAGCATGCTCCTGGGCGTAGCTTACGCTGACGCCGGCTATCCATTGTCCCTTAGGGATAAATTTGAGCTGCTGGATTCCGCGCTCGAATACAGGGATGGTATCGGTATCAGCAGTGGAGGCAGCAGCCACACCGGCCGGTTGCAACTCCACCGGAGTTTCTTGCCCTGCGGCCATAGCAGCCGGCAGCCCGGACACAGCAACCAGAGCCATGGCTCGGCAGCATAACTTTAGGTCTCGGATTTTAAACATAAAAAAATGTTGTGTCTATGTGCTTAGTTATTGTTTCCTATTGTCGTGATAAATAATCTGTTATCCCTATTCAATACCGTCGTGTCGCCATCAGTATGACAGCGTAAGCTCGTCAACCTCCAGAACGCTGCCAAGCGAGGATGCCGACTGCGCGTCAGGAGAGGTTACGATATGCCGCGACTCATATTCGATGTCGCCTATATCATATGACGAAGAAATCATGACCTTTATCGTGGAGGCTTTGGCTCCGAATATCGGATAGCGGATGGGGACACTGAACGAGGCATTGGTGGCACTCGGATAGAGCTTGCCTGTAGAGTGCGCCAGCTCGCGGTACTGGCCGTTGACCGAGCCCCACAAAGAGATATCGACCCTTCCGCAATCTTCGGGAGACCCACCGCCGGGATAGTAACGGTAAATGCCGTTGATGGCCGACGGACGAGACCCGAACGGATAGCCTTCCTGATACTCTTCGGCACTTCCATTGTAAGCATATGTGCCTAAGAATATCTTGCCGGCCGACCGGTAACGTATGTCAGGAATATTTGGGTTATAGCTGATAAACGGAGCAGAAACCTGGCGGTATGGAGCGATTGCAACGCCGGCCGGGTCAAATGCCACGCTGACGAGTTTGATGGACACCGCACCACTGATGATGTTCGCGCTTTCCATGGTCGAGGGCTGCATATACCAGGTATTAGGGTTGGCGGCGCCGAGATAAAATGTCTTTTCATTCACCGAGGCCCACGGTGCTTTGGGCTGGCTCGCCGTCACATCTGCAAGGTTCTGACGGTTAAACAGAGGCATAGCATTCTGCGAATACCGGCCTCCCATGGGCAGACCTTCCCAGTTGATGACCTCTTCCGTCTCCTCAAAAGTCCCGTTGGGCAGCTGCATGACGTCTTCGGTGGTTATATGTACCGCAGGTGTGAAATCGTCACTGTCGGGATGACGGAACACCGTGGATGCGACAGCGTATGATGTCGACGGGGTCAGACCTGTCACATACAGCAGGCCGTTGTCAGCGTCACGCATATATATATTGGCCGGGGCACCATTGACATATACATAAGCCGACGATGCTATGGTCTGCGAAGCCCGTGCAGTAGCTCCGTTGATTCTCACAACCATATGCGACGCGAATGCGTCGACATCTATGGTATAGGAGGGAGATATGAAATACAGGTCAAACGTAGCCGCCGTCTGTCCGAGATAGTCCATTCGCACCTTGACGGACGAATATACCGACTCCGGCAGACTGAAAGCCACATCGTAGACCCCAGAAGACACCTCTGACGAGGCTGTCACGGCTTGGTTCTCCCATGAGACGCCTCCGTTGTCTGACGTGTACACGCTGAGATGACGTACAAAATCGCCCGAAGTAGCCTTGACCCTGACCGTAGCCGCAGATGCGCCGGCCTCTACCTTGTCAGGCGGCAGCACCTCTATATCCATGGGGCGGAGGTCTACCTCAAGTGTAACCGGAAGGCTTACCTGCCCGAGGTCGTTGATGGCGATGAGAGAAAACGAAGGTAGCATCTGACGCCCTTGGGCATCATTGACAAGCTGCATGTCGGCAGCCTTGAGATGGGTCAGCAGCGCGGTTATATCAAGCGTCAGCGACCTTCCGCCGTCACTTACTGACACAGTGGCTCCATACTGCGTCAGCTGCTCCATGGCAGAGACATCAGTGCCCAGCAGATTGATTTCACGGGCTATGCCTAACGCAAGCAACGACGGAGGCTGCACCGTCAGGACCACCTCCCTGAGCCGATGTGCCGACGACACATGGAACACTACCGGGGCGGACGGCATGACACCCTCCACCACATCCATAGGCTCTCCCGAAGTAAATCCGTCAGGCACTATCACAGGAGCGGCAGATGAGAAAAGCTCGGGGGTAAGTTCAAGGATGCGCTGTCCGTGTCCGGCCACATCAAGCATTACAGCACTTTCATCAGCCGACAGGACGAACGACAGATCAGCACCCTCCGAGGCTTGCAGACGGTACATCAACACTGACGCTGTGCGGCCGTCGGCAAGCGTGAAGTGCAGAAACATCTCCACTTCGCCGTGCCTGAGATAAAGCAGTTCATTCTCGCCGGCAGTATAATCAAAATAACCGCCTCCTTCGGAGTGGAATATGACCTTATATTCGCTCATCTTCGAAGAAAACGATTCATCGACATCCAACGACAGAGCCACGTTGACCCTCTTGCAGTGCAGGGCCACATCAGCAGTTTCGTTGGGGACCACGTCAAACGATGCACTGCCTGTATAGAAAGGCTTGCCGAAGCCCTCGGCATTTTCGCTGCCATAGGAGGCGGACATCACATAACGTCCGGGGCGGAAGCCCTGCTTTGATGAAAACGCGGCCAGATTGTCCCATGTATGCTCTTTGCCCCGACCGTCGGACAGAGTGAGCGAAAACTCCCCGACATCCGGAGCATCATCTCCGTCCACATATACATGTGGCGCGATGAACCCGGCATCAGCGTCTCCAAGGCCATTGTCAAGGTCGTGGCTGCATCCACACATGAGCGCAAACATAGATATGATGAATATATACGAGGCTCTTTTAAGCATACGAAGCGCAAATTTACACTTTTTTTAACAAACTTAAGATTTCACCAACTTAAAACATGTTAAGTCAGAATGTTAAGAACCACCGCTTGCTGCCTGTCCCGGCAAAGAAACGATATGCACATCGCAGAAGCATATCCCGTCAAAACAGCCGGATTACGGTAAAAAGTCCATAATGTTGATAAAAACCTGACGAATGTTGATGCAATGTCAATAACTTTATGAAAATGTTGATAACTTTTCTGAAAATGTCAATAACTTCTGTTTTTGTTAATAACTTTCATATCCACACCGCTTGCTATCAGATTATTTTGTACCTTTGTGAAGGCTCTTGCCGCATATATATTTTATAAAACTAATACCTATCACCTATCACTCATCTACGACCATCAGAATCCTATGAAAAAGTTTCTTACATCCCTCGCATGCGCGGCCTTGTCAACCGCCGGACTTTGCTCTGCAGCCAATCTCTCGATAGACCGTGTGGAACCGCCCTATTGGTGGACCGGCATGCAGCAAGACACGCTGCAAGTAATGGTACATGGCAAAGACATAGGCAACAGCCTTGTCACAGTAGATTATCCCGATGTACGTTTAGCCGAACAGGTCAGACTTGAAAGCCCTAACTACATGCTGCTCTATCTCGCCATAGGCAAGGATGCAAAGCCGGGCACCATGGACCTGAAATTCAAGGATGGCAAAAAGTCCCTGACCCTCCCCTACGAGCTTAAAGCCCGCACCAAGGCGCCCGAGGACTACAAAGGCTTTGACTCGTCGGACGTATTGTATCTGGTCATGCCTGACCGCTTCGCTTCTGACGGACGCAAAGAGGACAAGGCTGTCAAAGACCTCGACTACCCCATCACCGCCGACCGCAACGACCCTAACGCCCGTCACGGAGGCAACATCGGCGGACTGCAAAAACACCTTGATTATATAGACTCTCTCGGAGTCACTGCCGTATGGGTGTGCCCGGTGCTTGAAAACGACATGCCCGGCGGCTCATACCACGGCTATGCCACCACCAACTACTACCGCATAGATCCGCGCTTCGGCACCAACGAGGAGTGGAAAGCATTCATCGAAGAAGCCCACAAACGCGGCATCAAGGTGGTTATGGACATGATATTCAACCACTCCGGCTCCAACCACCCATGGCGCAAGGATGCACCCTCAGCCGACTGGTACAACAATTCCGACAACTATATCCAGACCAACTACCGCCTCTCCACCGTACATGACCCCTATGTGAGCGACTATGACTACAGCCGCACCGTGGACGGATGGTTTGTCGAAGCCATGCCCGACCTCAACCAGCGCAACAAGCATCTTGCAAAATACCTCACACAGAACTCCATCTGGTGGATTGAGGACGCCAAGATAGACGGCATACGCATGGATACACACCCCTATGCCGACTTCAAGGCCATGGCACAGTGGCTGCGCGACGTACGCAAGGAATATCCCTTCTTCAATATAGTGGGCGAATGCTGGTACGGCACCGAAGGCGGAGAGGCTTACTGGCAGAGAGGCTCGAAGGTAAATCCCCACGGCGATTCGGAGCTGGAGACAGTCATGGACTTCGTGCTGTCACTCAAGGCTCGCAATGCGTTCTCATCCCAGACCGACCCATGGAACGGCCTCAACGAGATGTATGACCATCTGGCCCTTGACTACCTCTTCCCCAACCCCTCGAAGATTCTGACATTCCTTGACAACCATGACACCGACCGCTTCCTGCTCGAAGAGCCTGAAAACCTCGGATGGTGGAAACAGGCCATAGCGTTCCTGCTCACCACACGCGGCATACCGCAGCTCTATTACGGCACCGAAATCCTTATGAACGGCTCGAAGGAGGGCAGCGACGGCTATATACGCAAGGACATGCCCGGAGGTTTCCCCGGCGACAAGGATGTCAACGTGTTCACCGGCGAAGGCCTCTCTGACAAGCAGAAAGAAGCACTCGACTTCATGCGCAAGGTGCTCAACTGGCGCAAGGGCAACGATGTGGTGGCCAAAGGCTCCCTCAAACATTTCATGCCCCAGCAGGGTGTGTATGTGTATGAGCGTCGTCTCGGCGACAAGCAGGTCGTAGTGATGATGAACGGCAACGACGCCCCCAAGACCATGAACATGGAGCAGACTGCCGAAATCCTCCCCTACGGCACGACGCTCACCGACATGCTCACCGGCAAGAAAGTCACCATCACACCCGAGATGACCTTCGCACCGCGCGAGATGTACATCCTCGAAAACTGACTTAAGGAATCGCACCCCCCGTAGTGTAGGGAACATGCCATGGCACAATGTCACTAACTTAAGGAATGCACACATCGTAGTAGGGACATGCCATGGCATGTCTGCTAACGAGACACCCATCATTAGCATGGCTTGAGGCGACATGCCATGGCATGTCCCTACTACATATGAACGCTATTCAAGTATCTACGACTGCTTAAGTCAGTGGCGCAAACCGCAGTCCTTAATAGCTACAAAACAATCACAAACAGGCATTTTGAAAAAACACCACCTTACTATACTGGCGTGTGCCATATCACTGGCCGCAAGCATCTCCACCGGCTGCAAGCCGTCGGAGAAGCATTACCGCGAGGCTTATGAGACCACCATCAAAGCCCGTCACACAGGCGAGGACGAGTATCTTGACTCCGTGGCCCGTGCGGCTATGCAGACAGGCGGACGTCCGGTCGTGACCCACATCGGCGACAGCACCCTGCAATACCGCATAGAGTGGATACGCCCTGCTGTTGACAAAACTTCAGCCTCTGCTGCCCAGCCCAAAACCACGCCTACCCATGCCACTCCGGGACGTCCGTCGCCGTCGGCCAAGCCATACTGCATCATAGTAGGGCAATTCAAGCAACGCTTCAACGCCCGGGAGATGTGCACACGGCTTCAAGGCTACGGCTACGCCCACGCCATGGTGTTTCAAAGCTCGGAGCCACGCTATTTCGTAGCTGCCGATACAGTCAGCAGCCCCGAAGCCGCCCTCAGGCAGCTCGATTCAATAAAGGCCGACAAACGATTGCTCCTGAAAGCACCCTTTCCGACAGTCATACAGCCGGCCCAAAGGGCATATTGAGAGCCGAAATGTATTATTTATGATTTATTAACAATAATTTTTTTGATTTTTACAGAAATTTCCGTTAACTTTGTAACTACAAAGCAAGAAGGATTATTGATACTACTGCTTTGAGAGCATTTTTCCAAAAATATATATGTTTTTATAGATTGTAGATTATGATAAACTGGTGGCATCGTGAGATGCCACCAGTTTTTTATATCATATGGGTGTAAGCGATCAGATACAGTAAGGTCGCATAATTCTTATAAGTTTTATAAGTCTTATAAGAATTATACGACCTTACTATACGTGACTGCTGAGGACTGTCAGGCAGTTTGCGTCAGCCCTCAAACTCGATGAGCAGAGCGTCAGTGCCTATAACATCGTTAACATCCACAAACAGACGCTTCACTACTCCGTCGGCAGGTGCCTCGACATCATTTTCCATCTTCATGGCCTCATATACGAGCACCACGTCGCCCTTCTTGACCTTCTGGCCCGGTTTGACATTGACCGATATGATTTTGCCACCCATAGGAGCGGAGATGGTCGGACCGGTCACAGGAATGGCGGCCTCCTCGGCCTTGGCAGCAGCCTCCTGGGCCTCCTTGATTTCTGCCGCATGCTGAGCTTCATATTCCTCGCGACGGCGGTTTTTCAGGAAGTTGACAGCAACCGACGGGAGCAGTTCGAGAAGCAGATACTCCTCATCATTGGCTGCGAGCTTCACACCGCCAAACTCCTCAAGCACAGGGTTGTCAGGTTTCTTGTATGATGAGACATCGTAGGCCTTTTCTACGGGGCTGCCTGTAATCATCTCGCGGAAAGCAGGGTCAACGGCTACAGGAGTGTGACCATACTCACCTTTGATGAGAGATATGAACTGGTTTGACGGATTGCTGTAGTCCTTGTTGCCCTTCTTGCGGTCAAGAGCCAGACTCACAGCCTGACTGCCCACAATCTGGCTCGTAGGAGTGACGAGAGGCACAAGGCCGGCATCACGGCGCACCTTGGGAATCAGAGCCATGGCATCGTCAAGCAGCTCGCTCGCACCGAGAGCCTTGAGCTGCGCCACCATGTTGCTGTACATGCCGCCCGGCACTTCGGCCTCCTTGACAAGCTGGTTGGGCTTGGGGAATCCGAAATAATCCTCAATAGCGTGGCATGCGTCAAGCAAGCCCTGTTCATCGCCTTTCTTGGCGGCCTCGATGGCTGTATCAAACAGAGCATCGATTTCAGCCGGGAGCTTATCAGTCAGAGGGTCAAACTCCTTGGGCATCTGCTTGGCGAGGTCAAACTCCTTGAGAGCCTTGCGAGCCTCAAGCAGCTCTTTGCGTATCTGACCGACAGCCTCCATGTTGACCTCCACATTGACACCGAGTTTCTTGGCAAAAACATACACAAGCTCTATGGCCGGAGCAGCCGAACCGCCGCCAAACCACCATATGTTGGTGTCCAGAATATCCACGCCGTTGATGATAGCCATCACCGACGAAGCCAGACCGTAGCCCGGGGTGCAGTGGGTGTGGAAATCCACAGGCACCTTAAGCTCTGCCTTGAGGCGAGAGATAATCGATGCAGCACGCAGAGGATTGACCAGGCCGGCCATGTCCTTGAGCGTGATGATTTTCGCACCGAGAGCTTCCATCTCCTTGGCTTTGCTGACGAAATACTCGTCAGTGAATATCTTGCGCGGACCCGCAGGCTTGGAGCCGAAGAGAGCCTTGAGCTTGGAGCCGAAGCCTGACGGCTGCGGAGCTTCCTCCTTGGGGTCGACAGTATAGCACACCGCGCCGTCGGCAATGCCGCCGAGCTCGTTGATCATGCGTATGGAGTCCTTGACATTGTCTATATCATTAAGCGCGTCGAATATACGCATCACGTTGAGGCCGTTTTTAATCGCCTCCTTATAGAAACCCTCAAGTACGGAATTGGGATAAGGCACGTATCCAAACAGGTTGCGTCCACGTGAAAGTGCCGACAGCAGCGATTTGCCTTTCATGGCCTCGCTGATAGTGCGCAGACGTGTCCATGGAGATTCATCGAGATACCTCATCACCGAGTCGGGCACAGCTCCGCCCCACACTTCCATTATATAGAAGCCTGCATTTTCATAGTAAGGGAGCAGGCGGTCAATGGTCTGCTGTGTCATACGTGTGGCGAATAGCGATTGCTGGCCGTCACGCAGTGTCAGGTCACGGATTTTCAGATTTCGTTGTTCCATCATATCTGTTGTAGCATTAGATTTGATATATTATCGGCGCAAATATAATCTATGATTTTGAATTACGGAAATATTTCTGCAATTATTTGTTTTTAATATATGAGTATCCGACCATGCACATTTGGATGATTTTTGTGTTGTACAACATATTTTTTAGTTAAAAGAGGAGCACGGCACTTACACTCCGAAATGATTTTCGCGCAAAATGATTACATATCACAATCAAACTCCGCGCAACTGCTATAAGATTGTTGTGCACTTCAATTATTATTTATACCTTTGCAAATCCTCATCACACCCGATGGTACAACGGGATATGTAACAAGCTAATTAACATAAGGCATAGCGCTTTATCTGCGCCCTGCCTGATATTATAAGGTAAAAAAAGATAGTTCTATTTTATGAGCGACCGACTGTATATATTCGACACCACTCTGCGTGACGGCGAGCAGGTGCCGGGATGCCAGCTTAACACCGTAGAGAAAATCGAAGTGGCCAAGGCCCTCGAAGCCCTCGGAGTAGATGTGATCGAAGCCGGATTCCCCGTGTCAAGTCCCGGAGATTTCAACTCCGTAGTGGAAATATCCAAGGCCGTGACCTGGCCGACAATCTGCGCACTGACACGCGCCGTGGAAAATGACATCCGCGTAGCTGCCGAAGCCCTGCAATATGCCAAGCGCAAGCGCATACACACAGGCATCGGCACCAGCGACTCCCACATCAAATACAAGTTCAACTCCAACCGCGAAGACATCCTCGAGCGCGGAGTAGCCGCCGTGGCCTATGCACGCAAGTTTGTCGACGACGTAGAGTTCTACTGCGAGGACGCCGGACGTACCGACAACGAGTACCTCGCCCGCGTCGTGGAAGCCGTCATCGCTGCCGGAGCCACCGTGGTCAATATCCCCGACACCACAGGTTACTGTCTGCCGGAGGAATACGGAGCCAAGATACGCTATCTCATGGAGCACGTCAGCAATATCGACAAGGCGATACTCTCCACCCACTGCCACAATGACCTCGGCATGGCCACGGCCAACACCGTCATGGGTGTCATCAACGGCGCACGCCAGGTCGAAGTCACCATCAACGGCATAGGCGAACGCGCCGGCAACACAGCCCTTGAAGAGGTGGTGATGACCCTCCGCTCCCATAAGGAACTTGGCATAGACACCAATATCAACGCCACCAAGATAGCATCCACAAGCCGCATGGTGTCATCGCTGATGAACATGCCCGTGCAGCCCAACAAAGCCATCGTGGGCCGCAACGCTTTCGCCCACTCTTCGGGCATCCACCAGGACGGCGTGCTGAAAAACCGCGAAAGCTACGAAATCATCGACCCCAAGGATGTTGGCGTTGATGAAAACTCCATAGTGCTCACAGCCCGAAGCGGACGCGCAGCCCTCAAGCACCGTCTGCACACACTCGGCATCAACCTCGAACCGGAAGCGCTTGACAAGGCCTACGAGCAGTTTCTCAAGCTGGCCGACCGCAAGAAGGAAATCAACGATGACGATGTGCTCATGCTCGCCGGCGAGCACCATAAAGCCCGCAGCCGCATAAAGCTCGACTTCCTGCAAGTCACCTCAGGCGTCGGCATACGCTCTGTGGCCAGCGTGGGACTTGATATCGCCGGCGAAAAATTCGAGGCCGCCGCATCAGGCAACGGCCCCGTGGATGCAGCCATCAACGCCATCAAGCTCATCATACGCCGCAAGATGCTCCTGAAGGAATTCCTCATCCAGGCCATCAACAAGGGCAGCAACGATGTCGGCAAAGTGCATATGACCGTCGAGTACGAAGGCGCACACTACAACGGATTCTCGGCCAATACCGACATAGTGGCCGCATCAGCCGAAGCCTTCCTTGACGCCATCAACAAATTTGTGCGCTAATCATCACGAAATCAAAACCAACACAACACTACACAGACAGATACATGGCAAAGACATTGTTTGACAAAATCTGGGATGCCCATGTGGTCAACCACATCGAAGACGGTCCCGACCAGCTTTATATCGACCGCCACTACTGCCATGAGGTGACCTCGCCTCAGGCATTTGAAGGACTTCGCCAGCGCGGTCTCAAGGTCATGCGTCCCGAACGCACCTACTGCTCTCCCGACCACAACATACCCACCATGCACCAGGACCAGCCCATAGCTGACCCTGTGAGCCGCAACCAGGTAGACACCCTCACACGCAACGCCCGTGAGTTCGGTGTGACACTCTACGGTCTCGGCCACCGCAAAAACGGCATCATACATGTCATCGGCCCGGAAAACGGTCTGACCCTCCCCGGCTACACCATAGTGTGCGGCGACAGCCACACATCCACCCACGGAGCATTCGGGGCTGTGGCATTCGGTATCGGCACCAGCGAGGTGGAGATGGTACTCGCATCGCAGTGCATCCTCCAGCCCAAGCCCAAGAAGATGCGCATCAATGTCAACGGCAAACTGCGTCCGGGCGTTACAGCCAAGGACATAGCCCTCTATATAATAGCCAAGATGACCACCAGCGGAGCCACCGGCTACTTCGTGGAATATGCAGGTGAGGCCATACGCAACCTCTCGATGGAGGGACGAATGACCGTGTGCAACCTCTCGATAGAGATGGGTGCCCGCGGAGGCATGATTGCCCCCGACGAGACCACATTCGAGTATGTCAAGGGTCGCGAGTTCGCTCCCCGGGGCGAGGAGTGGGACAAGGCTCTCGCCTACTGGAAGACCCTCTACAGCGACGAAGACGCCGTGTTTGACACCGAAGTGAATTTTGACGCCGCCGACATCGAGCCGCGCATCACCTACGGCACCAACCCCGGACTCGGCATGGGCATCAACGATGCCATCCCTGCATTTGAGGGCGATGACGAGACCGGCCGTCAGAGCTATGAGAAGTCACTGGCCTACATGGGATTCCATGAGGGTCAGAAGCTCAAGGGCATACCTGTAGACTACGTGTTCCTGGGCAGCTGCACCAATGGCCGCATCGAGGACTTCCGCGCATTTGCCGAGATAGTCAAGGGCAGGAAGAAAGCCGACAACATCACAGCATGGCTCGTGCCCGGCTCATGGCTCGTAAGCGACCAGATCAAAGCCGAGGGGCTTGACAAGATACTCGCCGAAGCCGGATTTGAACTTCGCCAGCCCGGCTGCTCCGCATGTCTGGCCATGAACGAGGACAAAATCCCCGAAGGCAAACTCGCCGTCAGCACCTCCAACCGCAATTTCGAAGGCCGTCAGGGTCCCGGCTCACGCACCATCCTCGCCGGACCGCTCGTAGCCGCAGCGACAGCCATCACCGGCGTGCTCTCCGAGCCTTCAGACCTCTAAGCCATAATCTGACAAATATTCCACTTTTCCATCATGAAAGAAAAATTCACCACCATAACATCCACATGTATCCCTCTGCCCATAGAGAATGTGGATACCGACCAGATCATCCCTGCGCGATTTCTCAAGGCCACGAGCCGCGAAGGTTTCGGCGACAACCTCTTCCGTGACTGGCGTTATGACAAAGATGGCAACCCCAACCCCGACTTCGTGCTCAACGACCCCACCTACAGCGGTTGCGTACTGGTAGCCGGAAAGAACTTCGGCAGCGGCTCATCCCGCGAGCATGCAGCCTGGGCCATAGCCGACTACGGATTCCGCGTGGTGGTCAGCAGCTTTTTTGCCGACATCCACAAAAACAACGAGCTTAACAACTTCGTGCTCCCCGTAGTGGTGAGCGAGGAGTTTCTCGCCGAACTGTTTGACTCCATAGCCAAAGACCCCAAGACAGAGGTGCGTGTAGACCTCCCCTCTCAGACCATCACCAACCTTGCCACAGGCAAGAGCGAAAACTTCGACATCAACGCTTATAAAAAACAGTGCCTCGGTCAAGGCCTCGACGACATCGAATATCTCCTGACCAAAAAAGCCGACATTGAAGCCTTTGAAGCAAGCCATGGCGCATGTTGAGATAATGGACACGACACTCCGCGACGGTGAACAGACCTCGGGAGTGTCGTTTACTCCATCTGAGAAGCTGACTATCACACGTCTGCTCCTGACGGAGCTGCATGTGCCACGCATAGAGATAGCGTCGGCCCGAGTCTCAGAGGGCGAACGCCAGTCAGTGGCCGACGTGTGCCGGTGGAGCGAACGTGCAGGCATGATAGACGCCATAGAGGTGCTCGGATTCATTGACAAAGGAGTGTCAATCGACTGGGTACGCGCCGTAGGAGGCCGTGTCATCAACCTGCTGTCAAAAGGCTCTGAAAAGCACTGCCGCTACCAGCTGAAACAGACCCCACAGGAACACATCGAGGCCATACGCAGCGAGGTGCTCCGCGCCCGCGAAGCCGGGCTCAAAGTCAACCTCTATCTTGAGGACTGGAGCAACGGCATGAAGCATTCGCCGGAATATGTGTTCAACATGGTTGACTCGCTGATGGACCTCCCCATAGAGAGGTTCATGCTGCCTGACACCTTGGGCATCCTCAACCCCTACGATACGCTGTCATACGTGCACCGCATGGTCAAGACATATCCGAAACTCCACTTTGACTTCCATGCCCACAATGACTATGACCTCGCCACCGCCAACCTGTTTGCCGCCATCAAGGGCGGAGCAAAGGGCGTGCACACCACAGTCAACGGCCTCGGCGAACGTGCCGGCAACGCGGCGTTGTCAAGTGCGCTCGCAGTCATCCATGACCAGCTCCACATGACCACAGGCGTAGACGAGAGCAAAATCAACAAGGTCAGCCACATCGTCGAGTCCTTTTCGGGCATCATGGTGCCCCCCAACAAGCCCATCATCGGCGACAGTGTGTTCACGCAATGCGCCGGAATCCACTCCGACGGCGACAACAAGAAGCAGCTCTACTACAACGACCTGCTTCCCGAACGCTTCGGCCGAGAACGCGAATATGCGCTCGGCAAGACCTCCGGCAAAGCCAACATACGCAAAAACCTCGAGGTGCTGGGCATAGAGCTTAGCGAGGAGCACGTAAAGACGGTCACCGACCGCGTCATAGCTCTCGGCGACAAGAAGGAGATAGTCACCCAAAGCGACCTGCCCTTCATTGTGGCCGACGTCATCAAGCACGCCACGATACCCTCGACAGTGCAGCTCGTCAACTACGCCATCAGCGCGAGCAAAGGGCTGCAGCCCATGGCCATGGTCAGGCTGAGCGTTGATGGGGTCGAATACGAAGCCAACGCCTCGGGCGACGGCCAGTATGACGCATTTGTCAGGGCACTCAGAAGCATATACCGCACCAAACTCAAACGCACATTCCCGGTGCTGACCAACTACACTGTCAACATCCCCCCCGGCGGCCGCTCTGACGCGCTCGTACACACTACCATCACATGGGACTACGACGGACGCACCATCAAGACACGCGGCCTTGACGGCGACCAGACCGAGAGTGCCATCAGCGCGACCCTCAAGATGCTCAACATCATAGAGAGCTACGAATAACATAAAATCGTGTGGCTATTGCAAACCCCCAATGTCCCTACAAAATGTGTATATTTCCAGTTTTGCAACACACTACGTGAAAATTAAACAATCATCTAAACTATTACATATTAAAACTGAAATGGACTTTAAAATTGCTGTACTTGCCGGTGACGGCATAGGACCCGAGATTTCCAAGCAGGGTGTCGATGTAATGACCGCCGTATGCGAGAAGTTCGGCCATAAGGTCGAATACAAGGACGCCCTCTGTGGAGCCGATGCCATCGACAAAGTAGGCGATCCCTTCCCCGAGGAGACATACCAGACATGCCTTTGGGCCGATGCCGTGCTGTTCTCAGCCGTAGGCGATCCAAAATTTGACAACAACCCCAACGCCAAGGTTCGTCCCGAACAGGGTCTGCTCGCCATGCGCAAGAAACTCGGCCTGTATGCCAACATACGCCCCGTGGAGACATTCAAGTGCCTCATCCACAAATCCCCCCTCAAGGCAGAGCTGGTCGACGGAGCTGACTTCGTGTGCATCCGCGAACTCACCGGCGGCATGTATTTCGGCGAGAAATTCGAGAGCGACGACCGCGCTTATGACACCAACGCCTACACACGTCCCGAAATAGAGCGCATACTCAAAGTGGGATTTGAATACGCACGCCGCCGCAACAAGCACCTCACCATCGTTGACAAGGCCAATGTGCTTGCATCGTCACGTCTGTGGCGCAAAATCGGCCAGGAGATGGCTCCGCAATATCCCGATGTCACCACCGACTTCATGTATGTCGACAATGCAGCAATGCGCATGATACAGGAGCCTCGTTTCTTCGACGTGATGGTGACCGAAAACACCTTCGGCGACATCCTGACCGACGAAGGCTCGGTAATCTCCGGCTCTATGGGTCTGCTTCCCTCGGCATCTACAGGTGAAAAGACTCCCGTATTCGAGCCTATCCACGGCTCATGGCCCCAGGCCAAGGGTCTCAACATAGCCAACCCTCTGGCCCAGATACTGTCTGTGGCAATGCTCTTTGAATACTTCGACCTCAAAGAGGAGGGCAAGCTCATCCGCGACGCTGTCAATGCTTCACTCGATGCCAACGTCCGCACCCCTGAAATACAGGTAGAAGGCGGCGCGAAATACGGCACCAAGGAAGTAGGCGCATGGATTGTTGACTATATCCGCAAAGCCTGATATTATCGCATAGCTCTAAACGCTAAAAAATCGGGGTCCGCAGCGTACGGGCCCCGATTTCTGTATATTGGATGGCAGTCAGCAGGTTATTTCACGAAAACCTTTGATACCTTGCCGTTAACGCGACGGATGTAGATACCATTTGAAGGATTCTCTACCTTGACACCCTGGAGGTTGAAATATTCAGCCTCATATTCGTTATCGGCATCAATGCCTACACACTCAATACCTGATGAATACATCTTGACATCAAGCGTGATGTTGCCGCCGGCTGCGAAAGTCACCTTGAAATCATATGTTCCGGGGGTAATCTTGAAGGCATTGCAAGCACCGGCCTTGTCTGCGTCAAGAGCTGCACTATTGGTGAAGCATTTGAGTGCTACAGAGGATGAAAGGCCACTGAATACGATAGCTTCGCCTTCGACAGCAGTACCATAGCGGTCATCAGCGTTAAGCTCGTCCCATGTGGTGGCATCGAGGTTGACAGCGAACTGTACATAGCCGTCGGCAGAAGCTGTGGTCTGTCCGGGAGCAGGAGGCACGGCACCTACAGTGTAGTTTTCTACACTCCATATGTTAGCATCGGTCTGAGACATCGGAGTCACAGCAATCTCATTGGCAGTACCGCCGCCCCATGGTGTAGAGAGCACGCCAAGAGTTGCGGGCACCTCAGGCTGAGGATCGTCGCCACCGTTATAGATGACCTTGATTTTTGACGGGATGGATGTGTCGGGCACATCAGAGCCGGGAACGAGAGTGAACACGATGGTTGTAGAGCCCTCGGTCTCATATGTGAAGTTGTTACCGCCCCTATACCAGGCATCGATTTCAACTCCGCTGGGAGCCGATGTCTGATCGCCGGCACCGAAGTTCTTGGTTTCCCATGAGCCGTCCCATATCTTCCAGCCTTTGCTGTCAGCAGCGGTGCCGGCAGGATCTTTGATACCGTTGGGGAGAGTGAGGGTATATACATTGCCTTCCTGGGTGAATTTGAGAGACTCATCCAGTCCCCATCCGGTCATCGCGCCTACGAAGTACCATGACTCGCCGGGAGCAGGATCGTCGCCGCCCTGCTTTTTGGTGTAGGTGAATGTCTGCACATCGCTCTTTTCGCCCTCAGTTGAGATGGCAAGAGTCTTAAGCGTAGTGGTCTCTGTAAAATTCAGAGGAGTGGTGTACTTTGCAGAAGAAGCAGTCGGGGTTGTTCCGTCAGTAGTGTAATATATCGTACCGGCAGGATTAACGCTAAGCGATACAGCTACCGATGTGGTAAACGAGGTACCTGATACGGGGTTAGCCTTAACCACAGGCTTGACAGGGAGAGGCTCGTCACCTGAGTTGACCACGGTGAGCTTCATCGTAGCGAAATCAGCTGTGATGTCGTATGTACCGGGGGCGATGGTCCATGACAGGCAACCCTCAGCCGATACATCTTTGAGGTAGGGAGTGATGGTGGCAGGAGTACCCACAGTTACAGTTTCACCCTCCTTGGCCGCGCCATAACGGTTGGCATCCAGATTGAGATCCGCCCAGGTAGAAGCTACAAAGTCTGTCAGATTGAAGTAGCATTTTGTCTCGGCAGCACTTGCAAGCACGAATTTGACACCGGTGACAGTAAATTTGTCGCCGTTCTTGGTCATCTTGATGCCTTCGCCGGGGGTAGAGCCCCATCCAGCAGCTCCTTCAAGATTACCGAGGAGATAGAGCTGGGCAGGTACAGTAGGTTGAGGAGTGGGGTCATCACCGCCGCCACCACCGTTGACCTTTGACCATACACAATAGTCATTGCCGGAAGCCTTGATGTCAGAGTCGGAATAACCGTCAGGTGAAACCTGAGCCGAGCCGATTTTTACTACAGCCTTACCCTTAGTACCTGTAATCTCTGCCATGTAGCAGTTTGACTCATTCTTCATCACTCTGACAGCCGACATATTGTGGATGCCCACAGCATTACGCAGAGCGATAAGTTTCTTAAGTTCGGCTTTGTAAGCTTTCCAGTGAGGCAGAAAGATACAGGGAGTTCCCGGGCTGAAAAGGATGAAAGCATTAGCAGCGACAACCTTGCTGCTGGTAAACTTGCTGCCATCACGGTATGTGTCGTGGTTATCGACAAAAGTCACAGAATACTGCGGATAACCGAAATGTATCATACCGGCAGGCTGGTCTGTAGTACCGTTGGCCTTCCAGACGAGCTGGGTCATGTCATTTGACGAGAAAGCCTTGTTAATCTGATACTTACAGGGGAAGTCAAATGCAGCGGATGTCTTGCCTGTAGCCTCAATCCAGTCTTTTACAGCATCATAACTGCCGTCCCAGTATTCGCCTACGCTAAATTCGGGCTGTGAATACTCGTTATATATTTTGGTGTACTGGCCGCCATAGCCCTTGACCATATCATAGCGGAATCCTGCATAACCCATATCCTCAAGAAGGAATTTGCAATTATTGGTGTCCGGTAAATGTGTTTACTCGGCTATTTTGAGTGATTTTATGCATTGACAAGCCCCCTGTTTCAGTATTTGTATCGGCTGTCCGAGGAAAATGTTCTCCTTTCGCATGGTATGCATAGACAAGGATGCCATATTGCCCAATTTAAGCTCTTCTAATGGACTTATATCTCACAATAAAGCCCCTACACATTCAATATATCGGCTGTCCGAGGAAAATAAAAAGCCAAATAGGGCTTGAAAGTTTTAGCAGACACCAATAAAAAAAAATAGAGGCATTGCCCGCATGATACGGGTCAACGCCTCTATTGATATCAGGGATTATGTCAGGAAGGGCAATATGCCCTCTGAATCATAATTACTTTTCAGGATGAGGACCTGCAGCTACGAGAGCCTTGCCAGCCTCGTTGTTCTCAAACTTCTTGAAGTTGTTGATGAACATGTCGGCGAGCTTATCAGCCTTGGTGTACCACTCCTTAGAATCAGCGTAGGTGTCGCGGGGATCAAGAATCTTGGGATCTACGCCGGAGAGTTCGGTAGGAACTGTGAAGTCGAAGATAGGAATCTGCTTGGTGGGAGCCTTGAGGATAGCGCCGTCGAGGATAGCGTCGATGATACCACGTGTATCCTTGATAGAGATACGCTTGCCTGAACCGTTCCAGCCGGTGTTGACGAGATAAGCTTTGGCACCGCTCTCGTTCATCTTCTTGACGAGCTCCTCAGCATACTTGGTGGGGTGGAGCGAAAGGAATGCTGCACCGAAGCAAGCAGAGAATGTAGGAGTAGGCTCAGTGATGCCGCGCTCTGTACCTGCGAGCTTGCTGGTGAATCCGCTCAGGAAGTAGTACTTGGTCTGCTCGGGAGTCAGGATTGATACGGGAGGAAGCACACCGAAAGCATCAGCCGAGAGGAAGATGACGTTCTTAGCGGCAGGACCGCGGCTGGGCTTAACGATGTTCTTGATGTGGTCGATAGGATAGCTTACACGAGTGTTCTCGGTAACAGACTTGTCGGTGAAGTCGATTTTGCCGTCCTTGTCAACGGTAACGTTCTCGAGAAGAGCGTCACGTGTGATAGCGTTGTAGATGTCGGGCTCGCTCTCCTTGTCGAGGTTGATAACCTTGGCATAGCAGCCACCCTCGAAGTTGAACACGCCGTTGTTGTCCCAGCCGTGTTCGTCGTCGCCGATAAGCAGACGCTTGGGGTCGGTAGAAAGGGTGGTCTTACCTGTACCTGACAGACCGAAGAAGATAGCTGTGTTCTCGCCGTTCTTGTCAGTGTTGGCAGAGCAGTGCATTGAAGCCATGCCCTTGAGGGGAAGGTAGTAGTTCATGATAGAGAACATACCCTTCTTCATCTCGCCGCCGTACCATGTGTTGATGATAAGCTGCATGCGCTCTGTGAGGTTGAAAGCAACGCAAGTCTCGGAGTTGATGCCGAGTTCCTTCCAGTTCTCAACCTTAGCCTTAGAAGCGTTGAGCACTACGAAGTCGGGCTTGAAGTTCTTGAGTTCGTCTTCAGTAGGACGGATGAACATGTTGGTCACGAAGTGAGCCTGCCATGCTACTTCCATGATGAAGCGGACAGCAAGACGTGTGTCAGCGTTGGTGCCGCAGAATGCGTCAACCACGTAAAGAGTCTTGTCAGAAAGCTCCTTGTCAGCGATAGCCTTCAGCGCATCCCAAGTCTTGGGAGTGATAGGCTTGTTGTCATTCTTGTATTCGTCGCTGGTCCACCAGATAGTATCCTTGGAGGTATCGTCCATCACAAAGAACTTGTCTTTGGGCGAACGGCCTGTATAGATACCGGTCATTACGTTAACCGCGCCGAGCTCTGTGTTCTGGCCCTTTTCGTAGCCGGTCAGAGAGGGATTGGTCTCGTCAATGAAAAGCTGGTCCCAGCTGGGATTGTGTACCACCTTTGCGCCGGTGATACCATACTGAGTCAAATCGATGTTACTCATGATCGTTGGAAAACACTTAAGTTATTTTACGAAAGATAATTGTACTTGCTTTTAACAGGGGTTACCGTCATGCGTTGACGATAAACAGGGGAACATCAGTGTCGCGCCATATGCGTGCTAACGCATATATCTTTTATCACTGATGCAAAGTTACTTCTTTGTTTTTGCAATAACAACACTTTATTAGCGAAAAATTTCCTTATTGTGGGTGAAAAATGCTTAAAGGCTCGCATTTTCAGCATATTATGCACCTATTCACAGAAATTTTCCTCCCGAAAGAGGCAATTGCCGAATCAACGGAATGTCCGACGCCCAGATTCGGGTCGTTTTGCACCGCAGTGTCACAAGCTGAAGTAATGCACTCATCGCAGCAGGGACATGCCATGGCATGTCCCAATGCTGTTCACTTAAGGAATGCATACATCGTAGTAGGGACATGCCATGGCATG
>UQDU01000026.1 GCA_900539915.1 uncultured Bacteroidales bacterium | reverse complement strand
TTTGGCTCCTTAGCTCAACTGAATAGAGCATCTGACTACGGATCAGAAGGTTACAGGTTTGAATCCTGTAGGAGTCACTGAATTTTTGTTTGAATTTCATCTTTTGGCTCCTTAGCTCAACTGAATAGAGCATCTGACTACGGATCAGAAGGTTACAGGTTTGAATCCTGTAGGAGTCACCCTGCGAGAGACATCCTCGCCACGAAAGCATCACTCTCAAGCGGAGCGATGCTTTTTCGTTATAACTTCTTACCTAATGAATCCATCAGTTTCCGATATTGACCGCCGCATGATGCAGCTCGCCATCGCAGAGGCCCGCAAGGCCTATCAGGCTGATGAAGTGCCTATCGGAGCGGTAATCGCCTATGGCGACCGCGTGATAGGGCGTGGGCATAACCTGACCGAAAGTCTTGGCGACGTGACAGCGCACGCCGAGATGCAGGCTCTGACTGCGGCCGCCAACACTCTCGGCGGCAAATACCTCCCCGGATGCACTCTTTATGTGACCGTGGAGCCGTGTGTGATGTGTGCCGGAGCTTTGGGGTGGAGCCAGATCAGCCGTGTGGTCTATGGTGCTCCTGATGTCAAGCGCGGCTACTCGGTGATGACCAGCCGGTCGCCGTTTCATCCGCAGTGTGAGGTGGTGCCGGGAGTCATGGCAGCCGAATGCGCGGCGTTGATAAAGTCATTCTTCAGCAAGAAGAGATAATTTTTCAAGATATGACCGATACCATAAAAGATACCATACTCGTATTGTCGGGAGGTATGGACTCCACGACGATGCTCTATGAATTTCGCGAGCGCATAGCTCTCGCTGTCACATTTGACTACGGTTCTAACCATAATGCACGGGAGATAGAGTGTGCCGCTTACAATTGCCGTCTGCTCGGCGTTCCCCATGTAGTAATACCTCTGAGCTTCATGGGACAGTATTTCGAAAGTTCGCTGCTTAGCGGCGCGGATGCCATACCTACAGGGCATTATGACGGTGACAATCTACGGTCAACGGTCGTGCCTTTTCGCAACGGTATCATGCTTGCCGTGGCTGCCGGGCTGGCTGAGAGCCGCGGGCTGACTCGCGTGATGATAGCAAACCATTCCGGCGACCATGAGATCTATCCCGATTGCCGTCCTGGATTTGTCAAGGCTATGGGTGAGGCTATCAGCGAGGGGACATTTGCCCCTGTGAGGCTTGATGCCCCCTACACCGGGCTGTCAAAATCTGAGATAGCCCTGCGCGGACTGCGCATGGGGCTTGACTATGACCACACTTATTCATGTTATAAAGGGGGCGAGAAGCCGTGTGGCGAGTGCGCCACCTGCATCGAGCGACAGGAAGCACTCGCTGAGGCCCACAGGATGCTGAGTGATGCGCTATGAGATTTGACCTCAACATACTCGGATGCGGTTCTGCCACACCTACGGTGCGTCACAACCCCTCATCGCAGATAGTCAATTTCCGCGACAAACTGTTTATGATTGACTGCGGCGAGGGTGCACAGGTGATGATGAAGCGGATGGGTCTGAAATTCTCACGCCTAAGCCACATATTCATCTCCCATATGCACGGCGATCATTGCTTCGGGTTGCCCGGATTGCTCTCCACCATGTCGCTCCATGAAAAGGGCGGTACCGTCACGGTGCATATGCAGCCCGAGGGCATAAAGGTGATGGAGCCGATGATACGATATTTCTGTGACAACACGGCCTATGACCTGCGATTTGAGCCGTTGCCACGCCGTGGGGTGGTCTATGAGGATGACGGACTGACAGTAGAGACGTTCCCTCTATACCACCGTGTGCCGTGCAACGGTTTCATATGCCGCGAAAAGCCGTCGCTGCTCAATCTGCGCGGCGACATGGTGCGCTTCCATCAGATACCGGTACGGCAGCTCCATGCCATCAAGTGCGGTGAGGATTTTGTCAAAGATGACGGCACTGTGGTGCCTAACAGCTATCTGACATTTCCGCCGCGTCATCCGGTCAGCTATGCCTATTGTTCGGACACGGTCATGGACCGCCGTGTGGCCGAGAGCGTCAGCGGAGTGGATGTGCTCTATCATGAATCTACCTACGCCGATGATCAGGAGGTCAAAGCAGCCCAGCGCGGACACTCCACAGCTCGTCAGGCCGCGGAAATTGCAGTCATGGCCGGGGTGCGCCATCTTATCCTCGGCCACTATAGCAAACGTTACCGCGATTTGTCGCCGCTGCTTGCCGAGGCACGCGAAAAGTTCCCGGCTGTCACGCTTTCCGACGAGGGTCTTGTCCTCGACCTCAACACTCTCGGCAATCCCGACGAAGCGTAGTTTTTGATGTCAAATCTGCATTAGCTCCATATTTTTTTTATGCTTGTACTTATAGCCGAATCCAAGACCATGAATCATGCCCTGTGCGATGTAACCGCGTCTCAACTGGCAGACCATCAGCCTGTTTTCCAATCCCGGGCTGATGAAATAATGGCCTCGCTTTCGGGGCTGTCGGTGGCGCAGCTTTCATCTAAGCTCGGCATCGGTCCGAAATCGGCCAAAAGCATGGCTGATGACATCTATGATTTCTCTAACAGCGGCACAGGCATAGCCGCGGTTGACGCATTTACCGGGGTGGTGTTCAAGTCATTTGATGTACCGTCGCTTGATGCTGCCGAGCGTGACACCATGAATCATCGGTTGCGCATCATTTCCTCGCTCTACGGCTGGCTTCGTCCCGATGACATCATCAAGCCGTACCGACTCGATTTCACTGCCAAAGCAGCTCCGGGCGATAAACCTATGTGTGCTTACTGGCGTAAGGATGTCACTGTCCGATTGATTAACGAGGTCCGTGAGAGCGGTGCGCGTGAAGTGGTCAATATGCTGCCGATGGATGCATCGAAGTGCATTGACTGGAAGATTGTCAAGAATTTCGCCCGTGTGCTCGTCCCCAATTTCAAGAGGCAGCAGGGTGACACATTGGTAACCCCTAACGCCACAATTCTCAAGACTCTCCGTGGCCAGCTCCTGCGCCACATCATAAGCGGAAACATCAGTGATGGTCAGGCTCTGCGTGACATAGTCACCCCTGACGTTATCTATCTCAAGGATGATCCATATCCCGGTCATCCACAATTCATCACCGCTTGAAAGCACATATCTGCGCCTGAGCATCACTGACATAGCGGCTGTTGCGCGGAAAGCCTGTTTCGTCCCGTTGCAGCTGCCATGTCTGCTCGGGGTGGAGCCTATTTTTGCATCATAGACCCCCCGGACATGTTGGCGTGGGCTTAAATGGCGTTTTTATGTAGTAGGGACATGCCATGGCATGTCGCCTAAAGCCATGCTAATGAGGGTGTTGCGTTTGCAGACATGCCATGGCATGTCCCTACTACGGAGAGTGCGGCTGCTTAACAAAAAATCGGCCGGTCCAGCGATGTGGACCGGCCGATTGATTTGATGTAGGAGCTGTGTAGTCTGTTATCTTACGCCGATTTTGACGGTATGATTGACTGCTGAGCCGTCAGCATTGCGTGCATGGAGCGTGGCGAGGTACATGCCTCCTGACAGCGCATGTGTCGGAGATGTCTGGCGCACTGTGCCGTCGGCAGTCAGACCGCCGATGAGGTCTGTGGCCATGCCGGTCACGTCGTAAACTTTTATACATGCGTCGCTCATGCCGGAGGGCATCGAATAAGAGAATACACCTGTCGCAGAGCTGTATTCAAGCATTATACTGCTGTTGTCGGCAGCGATTGACGAGATGGCTGAGGGTGAGTTGGCTATCAAGATGGCCGACGGGCTGTCGGTAGGCACATCGGCTTTGATATGTAGTGTATTGTCATTTGCCATGTAGTAAGCCGGTACCTTAGCGTTATTAAACTCATCCATATTTGACACCTGTTCAAAGTAGGTGTTCTCATCCAGTGCATATGCTTCGGCAGAGGCAGTGCCCTCTATATGGTCGATGTCAGCTGTGAAACGCGGAATCTGTATGGTCACGGTGCGCTTGGAGGGCATGCCGTCATAGCCGTTTCCTTCATAGTAAAACGCTATCTGATGGCCGTTTCGTAGCTGTGAGCCGGTGATGGTAGTAAGCAGATATGCGTTGTCCTCGAGCGAACGGGTGGAGATGCGGTCGTCGTCATATACATTGGCAGTCACCTGATTCGAGCTGTCATCGCTCATAAGATAGGTGAGTGACAGAGCCGAATGGTCTATCTCGCCGGTCGTGGTGTAGCTCTTCTGTGTGTAGCGTGTGATTATGGAGCCAGAGCGTCCGAAGTGGGGGAGCACTGACAGCGGAGCGTCATAGCTGATGGTAGTGTTGCCGTCATATACGCGGCTGAGGTCGTTGAGGTCCACCCAGCGGCCTTCGGGCAGGGTGATCTGGCGCGAGGTGCTGCTGTTGATTATAGGAGCCACGAGGATGTCGCGTCCCCAAAGATATTCGTCGGTGCTTTTGGCTCCAAAAGAGCTGTTGGCGGAGTGGAAGTTGATGGGACGTGCCAGAGGCATGCCTTTGGTCGCATTCTCGTAGGCAAGCGTGTAGGTATATGGCAGATAGCTGTAGCGCATGTTGATATAGCGGCGCACATCGTCGAGCACGTTGCCGTAGTTATATGGCTCGGGATCGACGGCTGAGTGGGTGCGCATCATCGGAGAGAATGTGGCAAACTCTACCCAGCGCAGATACAGGTTGGCATCCCTCTCGTAGCCTGGAGCGGCAAATCCGCCCACGTCGCTGCCCATGTAGCCTATGCCTGACATCGATGCGCTTATCAGAGCGGGTATCTGTGCTTGCAGACCGCTCCAGCTGCGCTGGATGTCGCCGGTCCAGGGGAAAGTGGAAAAACGCTGCATGCCCGAAGTGCCGGCGCGGGGCATCAGGAAGGGGCGTATGTCCGGGAAATACTCTTTCATGCCGCGGTACACGCGCTCGGTCCACAGGTTGCCAAACTCGTTGTGCACCTGGTCTACGGTGCCTCCCTTGTGTCGCGAGTCTCCGTCGTGCTGCTCGGGCTCGCCGAGGTCAAGCCACCAGCCGCCCACGCCTTCGGCAGTGCGTTCCTTGTAGAATTCCCACATCCAGTCAAGGGCGTCCGGATTGGTTGCGTCAAGCAGACCTACCTGCGGCGATTTGAGCCATCCCATGTTGCTGACGTTGTCATCGGCAAAGTAGCCGCGCTGTTGCAGAGTAGTGTAATTGGTGGTTTTTGATGTGAAGAACGGCTCGGTGATAAGCACGGTTTTCACACCTTGGGCATCAAAGTTGCTCATCATACTTGCGGGGTCGGACCAATTGCTGCGGTACCAGTCAAGGTTGCCCATGCCTGATTCGTCATAGCCCTGCCAGTAGAGGTCCATGACTATGCCGTCAAGCGGCAGATTGACGCTCTTGATTTTGCGGATGACCTCGGTGGCTTCCTGCTGCGACTGGTAGCCGTAGCGTGATGTGATATAGCCGAGGGCCCAGTAGGGGGGCAGTTCCTGACGGCCTGTGAGGAAAGTGTAGTTTTCCATCACGGATGCCATGGAGCCGTCACCCCCTACATAGTAATATGCGATAGGGTTGAGGCTGCCTGTCTCGTAGGTCGTGCCGCGTGTTGACGATGGTGTGAGCTTGGCACCGCGGTAGTGGTCGTCAAAGAGCAGTCCGTATCCCGATGTGGATACTACAAATGGGATGCAGATATTGCGTGCATCGCCGTAGCTGGAGTTCCAGCCCCATTTCTGGCTGTTGTCCATGTAGATTGTGCAGTCGCTTTGGTTGGTGCGCTGGCCGTTGTAGCCTCCTCCGTAGAATGCCGCATCGTTCATGGCGTTGAAAGTCACCTTATGTGGACGCGAGCTGTTGTTGAGACCCTCTTTTTCGGAGAGGCGGACGCTGCCTGCCATGTCGGCAAATGATACCGCGCAGTTTGCTTTATTGACAATTACTCGGGTGGCAGCTGTCGACAGGGTCAGGTTGTCATCATCCTCGCTAATGCTGAATGTAGCTTCGGGAGCGGCTGACACGGTGATTGACTGGCGTTCCTGTGAGTTGTCGCCAGCGGGGAGGGTGAACACCTTGATGACGTAATCGTTGTAGGCGGTCAGTGTCAGAGTGCCGTGTTGGGCGGTAACGGTGACTGATGACCCGTCAGAAGCATGTGACACATAGGCTCCGAGCGCGGTGACGACATCATCGCCACCACCACCACCGCCGCCGACGCCGCCACTGGCAAAGGGTACTATGATGTCGGAATTATCGGATTTTCTGCCGTCCTTGTCACGCATCACGAAGCAAAGGCTTGTGATTGTCTCGCCGGAATATAGTCCGTAGAATTTAGACGGAGTGATAGTCCATGAATAGAGATTGGGGTCGCTTGATGAGCGTGTGAACTTGTATTTTTCATCGTTGTCACACCACTTTGACGGGGAATGTTTCCAGTCGCTATTGCTTGTGCTTTCGGTTGTGAGTACGCCGGTATGGGCATATACGTCCCCGGTGAAATCTTTCAGTTTTCCTTCACCTCGGGTAGCGTTGAAATAGACCGTGATTTCCTGGTCTTGCTTTGCATCTGCCGGTTCATACCACATGAGTCGTGTATCGGCCGATGTCTGGCTCCAGCCGATAGCTGCGGAGATAATCAGCAGACCGGACGTTGTGATGGATTTAATGTTCATGATAATTGAAAGTTTGTATTTGTGTTTATTTAGCAAGATTTTTTGTCATCGGAGAGCTGCCACGGCCGCTTCATATTTTGGCACGGTGGTAGCTTTGCGTATCGCTTTGGCGTTTTTGTGGCCTATGGTATCTTCGAGATACTCCCACAGAGGCTTTATTTTTGACAGAAGCTGGGTGTCGCCGCATAGGCGGCTTTTATAGCTGCTGTATATCGCATCGTGGAGGTGTAGAGCGGTTGCCAGTCGCTCGGATTCTGACAATTCGCAGCCTGTGCGCCACTCAGTAAACAGGGTGGGACGCATCAGCAGTCCGCGTCCTGCCATGACACCGTGTAGGGCGGGATATGAATGGGTCAGGCCGTCTATATCACCGGGCGTCGTGACATCTCCGTTATAAACCACAGGGTGGTGTGTCTCCTGAAGAATCGCCGAAAATTCATCCATATGGATGTCGCCGCCATATTGCTGCGATGCAGTGCGAGGATGCACCGTCAGGTGTGTCAGTGGCATCTCGTTGATTGCGCCGATTGCGTCTTTCCATTGCGTAGGCTCCGTTATGCCGAGGCGCATCTTTACCGAAAATTTCACATCACGGTAACGCCCTTTCATCTCGTCACAGATGGCATGCAGAGCCTCGGTATTACCCAACAAAGCCGTTCCGCGTCCATGCTTGACCTGCGGAGCAAAAGGGCAGCCCATATTGATGTCTATTTCCCGGTACCCTTCGGCCACTATCGCATCGGCAAGTATGCGCATTTCGGCGGCATCGCGTATGAGTATCTGGGGGATGGTATGACAGCCGGCATCGGGCCGGTGGCTGATTTCGCGTATGTCCTTGCTCCGTGGTGCTCCTTTCTCCACACGCATAAACGGTGTGAAATATGCGTCGGCACCGCCGGCGAGCTGGGCATGATAGTGCTGCCACTCGGCTTCAGTATAGCCTTGCAGAGGTGCTGCAAAAAGTTGTAGAGCTGTGTTTTCCAAAATCGATATGTTGATATACAGATTATCAAGGTACGGCTTAGAGGCATACGGCGCCGCCCGATTGCAGGTATATTATCGCTGTAAAGTTAGCAATAATTTTGCAATAATCCCCGGTTTTCACCTTCCACCATCTATATCACTGTAATAATGGATTAATTTGTGAGGGGGATGGGCTGAAGTGTCGGGGGTAATGCTTAGATTTGCATAAATTATCAGGAAATGGAAAAGGCGACGCAGATACTGAAATCGTATTTCGGCTATGATGAGTTCAGGCCGATGCAGCAGGAGATTATTGAGGCGGTGACTTCGGGCAGCGATGCTCTGGTGCTGATGCCTACGGGCGGTGGCAAGTCGCTCTGCTACCAGATTCCGGCTCTGATGATGGAGGGGACTGCCGTGGTGGTGTCGCCGCTGATTTCGCTGATGAAGGATCAGGTGGAGGCTCTGCATGCCAACGGCATAGAGGCTGCGACGCTCAACAGCGGTATCCCTGTAGATGAGGAGCGACGCATCCGCGAACTGTGCATGTCAGGGAAGATACGTCTGCTCTACATATCGCCGGAGCGACTGATGCTGGAGCTTGACTGGCTCGCGGAGTCGATGCGTGTGTCACTCTTTGCGATAGACGAGGCGCACTGCATCTCTCAGTGGGGGCATGATTTCCGCCCGGAGTACACGCAACTGGGGATAATACATGACCGTTTTCCCGATGTCCCTGTAATCGCCCTGACTGCGACTGCCGACAAACTTACCAAAACCGATATCGTAGAGAAACTCAGACTGCGCAATCCACGGATATTCATAAGCTCATTTGACCGCCCTAACCTGAGCCTTGATGTGAAACGAGGCCTCTCTGCGGCCGACAAGTTGCGAGCCATCATGCAGGTCATAGGACGCCATCCCCACGAAAGCGGCATCATCTACTGCATTTCACGCCGCGTCACTGAGTCTTTGGCCGAAAAGCTCAAGGCCAAAGGCGTGGCCGTCGGGGTGTATCATGCCGGGCTGCCGATTGACCAACGTAACCGTGTACAGGAGGATTTCATCAATGACCGCATAGATGTCGTGGTAGCCACCATCGCCTTCGGTATGGGCATTGACAAGAGCAATGTCCGATATGTCATACACTACAATCTTCCCAAAAGCATAGAGAGTTTCTATCAGGAGATAGGACGTGGAGGCCGTGACGGTCTGCCCACAGAGACCCTCCTATTTTTCAACATTCAGGACCTGATGACGCTCCGTAGTTTCGCCGACAGCAGCGGCCAGCGTGATATTTCGCATGAGAAACTCAACCGCATGCAGGAATATGCCGAGGCGCAGGTGTGCCGTCGGCGTATTCTGCTTAATTATTTCGGTGAGGAGTCAGACTGCCATTGCGGCAACTGTGACGTGTGTCACAATCCACCGCTGTATTTCGACGGCACTGTGTTGGTGCAGAAAGCCCTGTCGGCCATCATGCGTGCCGGGCAGCAGATCGGCTTCACCCTCACCGCCGAAATACTCCGCGGCACGATGTCGCCCGATGTGGTGTCGAGAAGCTATCACCGGCTCAAGACGTTTGGCGCAGGGCGCGACATCTCATTCCGCGACTGGCAGGACTACCTGCTGCAGATGCTCCAGATGGGTTTCATAGAAATCGCCTATGACGATGACCGTCATCTACGTGTCACATCGCTCGGGCGCGACATCCTTTTCGGCCATCGTAAGGCACAACTTGCCACTATTATCAGGGAGGATTTGCGTGTCAAGAAGTCAAAGGAGCGTCGCAAGGCCGTCACAGCCGAGTCGGCGGCATCGGGAGGAAAACAGGAGGACGGCATACTCTATGAGCGTCTGCGTGAATTGCGGCAGGAGATTGCCCAGGCCAACAACTGGCCGGCATACGTCGTGATGTCTGACAAATCGCTTCATGCCATAGCTACCGAGAAACCCACGACAATAGAGGCTTTCGGCGCAATATTCGGCATAGGCGAACACAAGCGCAATGCCTACGGACAGCGTTTCATTTCCTTCATCAGTGATTATCTGGCATCATCGGCCAGTATGCCGCATCAGCCTGTGCCGTCATATATGACCCGCCAGAAACAGATGCATGCCAAAGCCTATGCCGAGTGGACTGCTGAAGAGGACGCCCGACTGAAAATCCTCCACTCCAAAGGGACCACAGTAGAACGCCTGATGGACATTTTCGCGCGAAACAAGGGTGCCATCCTCAACCGCCTACGCAAACTCGGCAAATGATGCCGGCCTGAGGGGCCGTGTATAAATCAGTTAGATGATTGTGGGGACGCAGATGGGCATCATTTACGTGCCGCGTAGAGGGTGCATGCCCCGAAAGTCATGGCGAGGTAGGATGCACGGCTGAATCCGGCGTTGCGGATGATTGAAAGCATCTGCTCGCCTTGCGGTACGGCGGCAATGCTGCGGTGGAGGTAGTCGTAAGCCCCCGAGTCTCCGGCAAATATGCGCCCCATGGCAGGGATTACGTGTCCGGCATAGAGATTATAGAGGGGGCCGGTCACAGTGCCGGTGGGAGTGGACAGCTCGAGGACACAGAGGGTGCCGTCGGGGCGTAACACGCGGTGCATCTCCGTGTATCCGCGCAGCAGATCCTCGAAATTGCGCACACCGTAGGCCACGGTTATACAGTCAAAGCTTTCATCAGGGAAAGGGAGATTGAGCGAATCGCCCACTACCATGTCTATGCGGTCAGCCAGTCCGCGCTTTAGGGCTTTCTCCTTGCCCTCCTTGATCATCTGCTCCGAAAGGTCAAGCCCCGTGATGTTGGCTCCCGGAAATTCTTCGGCCATGATGAGCGCCAGGTCGCCGGTGCCCGTGGCTATGTCAAGAATATCGGCATGCGATACCCGGCTGACGGTATCGACGAGTTTCCTCCGCCACAACTTGAATATGCCCATGGTCATGAGCATATTCATCAAGTCGTAGCGTGGAGCTATATTGTCAAACATCTGACGCACTTGCTGCGTCTTGTCGCGCTTGTCGCTGGCAAAAGGGTTGACCTTCTGACACTCTGGGTCGTTCACGTGGGGGAGTTTCTGCAACGGCGGCTGAGACACCGTGGTGTGATTTAGAGGGAGATATTGTTCAGGCAGTCCACTACATTGGTGGCGATACGTGTCTCAAGGTCGTTTTCGGGTTCCTTTACAAACGGCTGGCCTGTGATGTGCTCGTAAAGCTCTATGTAACGGGCAGATACGCTCTCGATGAACTCGGGGCTCATTTCGGGCATCTTCTGGCCTTCGCGTCCCATGAAGTCATGGTCGATGAGCCACTGGCGCACGAACTCCTTTGAGAGCTGACGCTGGGGCTCACCTTTGGCAAAACGCTCCTGATAACCCTCGGCATAGAAGTAGCGTGACGAATCGGGTGTATGGATTTCGTCAATCAGGATTACCTTGCCATCACGCAGGCCGAACTCGTATTTGGTATCAACGAGGATGAGACCCTTTTCGGCGGCCATCTTGGTGCCGAGCTCAAAGAGCTTGTAGGTGTAGTCTTCCATCACTTTATAGTGCTCCTCGCTGACAAGTCCCTGTGCGATGATTTCCTCGCGCGAGATGTTTTCGTCATGGCCTTCGGCCGCTTTGGTGGTAGGAGTGATGATGGGGTGGGGGAAACGCTCGTTTTCCTTCATGCCGTCGGGGAGTTTCACGCCGCAGAGCTCACGTGCTCCGGCCTGGTACTCGCGCCATGCGCTGCCGGTCAGGTAGCCGCGGATAATCATCTCTACGGGGAATGACTCGGCTTTTACGCCTACTGTCACCATGGGGTCAGGTACAGCGACTTTCCAGTTGGGGACTATGGATGCCGAAGCCTCAAGGAAATAGGCGGCAATCTGATTGAGCACCTGTCCTTTGTAAGGGATGCCTTCGGGAAGTATTACGTCAAATGCCGAGATGCGGTCGGTCGCAATCATTACGAGATAGTCATCGTTGATGGTGTACACGTCGCGCACTTTTCCGTGATATACTGCTGTCTGTCCGGGGAAGTTGAAGTCGGTTTTTACCAGAGTTGTAGCCATGGTGATATATGTTTGGTAAACGTTAATTGAGTATGCAAATTTAGGCATTTTCAACCACTGATACAAGCACACGCTTGTTTTTCAGTTTGTGGGGACGCACTGCTTCCAGCACTTCAGAGACCTTGGTGGCAGGGACTGCTGCCACGGCGTAGCGGTCGCTGACGGAGATGCGCCCCACCTCGGGAGCGGTCAGTCCGCCACGCTGTATGAGATAACCGGCTATGTCGCCTTTGGAAATCTTGTCTTTTTTGCCGGCGTTGAAATACAGTGTGGCATTTGCCGGGTGCCATGGCGCGCATCCCGATGGGTCGGGGACATAGCTGCGGTCGTAGGCGATATAATCGGGGATGCTGTCATGCTCGGATGTGATTACATAGACCGTGCCGTCCGCGCCCATGCGCCCTGTGCGTCCGTTGCGGTGGGTCCACGCATCCTGGGTAGGCGGTATGTGGTAATGGACCACGTTTTTGACGCCGGCTATGTCAAGTCCGCGGGCTCCGAGGTCGGTGGTGACGAGAACGGGTGTGGTGCCGTTGGTCATCATCTCGAGCGCGAGCTGGCGTTGCTGCTGGTCAAGTGCTCCGTGATATAGCCCGGCCGGGATGCCGGCCTTTTTCAGCGCGTTGACCACCCGGTCGGCACTCTCGCGGTGGTTGACAAATATCATGGCACTTTCGTCGGGGCGTGCTGCTATCAGATCTATGAGTGTCTGGAGCTTGTCAATGCTTGCCGAGGGGACTTCCACTATATCTACATGCGCACCTGTATTGCCGGTAAGGTCGTCGCCCCGGTCTGAGAAGTCGGCCATCACGGGCTGAGCCTTGACAGGAAGATAGGGCGGAATAACTATGGCGGAGGTGGCGGATGTCAGAACCACGTAGCGCGGAGCTGGCCGCAGATGACGGAATATCTTCTTCATATCCCCCTCAAATCCGAGCTGGAGCGTCTTGTCCCATTCGTCAAGGACGAGTGTCACGACACGGTCAAGCATGAGCTGGCCGCGCTGGATGTGGTCAAGCAGGCGCCCGGGTGTGGCTATGAGTATGTCGGGCAGAGCTGCGAGCGAGTTGGCCTCCTCGCGCATGTTGTGGCCGCCGTAGAATACCGAGACCTTGTAACCCTCGGCGATAGGGCGGATGACCTCGAAAATCTGCAATGCAAGTTCGCGTGACGGCACTATTACCAGTCCCTGTACGCCTTGTCCCGGTTTCTTGAGCCGGGCAAGCAGTGGCAGCGCAAACCCGAGTGTCTTGCCGGAACCGGTCGGAGCGAGAAGCATCGTGAACGGCTGAGACATGTGTGATGCCATGTATGTCTGCAACTCATTGAGCTCCTTGATGCCGAGGCGGCGTTGTATATTACTTTTTATGCAGTTTATGTCCATGATGCAGTGCGGAATGAAAACTTGAGGGTAGGAGGTGACGTATCGACAGCCCCATGTCCTTTATTGCATCGGATATAGGGGTGACGATGGGGTAGAAATGCCTGTGGTCATGCTCTTCGGGCGTGAGGATGCTCAGAGCGGCATGGTGGCACTTTATATCCATCACATTATCAATGTGGATGGGCTCGCCGTCGATGTGTGCCGGGCCGTCGGCAGCCCGTTCGATGACGAGACTGTCGGCCCGGAAGGTGTCGATGATGGCGTTTTTGTCGATAAGGCCGGTCATCAGGTCCGCGCCGGCTACCATGGTGCTCAGAGCCGAGCCGCTGTGGATTATTGTCACGTCAAGGAGCCCGTCGGTCAGGGACGCATGCGGAGCTATGTAGGCGTTGTTGCCATATTGCGAGGCATTGCACACGGCCACGAGGAAAGCTTTGTCGGTCACTATGGTACCGTTGGCCCGGATGGTGTAGATCTGTGGCCTGTAGCGGATATATTCGGCTATGGTGCTGCGTATGTAGCTGAGTTTGCCCCGTCGGTGCTGACGTGCAAACCTCCAGCTGACCTCGGCATCGAATCCGACACCGAAGGTACAGAAAAACGGCTTGCTGTTGACCTCCGCATAGTCGCATACGAGATGTCTGCCACGGCCTATGATGGTCAAAGCGTCATCTATGTCGATGGGTATGCCGAGATGGCGGGCAAGCCCGTTGCCGGAGCCGCATGGTATTATGCCGAGGCGTGTCCGGGAATGACACAGAGCGGCTGCGGTCTCGTTGACAGTGCCGTCGCCGCCGGCAGCCAGCACGGCATGGAATCCGCGCCTGACTGCATCCTTGGCCAGACGTGTCGCATCGCCGTGGCAGGTGGTGTATGCGACTTCGATGCCCCAGCCTGTATGGGCCAGAGCAGACAAAGTGTGTTCGGCAAGACCTTCCTTGCCGGACACACCTGATATCGGGTTAATTATAAGAAGTACTTGTGGTGAGGATTGGCTCATGAAAAGGGTCAGTCTTCAAGATAGTATGTGATGGAGTTGACCACGCGCACCGTCTTGATGGAGGGGGTGTAGCGGTCATGGTCCTCTATGGAGAATTGTCCTTGTGAGGCGGTCTTTATCTTGCCGAGTTTGCTTCCGCAATCGGCTGCAAAACGGTCGGCAGCCTCGCGAGCGGCTTTGGTAGCCTCGGTTATCATCTCAGGCTTGATTTCGTTGAGGGCTGTGTAGCTGTAGGTGGTCGGATATTCGTAGTTGTCGGCCATTACGGCTATGCCCTGGCGCATCAGTTCGGTCTGCTTCTTTATCAGCTCATTGACCTGCTTGACTTTCGATGATGTCACGACGATGACGTTGGTCACCCTGTAGCGTTCGGATATCAGTGTGGAATTGTCATATACGTTGGCTTTGCGGTCCTCAACCTGCGGAGGATTTACGGCAATCTCGTCGGCACTGATGCCGTTGGCGGTGAGAAACGCCTTGATTTTCTCGTTGGTGGAGAGGATACGGTCATAGAGAGCAGGGAGGTCGTTGCCCATCTCTTTGGTCACTATGGGCCATACTACCTGATTGGCTTCCACGTCGCGCTCGCAAAGTCCGCGGACAGTCACGACGCGGTCACGATGGGAAAAATTGTCGATGCCGGCTTTTACGGCGAGTCCTAATGCGAAGAGTCCTATGGCTATGAGGAGCGGACCCACTACGTTCTGAAGATTTTTCATAAACTGATATATTTGTCTGGTATCCTTATAATTGTAGATAACAAATCTGCGTGTTGTTTAGATTTGAATGGCTACTCCGATTTCGTTTTTGACCTCGTCCATGACAAATGTGCTCTCCAGTGAGGCCACGCTGTCAATGGAGCCGAGCACGTTGAGTATCAGTTCCTGATAGGCTTTCATATTGGCTGCATGGATTTTCATCAGGTAGTCATAGCGGCCTGAGATGTTATAGCACTCGGTCACTTGCGGTATCTGGCGGATGGTTTCTACAAATTCCTGAGCGCGTTGCAGCGATGTCTGGCGTAGCTTTACATTGCAGAATACAATGAAACCCTGGTTGAGCTTCTCCTCATCGAGCAGTGCAACGTATTTCTTTATATAGCCGTCACGCTCCAGCCTTTTGAGCCGCTCGTAGACGGGAGTGGATGACAGATTGACCTCTTGTCCTAATTCTTTTATGGTCAGACGGGCATTCTGTTGCATAAGCCGCAGAATCTGCAGGTCGATTTTGTCAAGTTTCTCAATAGGTGTCATTACTGCATTTGATAGGATAATGTGAGGGGTTGTTAGATGTATCATCTACAAAGATAATGACTTTTAGCAAATTTGCCTTATCTCTCGGGGATAAATATACAAAATATTTTATGAGACTGTAATTTTGCATCATAAAACCAATAAAACTTATCAGCTTTATGAATACAAACGACAATCTCCACTTTGAGACTCTGCAGCTTCATGTAGGCCAGGAACAACCCGACCCTGTCACCGGCGCAAGGGCTGTGCCCATCTATCAGACCACATCTTATGTGTTTAATGACAGCCGGCATGCAGCCGACCGCTTTGCGCTCCGTGACCCCGGAAACATCTACGGCCGACTGACCAATCCGACGCAGGATGTGTTTGAGGCGCGCATGGCTGCGCTTGAGGGAGGTGTCGCAGCGTTGGCTGTGGCCTCCGGGGCTGCGGCTGCCACCTATGCGTTGCAGAATATACTGGGACCGGGTGACCACCTCGTGGCTGCCAACAACTTGTATGGCGGTTCGTATAACCTGATTACGCACACATTGGCGGCGCAGGGCGTCAGGAACACCATATTGGATGTCAACGACCTTGATGCGCTTGACAAGGCCATCACTCCGCAGACCAAGGCGGTGTATGCCGAGACATTCGGCAATCCCAACAGCGAGGTGCTCGACATAGAGGGCGTGGCCGAGGTGGCTCATCGTCATGGCATACCCCTGATTATCGACAATACTTTCGGCACTCCTTACCTGATTCGCCCCATCGAACACGGTGCGGATATTGTGGTCCACTCGGCCACGAAATTTATCGGCGGTCATGGCAGCAGTCTCGGAGGCGTGATAGTGGATAGCGGAAAATTTGACTGGAAAGCCGATGGCGACAAGTTTCCCACACTCGCCAAGCCCGATTTGAGCTACCATGGAGCGGTATTTGCCGATGTAGCCGGGGCAGCGGCCTTCGTGACGCGCATCAGAGCGGTATTGCTACGTGACACCGGTGCTGCTATCTCGCCTCTCAATGTGTTTTTGCTGTTGCAGGGGCTGGAGACCCTTTCGCTGCGCGTGGAGCGTCATGTCAGCAATGCCCTGAAAGTAGTTGAGTTTTTAAGCAAGCATCCCAAAGTGGCCCGGGTCAACCATCCGTCACTTCCCGGTCATCCCGACCATGGGTTGTACAAACGGTATTTGCCTCTGGGCGGCGGCAGCATCTTCACTTTTGAAATTAAAGGTGGACGTGAGGCGGCATGGCGGTTCATTGACAGCCTTGAGATATTCTCGCTATTGGCCAACGTGGCCGATGTCAAGAGTCTGGTGATACATCCGGCTACTACCACACACTCGCAGATGTCAGCCGAGGAGTTGGCCGAGCAGCATATCACCGAGTCGACCGTGCGCCTGTCGGTGGGCATAGAGCATATCGATGATATAATCGCAGACCTTGCGCAGGCTTTGGAAAAGGCTTGATAATCGGGTCATACGCATAAAAATAAGTCCTGTAAATCTGATAGGCCGGATGGCATCTATAAGATTTACAGGACTTTATTATAGGTTTATGCCTTATGACTGCTGGAGAAGAAGCGACTCGATGGAGGTGACGGCTTCCTGTAAGGATTTTTCGAGGGGGAGACGTTCTTCGATGTTACGGCATGCGTAGAGCACGGTAGCATGCGTGCGTGAGAGGCGTGTGCCGATGGCTTTGAGGGGCATGTTGGCATGTTTCTTGGCCAGGAACATAATCATCTGCCGGGCATCGCTGACTTCGCGCTTGCGTGATTTGGTGAAGATGCTGTCGACATCTATGTTGAAGAATGTGCTCACCTGCTGGGTGATCATCTCAAAGTTGATCTGACGGCGGTGGATTTTGACTGCGTTAGCCACAACACGTCGTGCCAGGTCTATGGTGATGGGACGGTTGAGGATGGCTGCATGGCCGATGAGCGATGATATGATGCCGTCGAGGTCACGGATGCTCTCTGTGACATTGCCGGCTATGAAGTCAAGCACGTCGTCGGGTATCTGGAGACCGTCGTTTTCAGATTTCTTGAGGAGCACATCGCGGCGTAGCTGCAAGTCGGGCTTTTCAAGCTCTGTAGTCATGCCCCATTTGAATCGTGACAGCAGACGCGCCTCCATGCCTTCCATCTCGGAGGGTCGGCAGTCGCTCGAGAGTATCAGCTGCTTCTGGTTCTGGTGGAGATGGTTGAAGATGTGGAAGAATGTGTTCTGAGTGGCGTTTTTGCCCATCAGATCCTGTATGTCATCGATTATCAGTACGTCGATGCTCTGGTAGAAGTTGATGAAATCGTTGATTTTGCCACGCTTGACAGCCGTGGTGTACTGGCTCTCAAACAGGCGGGATGTGATATAGAGCACTCGGGTCTGAGGGTTCTGCTCCTTGATGCGTATGCCTATGGCCTGGATGAGGTGGGTCTTGCCTACGCCTGTCGGGCCGAATATGAAGAGGGGGTTGAAAGTCTTGAGCTTCGGATTCATCGCTATGGCCTCGCCGATGGAGTAGGCCACACGGTTACTCGCACTCGTGCAATAATTTTCGAAGGTGTAGCGCGGATTGAGCTGCGAGTCTATGTCGGGAAGCTGCTGGGCCTGGAAGGGGCTTACAGGTACAGGAGGTGCCTTGCGGAGGCCTATGGCAGGGTTGGGATTTTCGCTGCGCATGGTCACCCCGGTCTCGGGCTGGTGGCTGACCTGGTCGTAGTGGTAGAACAGCTTGATTTTGGGACCATACACCTTGACAAGGGTAGCCTTGAGGATACGGAAGAATCGTTCCTCTATCTGCTCGACAAAGAAAGGCGAGGGCACATCGATTGTGAGAGCGTCGTCGACGTAGCTCATCGATGTCACGGGGCTAAACCAGGTGTCAAATTGTTCCGGGGGAAGATTGTCCTTGAGTATCTGGAGACATCTTTCCCAGAGTTCGGTGTGTTTAGATGGTTCCATTGGATTGGGTTGTGATATGGATACTCGCCTTGTCATTGCATAAATTGGGCGGGGAAATCACATATGCAAAATTCAAAAAAAAAATGATGAAAACAAATCATCATTTTATTTGGATTTTATAAAGCTGATGCAACTATACTGACATACAGCGTGTTACGGTGTGCTTAGCGTCAGAAATGTGTAACTCTCATATTTACAGCGAGATGCGGACCTGTAAAGCAAGTTGTTACAATCTTGTGCAGCTTATTTGTGCTCTGAATTAGCCTTTGGAAATGCAAAACAAGCCGAAATGTTAAATCCACATTGTTCGGCTTGTTTGGATTATGTTCAGATAAGGCTCCGCCGTCGACATGAGGCCTTAGCGGCGGTATGTGATCAGAGAAGTTTGATGCTGATGTAGCGTTTGGGGTTCTTTTTGACATCTACGAGCAGCGAGTCAAGCGACTGCACCGAGTGGTTGAGGTTGTTGTACAGGCCATCGGAATAGAGGAGCTGCCCCAGTGAGCTGTTGGGGTTGTTGAGCTGTGCGGTAGCACGCGCCACATCGCCGGTGATGGCATGTATGTTGTTGAATGTGCTGTCAATCGGGAGGGCATTAATTTTGCCTGTCATCTGGGTGAGGTCGCCCGACACTGTCGTGAGATTATTGGTGATGGTGTTGACATTGCCGACCACAGGGGTGAGTGCCGACATGGTAGAGGAGAGCTTCGCTGTGGATGTCTCCAGATTGGCCATGACGTGGTCCAGGCGGTTGATTGACGAGGTTAGAGCCGGATTGGTCACAATCTCTGTGACGGCTACCAGCAGCGAGTCTATTTTGGGCATCATCTCGGTGATGGTGGGCAATACCTCCTTGGATATGCTCTCCATCATGCCCTTGGGATTGATACCTTCTATAGTGTGTCCTTTGGGATAGAACTCCTTGGAATTGGCGAGCTGGAGGTTAATGGAGCCGGTACCGAGCAGGTCCGATGCCATGAGGGCTTTAGAGCCTACAGGCAGCCGGAGGTTTTTGTCAAGGTCTATTTCCACTTTGACATGTCCGGGGTTGTCATATTCATAGCTGATTTCACGTACCAGACCCACCTTGAAACCGTTGAGATGTACCGGTGCTGATTCAGCCAGACCTTCTACATTGCTGAAGGTGGCATAGTAATAGTTGGTGGATTTAAACAGGTTGACACCTTTGAGATATTCGATGCCGACATAGAGAATCACTGCTGTCAGGATGACGCAGAAACCTATAATAAACTCTTTGGAAAACAGTTTTTTCATAAATCTATGATTATGACGGATGTAGTCAGTTATGTGCTTATATATGATTTATAACGGTCTGTAGGGCTCCTTGGTTATTTCGCCGAGGCTTTTGCTGCTTTTTTGGATGATTTGTAGTAGTCGTTGAATGCTGTGAATATTGCTGATGACATCTTGTCGATGCCCTTGTCTGACATCATGAACTGCTCCACAGTGGGGTTGCAGATGAAGTCAAGCTCTATGAGCACTGCCGGCATGCCGGTGTGGACAAGCACCCAGAATATGTCTTGCCGGAGACCTTTGTCGGCGCGTCCAGCTTGTGCCACGAGCTGTTTCTGTGTGAGGGCCGCAAATTTGATGCTCTGGTTGAGGTGGCGGTTCTGCGTCATCTCAAACACTATGTAGCTTTCGGCCGAGTTGGGGTTGAAACCGCTGTAGGTGGTGGTGTAGTCAGGCTCCAGCATCATGACCGAGTTTTCGCGCTTGGCCACTTCGAGATTCTCTTTGCTGCGGCCAAGTCCGAGGGTATAGACGGAGGCTCCGCATACAGTGTTGCGTCTGGGCGATTTCTCGTCTACGCTGTTGCAGTGTATGGAGATGAACAGATTGCCGTTGGCCTTGTTGGCCTTGTCGCAGCGGCCTTGGAGGGTCACAAAATAATCGCCGTCACGTGTGTAGACCACTTTTACCTCTTTTTTGCCGTATTCCTTTTCAATCATGCGTCCGAGGGCGAGGGCGACATCAAGGTTGACCGACTTCTCGTTGGTCTTCTTGCCTTTGGCTCCCACATCCTTGCCTCCGTGGCCGGCATCGATGACCACGGTGAACGGGGTGTCCTTGGGAGCTGTCTTTGCTTTGCAGACTGGCGCAATACATATCACGATGGCAGCGATGGCTACCACCAACTTCATATGGATAAGGCCTTTGAGGTCAAACATGGCGCAAATTTACGAAAAACTTCGAATATAACACCCCACCGCGCAGGTGCAAAATGTGTGTCTTTTTCCCTACATCCTCCTCCCTTTTGCCATCATTTTATTTAATGGATTGGGGAGTAAGAGGCCTTAATCGCGGAGTAGGCTGTCAAGACGAGCTTGTAATTCTTCGCGTTTGGGCAAATAAAGTTGGTACCTTGCTACAAATAGTTGATTAGTTATGCCTTGGAGTGCATATTCCATGAGTAGTTCATCTTTCTTTGCGCCAAGAACTATTCCTATCGGGGGATTGTCATCAGGTTGACATATTTCTGTCTTGAAATAATTGAGGTATAGATTCATCTGCCCAATGTCATTGTGTTCTATCTCATTGCGCTTCAAATCAATTAGAACATAGCATTTAAGTATGCAGTGATAGAACACAAGGTCAACTTTAAACAACCTGCTGCCGATGGGAATTACATATTGTCTTCCGATGAAAGCGAATCCGCGACCTAATTCCAACAGGAATTGCTCCATATTGTCTTTTAACGCTTGTTCAAGCTCATGTTCTTTGTACTGCTTTTTACGAGGGAATCCTGTAAATTCCAGTACATAGGGATCGTGGAGAATGTCTTGGGCTGACATGATTTGTTGTCCATGATGTGCTAATGCCATTACTCCTTTTTTGTCTGTGCTGAGTGCCAGACGATGAAACAGCGAGCTTTTAATCTGTCGTTTGAGTTCACGAACCTTCCATCGTTGGTTGATGGCTTCGTTGTAGTAGAATTGCATTTCCATCTCGTCCTCGCATTTCAATAACTCAAAATAATGACTCCATGTCAATTTGTGAGACAGTGTCTCACGTTTTGGAAATGCGATATAAAGTTTACGCATGTACGTCAGATTGGACCGACTGAAACCTTTGCCTTGACGAGATGTCAGGTCGCGGGAGAGGTTTAGAAGTAGTTTTTTGCCATATTCAGCACGTATGTGACCATCTTGCTCAAACTCCACGATATAACGGCCTGTAGCCCAGTTGGCGTCCAGCAGTTCGGTGTTGATAGCTGTTACGGCATTTTCTTTGGCTTTGGCCCATAATGAATCAATGCTGTTGAGCAGGTTGTCATAATCAGGAGTATTAGAAATGTCGGTCATATGGCTTAATGGTCTATGAATGTGAGGTGGGTGGAGTGCTTCACAAAGTTAGTCAAATTAATTTATAGAAAAACCATTTGTGGGTGGGGTTGGTCAGTCGTGGTGGTAGGGCTCGTTGCGGAGGATGGTCATGGCGCGGTAGAGCTGTTCGGCTATGAAGAGACGGACCATCTCGTGGCTGAAGGTCATGCGTGACAATGAGAGTTTGGCGTCAGCCCTGGCATAGACCTCGGGGGAGAAGCCGAAGGGACCTCCGATGATGAGGACGAGGCGTTTGAGACCTGAGACCATGCGTGTGTCAATCCATGCCGAGAACTCACGTGATGTCATTTCCTTGCCACGTTCGTCAAGCAGCGCCACATAGTCGCCGGGCTGGATGGACTGGAGCATTTGCTGGCCTTCCATAGCCTTCTGGCGCGTCTCAGTCATGGCCTTTGAAGCCTTGATGTCAGGGAGCACCTGCAGCTCCGAGGGGAGATAGTATTTGAGGCGCGAAAAATATTGGTCAATGCCCTGACGCAGATATGCTGTCTTGGTCTCTCCGGTGACTAACAGTATGATTTTCATAATTAGAGGGATTATGCTTAAATTTGTAGCAGCAAAATTACAAAATTATGGAAACACGTGACCAACTGATTGATGACCTGCTCACACTGGCTTTTGCCGAGGATGTGGGCGATGGCGACCACACCACTCTCTCTACAATCCCTGCCGATGCCATGGGCAAGCAGCAGCTTATAGTCAAGGAGGAGGGCATATTGGCCGGAGTGGATGTGGCCCGCATGGTGTTTGAAAAGTTTGACCCTTCGCTCAAGATGACCACCTATATCAATGACGGAGCTCATGTCAAGCCCGGCGATGTGGCATTTGTTGTAGAAGGCCCGGTGCGCAGTCTGCTCCAGACCGAACGCACGATGCTCAACATCATGCAGCGTATGAGCGGCATCGCCACTATGACCGCAAAGTATCAGCAAAAACTGTCAGGCCTGAAAACTAAAGTGCTTGATACACGCAAGACCACCCCAGGTATGCGTATGCTCGAAAAGGAGGCTGTCAAAATCGGCGGCGGCATGAACCATCGCATTGGTCTGTTTGACATGATACTCATCAAGGACAATCATGTGGACTTTGCCGGAAGCATCACCAATGCCGTAAACCGCGCACGCGCTTATCTCAAGGAGAAAGGCAAGGACCTCAAGATAGAGGTGGAGGTGCGCAACACTCCGGAGATTGAGGAAGCTCTCGGTCTGAACGTGGATCGCATCATGCTTGACAATTTCACTCCCGAACGCACACGTGAAGCTGTGAAACTGATCAATGGCCGTTGCGAGATAGAATCATCGGGCGGCATCACTCTTGATACTCTGCGCGAATACGGCGAGTGTGGTGTCGACTACATATCTGTCGGAGCACTGACCCACTCTGTCAAGGGTCTTGACATGAGTTTCAAGGCTTGTTAGAGTCTATCAACCCGATCATCTTATCATAAGTCATGTCCTCAAAGCCGCCTATGCTTACGGGGACATGGCTTTTCATTTTGTCGGGAGAGAATGTCGTGGTGACGCCTATGACATGGCAGCCGGCGGAGATGCCTGATGCGATACCTTGAAACGAGTCCTCAAACACTACACACTCTTCAGGTCTGAGGCCGAGGATCTCCGCCCCTTTGGCATATGGTTCCGGGTCGGGCTTGGAGTGGGTGACCATCGAACCGTCGACGATTGTGTCAAACCATTGGCGCAGCCCGGGCAGCTGTTCAAATAGATAGCCCATCTTGACGCTGTCGCTGCTGGTTACTATCGCAGTGGCAATGCCGTGGGATTTGAGGTCGCTCAGAAATGACGATACACCCGGATACTCATGGTAGCGTATGATGTCCTCAAACCGGTGTATGCGGTCTATGATGTCCTGACGTGTGCCGTCGTCGGGATAGTTCTCGAGTATCTTGGAAAGGGTGGTGCCTTTGATAGCCATGGGGTAGTCGGGGATTCCGGTAGGATAGACTTTTTCTATGTCGCTCCAGAAAGCAGTGTACTGGGTCTCGCTGTCAATGAGTACGCCGTCAAGGTCAAAAAGTACACCTTTAATCTTTGTCATAAGGATGTGGGATTAATTTTGAAGATGCAAAGTTACAATCAAAAGCGCAGTTAAGGAAATTCTTGGTAACTTTGCATAGAAATTATGATCAACGACAACACCAATACATCGCCTACCGAACTCGGCACGAGAAGCATCGGCCGTCTGCTGGTACAGTATTCCATACCTGCGATTGTGGCAAGTGTGGCCACGTCGCTGTATAACATCGTCGACAGTATATTTATCGGGCATGGTGTGGGTGCACTCGCCATTTCGGCCCTTGCCATCGCATTTCCGCTGATGAATCTTATCATCGGCTTCTGTATGCTTGTAGCTGCCGGCGGTGCGGCCATAAGCTCGATATTTCTCGGTCAGAAAAACTATGTGAATGCTACCAAGGTACTTAATAACGTCACACTCTGCTGTCTGGTTCACAGCCTGGTTGTCGGAGGATTGTCATTGATATGGCTTGATGACATATTGAGGCTGTTCGGTGCCACGGAGCAGATACTCCCCGATGCCTATGATTTCATGTTCGTGATATTGCTCGGGTCGCCTCTGTCGTTTGTGTTCATCGGGCTGAACTTCGTGATGAGAGCCACAGGGTACCCGTCCAAGGCCATGATGTCGGCTCTGATATCTGTGGTGGTCAACGCCATAGTGGCTCCGATTATGATTTTCGCACTCCGCTGGGGCATGCAGGGAGCAGCGATAGCCACCCTTATAGGGCAGGCGGCAGGGTTGGTATGGGTGCTGTCTCACTTCCTGTCAAAAAAGAGTTTCGTGCATTTCACCAAAGGAATCGGATGGTTTGACTTTGAGATTGTCAAGAAGATATATGCCATAGGCCTGTCGCCGTTTCTGATGAATATGTGCGCATCTATCGTGGTCATATTTATCAACAAAGCCATCCTTGAGTATGCCGGAGCTGACGGCAACATAGGTGTAGGTGCCTACGGTATCATCAACCGCACCACTATGTTTTTCGTCATGATAGTGTTCGGTGTCACTCAGGGTATGCAGCCTATACTCGGTTATAACTACGGGGCTGCCAACTGGCCGCGTGTGATGAAGACGCTCAAGCTGGGTATATGGATCGGCGCGATAATCACGACTGTGGGCTGTGCGGCTACCGAGATATTTCCTGATGCTATCAGTGCCATGTTTACCTCCGACCGTCAGATGGTGGATATGGCACGTAATGCTTTCAGGATTTACTTCGTGTTTTTTCCGCTCGTAGGAGTGCAGATTGTAATCCAGAACTTTTTCCAGAGCATAGGCAAGCCCAAGCTCTCCATATTTCTGTCGCTGACCCGTCAGCTCATATTCCTGTTGCCGTCGTTGTGGATATTGTCGCCGATATTCCGTCTTGACGGAGTGTGGGGAGCCATGGCTACCAGCGATTTGTTAGCTTTTATTCTCACTATCGTCACTGTCGTTGTGGCTACACGCCGTGAACGCAAGCGATTTGAACACATCCCTTTACGATGATACAACAGATTTCCCTGCGGCTCAAGCCTGTAGAGGCTGCTTCGGAGCTTACTCTTATATCCATAGCCAGTACGCGGCTTGTCATAGATGCTAACCGTATCAAGGCGGCTCGTGTAGTGCGGCGCAGTATCGATGCCCGTCAGCGTGCCGTGCTGGTCAATGTGACCTTAGATGTCTATATTGACGAGATGCCGGAGGCATTGGAGCGCAAGCCGACAAAATTGACTCCTCTCGGAGATGATGCCGCCACTGTCATAGTGGTCGGTGCCGGCCCGGCCGGATTGTTTGCAGCTCTGCGTTTGGTAAAACTCGGCATATGCCCGGTGGTGGTGGAGCGTGGCAAGGATGTTGACAGCCGTCGCAAAGATCTTGCTGCCATTGCACGAAGTGGCTCGGTGGACGCTGACAGCAACTACTGCTTCGGTGAAGGTGGTGCCGGTGCGTTTTCCGATGGCAAACTCTTCACTCGCAGCAAAAAACGTGGCAATGTAGATGAGATACTCCGCATATTATATGACCATGGCGCAGATGAGTCTGTGATGGTCGATGCCCATCCGCATATCGGCACAGATAGATTGCCGGTAATAATAAAATCCATCCGCCAGCAGATAATAGAGGCCGGTGGAGAATTTCATTTCTCAGAGCGTGTCATCGGGCTGCTTATGGATGGTGACGATGTCAAAGGTGTTGCTACTGCATCAGGTAAGGAATATCACGGTCCTGTCATCCTCGCCACAGGTCACTCGGCGAGGGATGTCTACCGTTTCCTGCATGCCGATGGTGTGCCTCTCGAACCGAAGGGATTGGCGGTAGGTGTACGGCTTGAACATCCACAGGAACTTATCGACAAGATACGCTATCACAATCCCAATGGCCGAGGCAAGTATCTGCCTCCGGCAGAATATACGATGCTCACGAGGGTTGATGGCCGTGGTGTGTATTCGTTTTGCATGTGCCCTGGCGGTGTGATTGTCCCGGCTACCAGCGAGGACGGTCTGCTTGTGGTCAACGGCATGTCATCGTCGACTCGTGGAGGCCGATGGGCTAACTCCGGTATGGTGGTTGAAATTCTTCCGGAGGATGTAGAGACCAAGGATGGTGCCGCGGACGCCCTGCGTATGATGGACTTCCAGGAGGAGATAGAGCGACGGTTCTATCTTGACGGGAAAAAGGACGGGGATGCGCCGTCACAAAATGCCCCGGCGCAGTTGATGACTGATTTTGTCAGAGGTGTGGCCTCAAAATCGCTTCCGGCTACGTCCTATGCTCCCGGCATACATGCGGCACGTGTCGACAGGCTGCTGCCTGACTTCATCAGCAGCCGTCTGCGCAAAGGCTTTGAGGAGTTTGGCAAGAAACAGCGTGGTTTCCTGACGCCGACCGCCACTGTAATCGGTTGCGAGACGCGCACATCTTCGCCTGTACGAATCCCTCGCGACCCCGAGACGCTACGTCATATCACCGTCAACGGTTTGTACCCTGCCGGGGAGGGCGCCGGCTATGCCGGAGGCATAGTCAGCGCGGCCATCGACGGCATGCGCGCAGCCGACTCGGTGGCGGCTACGCTGTAGCATTACATTGCCTATTTCAGTTTGTCTGGCTTGGTGACTTTTTCGGCTGCTATAGTCTCCTTGACGTTGGCTATGGCTTGTGACGGGCTGGCAAGCGAGTAGACCGGGATGCGGATGCGTCGCCACAGACATGGAGGTACGAGTTTCATCAACATGGCGGCTACTGCCCAGCGGCAGTCGACATAAGTGGTGCGCCATGGGCGGCGGAGTGATGAAATGATACGCGGAGACGCATAGTCAAGGCTCATGGTCATGGGATAATCCTGTAGCGGATTGAGAAGCGGTGTGCGTATCCAGCCGGGACGGACGTCGGTGAATTTGATGCCGAGATGCTGGTTGTGTGAGAGCTGGTCAAGTGCTTCAAGATATGTTTGCCCGAAACTCTTCGATGCAGAGTAAGCTGCGAGGGGACCGATGCCTCTTACTCCGGCCACGCTTGTGACTGCCGCTATGTGTCCGCCATGGCCACGGTCTTTAAAGAAGTGGAAAGCTGTGTTAATCATCCTGACGAAGCCTTCGACATTGGTTTTGACGGTCTGGAGATCTTCCTTGGCGTTGACAGCGGCGTTTTCATAGCCTACACCTGCCACATGGAAATATGTGTCCATTCCGCCGAGTTTCTTGATCAGCGATCCGAGTTTCTTGGGCGCGTCGCTCTCGGTGATGTCTATCACTTCGGTCTCGATATTGTCGGGATATGCTTTCTTGAGCTTTTTGAGGACTTCATGTTTGCGTCCGGCGGCTCCGACCATGTGGCCTTTCTGAGCGAGACGTTCTGCCACTTGCAGGCCTATGCCTGATGTGGCTCCCATAACTATTATTTTCTTCATATTATCAGTGCGTTGTTAGGTTTACGGTTATAACGCACCGATAGGCTCATTCGTTCAGCAGAGGCTTGTCTGACTGGTCGTCTTCGGCTGTCTTGGAGAGCTGCTTGGTAGCTTTTGCTCCGAGGTTTTTCAGCTCCTCGGCGCGTCGGATGAGGTTGCCGCGGCCCTGGCACAGTTTTCCCATGGCATCGGTATAGGTCTTGTCGATGTTTTCAATGCCTTTTTTCAGCTTCTCCATGTCGGTTACAAATCCGCAGAATTTGTCGTACATGCGTCCGGCTGCTTCCGCTATCTCTATGGCGTTGCGATTCTGGCGGTTTTCGTTCCACATCTGGCGTATCATGCTCAATACGGAGACAAGGTGGGTGGGGGAAACGATGAGCACACGTGATTCCAGTCCCTCTTGCCACAGCCCCGGGTCGGCATGCAGGGCCGACATATAGGCTCCTTCGTTAGGCACGAACATCATCACGAAGTCCATCGTGCGTGTGTCTGTTCTGGATCCCACGTAGTCCTGATAACGCTTGTCGCGTAGCTCGCGGATATGCTTCCTCACTGATTTGACATGCTTGTCTATTGCGGCGATGCGTGCCATCTCGTCATCAGCGTTGACATAATCGGCGTAGTCTTTGAGCGACACCTTGCTGTCGATGATGACATCACCCTGGTTGGGGTAGTGGAGCACCACGTCAGGGCGCAGCCGCGCACCCTCTTCGTTAGTAAGGGTGTTGCCTTCGGTATCGGTCGTAGCCTGTACCTCATATTCCTCGCCACGGCGCAGTCCGCTCTTGTCAAGTATTGACTCGAGTATCATTTCGCCCCAGTCACCCTGGACTTTGCTGCTTCCGCGCAGGGCACGTGCCAGTTCCTTGGCCTCCGTGCCGATGGAGTTGTTTGTCTCGATGAGGCGTTTGATATGTTCGGTCAGGGAGAAACGTTGGCGTGACTCCTCGTTGTAGTTGTCTGTGATGCTTTTTTTGAATCCGTTGAGCTCTTCCTGCAGAGGTTTGAGTATCAGTCCCAGGCGGCTCTCTTGCTGTTCGCGCATGTTGGCCGACTGCAGGTTGAGTACTTCGGATGCTATGGCCTTGAAACGCTTCTCCATCTCGGCCTCGGCCTTGTCGCGTTGGTCAAGCCGCTCGCGGTATTCGGCTTCGCGCTTGTCAGCATCGGCCTGTATGCGCGAAACCTCCCTCTGCATGTCGGCTTTGGTGCGGTTTACCTCGGCATCGCAGAGCTGCCTGATTCGGGAGATTTCGGCCTCGCCTTCGGCCCTTGCACGCTGGAGCTCCGACACCCCTTCGGCGCGGATACGTTCGGCCTCGGCATTAGCCTGATTATTTCGTTCCTCAAGCCTGACGCAAGTCTGCTTGACAGTCATCGCCCAGACGAGAGCGGCAACCAAAGCCACCGCAAGTATGATTATCGCTATGATCATGATTGGTGCATATTCTATATTCACAAAGTTAGCAATAATCCCTAACTGTATGAAGTTTTAGCCGTGGATATAGTCAGATGTTTTGTATGTAAAGACAAGGTATTTTAGAGGGTGTTTAATAACAAAAATTAAATCCTGAGTGGTGTATCTTTTGATTA
>UQDU01000025.1 GCA_900539915.1 uncultured Bacteroidales bacterium | reverse complement strand
GAGGAGAATGAGCGTTTACTACTTCAAAGTTTTGCACTTCGATTTAGAATCTTCAGGATTTCAAACAAAACATATAATTTTGGGGTTAAAAATATAACTATAATAACCAGCCGGCACCCTCTCTGCTGGTTATCAGCTGTATATAGGCAACAAATATTAAAATTCATCCCATAGTGCAAGGTGGCTAAAGTCGCATCACACAAAATAATAAAAATATCAGCCTGGATAATCGGCATAATCATTGGATTGCCTCTGCTGATTGCCATAATGTTGTATATCCCCCCCGTACAGAACTGGGCTGTGGACTTTGCTTGCCGCCAGATAGGCAAATCCACAGGGATGACCATTGACATCGGTTATCTCAGGCTCAAGTTTCCGCTCAACCTGTCGGTTGACGATGTGCTCGTCATCGAAAGCAGCGGCGACACGATGGCCACTGCTGACAACGCCGAGCTGCGTGTGGCGATGCTGCCACTGCTCCGGGGCGATATTGCGCTGGAGGGCTTTTCGGCCAAGTCTGTATTCTATCAGCTCGGCAACGCCGACAGCACGATGTGGCTCAGAGCCAATATCGACAAGGCAGACATAGATAACGGCAACATGAATATCAGCCGTGGCTCGATAGATGTGGGAAATGCCCTTGTTGACGGTGGCCGTGTCACTCTCATAATGAAGGACACCACCGTTGTCACGCCTAAAGACACCGCGGCCATGAAACCGCTGACGATACGTGCCACACAGATACGACTGGCCAATATAGACTATCGGATGTGTATGCCGCCGACCATCGACACTCTGTCGGCCCACATCGGTGACGCCGTATTGAAGTCAGGGCTGGTCGACATAGCCAACCGACGCATCAAAGCCTCGCTGCTCTCTGTAGGAGGTGTCAATGCCAAGTATCTTACATCTCCTTCCTTACCGTCTGATACCACCGCGAACGCTCCGGTTGATTCTATTCCGCTTGCCGAAGATGAAATGTGGACCATAACCGCCGATTCTGTGCGGCTTCAGGCCGACAATGCCATCTATGCCACCACCGGCTCCCATCCTCTCCCGGGGCTCGATTTCAATTATCTCCAGGCCAAGGACATCGAGATTGCCGTTAATGATTTCTACAACAAGGGGACTGCGATACGTGTGCCGCTCAAGCAACTTAATGCCACGGAGCGATGCGGAATTGAGCTGCATGCCTCAGGCACGTTCGCTATGGACGGCAAAATCATGGAGGCCTCGGATTTCCACGTGTCCACCCAACGTTCGGACATCAAGCTTGACGCACGTATGGGCATAGGCGACCTCACCACAGATTCCGACCTGCCTTTAGGCCTCAACCTCAAAGGAATCCTGTCGGCCAATGACGCTGCTATGGCATTTCCTGCCTACACCCCGATAGTCAAGTCGCTACCCCAGCCTCGCGACATCAACGTAAGAGTAGATGCCGACGGTACCCCTGCCAGACTTAAAGTCAAAGACATCAAAGTACAGGTGCCTCGCGTACTCAATATCTCAGGCAACGGTGAGGTGAAAAATATTACGGACTTCAACCGCATGGGCGGAAAAATCAATTTCGAGGGAGCCGTGACTGACCCCAAAGCTGTGAAGGCCACACTTGCGTCCCTAAAGATGGACTCTACCATAACCATCCCGGCACTCCAGCTCAAAGGTACAGCCGACTATAATCCCGGCAACATCTCGGGCAACATCAATCTTACCACCGGCTCGGGCAGATTATTGGCCGACGGACACTGGATAGCCCGTAAGGAGTCATATCAAGCCGACATCGACCTGACGGCATTTCCCGTGGACGCATTCATGCCCTCACTGGGTGTCAGAGACATAACCGCCACCGTACATGTCAACGGAGCCGGCTACAACCCTCTCTCCCCGAAGACTTCGCTCGCCGCCGACGTGATGATTGACAAAGTGACGTATAACGGCAAAACTTATACCGATGCTACGCTTACAGCCGATGCCAAGGACGGTAATATGAACGCCTCGCTGCGCTCTGACAATCCTGACGCCAATATGGAGCTAAACGCTCATGCCCGTATTGATTCGGGCATAATAAAAGGGTCGCTCAACGGAGATATACGTGACCTTGACCTCCATGCCCTCGGCCTTATGGACGGCCCATGTCGCGGTCGCACGGAAATCGCAGCCAAGGGACACTACAATCCGCGGTCAGAAAGCATCATTGCCGACGTCAACATTTCAGACTTTGACTGGCTGATGGATACCACACGTTATTACACTCCATCACTGACTCTGCATGCTTCCGCCGACAAGCAGGTTACAACCCTCGATGTCGTGACCGAAGATCTTGTGCTGCGCAGTGCCGTCAAGGCAAGATGGGACAGCATAATGCCGGACATCGACCGCATAACCAAGGTTATCGACAGCCAAATCAAGGCGAAACGCTCCGACATAATCCAGCTGCAGCATGCAATACCGCCATTAGACATAGACCTTTCGATGGGTTCCGACAATATAGCCGGCAGAATACTCGCACAAAGCGGCATTGCACTCGGCAACATGAACATGACCATGCGCAACGACTCACTGCTGCATCTCAATGGCGCGGTAGGACGTCTCGCCATCGGCACGAATGTCATTGACTCCGTAGCCCTGCATGTCAATCAGCACAACAAATACCTTGTCTACAACGCCAAGATGAACAACGGCCCGGGTCCGCTGGCCGAATGGGCCGATGTGACGGTCAACGGTTTCATCGCCGATGACAAGCTGGCTCTGTTTGCCAATCAGCACAATCTCCAGGGTAAGCAGGGTTACCGCATAGGTGCCGTGTCAACTATGGCCGACTCGGTGCTCACAGTCCGCCTCGTCCCCAAAGCCCCGGTAATCGCATATAAGAACTGGACCCTCAATACTGACAATTTCCTGTCATACAATTTCTATACCAAGCAGATCGAGGCCGACCTCCTGTTGCAGAATCTGCCCAGCTCGCTGCATGTTTTCACCCGTCCTGTGCCCAACCATGAAGAAGGCTCGTCTGAAAAGGAACTCGTGCTCTCAGCCAAAGAAATCAAGATAGAGGACTGGATAGGCATCTCGCCTTTCGCGCCACCGATGTCAGGCACCGCCTCGGCCAACCTGAAGCTACACCGTGTCAACAATGAGCTCGTGGGTACACTCGTCGTCGGCCTTGACGACTTCATGTATGACCGCCAGAAAGTGGGCAAGTTCGGCCTCGCTCTCAAGGTCGCCAACAATCCCAAGAGCAAATCACTCTGGGCCGACGGCATAGTCTGGGTCAACGACAAGAAAACCATAGTGCTTAACGGTGCCCTAAATGACAGCACTCGCACCAGCCCCTTCATGCTCGATATGTCGATGATTCAGTTCCCCCTCAGCGTGGCCAATCCTTTCCTCCCGGCCGGCACCGCGAAACTCAACGGAAATCTCAACGGCACTATGAAACTGACGGGCACCCCTGCCAAGCCGGTCATGGACGGTTACCTCCAATTTGACAGCGCATCGGTCAAAATCGACATGATAGGCTCGACATACCGCTTCTCCGAGGTCAAAATCCCTGTAGACAGCAATATAGTCCGCTTCAACGATTTCGCTATCAACACCCTCAACGACAATCCGCTGACCATCAACGGCACTGCCGACATAAATAATCTGGCCGATGTGCGCATGAAGCTGCATCTCGAAGGCAACGACATGCTCATGGTCAACAGCAACCGGTCCAAAGGCGCCGACATCTACGGCAAAGGCTACATGGGCATAAAGGCCGATGTACGTGGCTCGATGTCTGACCTCTATTGCAATGCCGATGTAGCTCTGCTGTCAGGCTCGGATGTGACCTATGTGATGACATCCTCCCAGTCAGCCCTGACATCACAGAGCACAGGCGACATGGTCTCGTTTGTCAACTTTGCCGACACCCTGCAGGTGGCCGATGACTCCAAGCAGACACCGTCAAGCAGCCTGACACTGGCCGCCACACTCCGTGTCATGCCTAACACCACCGTCAATGTCGACATCTCTACCGATGGCAAGAACCATGCATCAATCAGCGGTCAGGGCGAACTGACCTATACCATGTCGCCTCAGAACTCGGGACGCCTCGTGGGCCGATACACCATCAACGACGGCGAAGTCAAGTACACTCCACCCCTGATGTCAGAAAAAGACTTCAAATTCAAGGAAGGCAGTTATGTCAACTTCACCGGCGACATGATGAATCCCGGGCTCAACATATCGGCTACTGACCGCATGAAAGCCAACGTCACGCCCGAGGGAGGCAACTCGCGTCTCGTATATTTTGATGTGACAATATCCGTCACAGGCTCGCTTGACAACATGAAGGTCGTGTTTGACCTCTCGTGTGACGATGACATCACCATCCAGAACGAGCTTTCGGCCATGTCACCCGAACAGCGTGCCAACCAGGCGATGAATCTGCTCCTCTACGGTGTCTACACCGGACCCGGCACCAAGGCCAATGCCGGCCTCAGCGGCAATCCGCTCTACTCGTTCCTCGCCTCGCAGCTCAACACCCTCGCCTCTAATGTGAAGTTTGTCGACATAAGTTTCGGCATCGACCAGTATGACTCAACCATACAGGGCAACAAATCCACAGCCACCAACTACAGTTACCAGATTTCTAAGAATCTGCTCAACAACCGCATCCGCATCGTCGTAGGCGGCAGCTACACCACCGACCCCCAGGCCGATGAAAACTTTGCAGAGAATCTTGTCAACAACATATCGTTTGAATACCTCCTCAACCGTTCCGGCTCGATGTATATCAAGCTCTTCCGCCACACCGGCTATGAAATCATCGAGGGCGAGATTATCTCCACCGGCGTAGGTTTCGTTTATAAGCGCAATCTCAATTCGCTGCGTGACATGTTCAAGTTCCGCAAACCCAAGGAGCAGAATCTGCCGCTCCCTGCCACCGAAAGCAATCAGCAAGATTAAGAACTGATATGAAACGATATTCTTCCATATACATCATACTGGCGTTACTCTCCGCCGTCATGGCCTTCACGACCGGATGCTCCACTACAAGCCGCCTGCAGGAGGGCGACATACTGTACACAGGAGCCAAGCCGCTGAAAATCCAGACGCCCGAAGGCACCAAAGAGGCTCCGGGACTCAACAGTCAGGTCAAAGCCGCCATCAACGTGCCCCCAAACAACTGCCTCATATCCCCCTACTACCGCTATCCGTTCCCTATCGGATTGTGGGTCTACAACCATTGGGACGAGCCCAAGGGAGGCCTCGGCAAATGGATTTACGAGAAACTTGTGCAGGAGCCCGTGCTTATCAGCGATGTGCGGCCCGAGGTACGCACCAAGATGATCGACGAGATACTCGACAACAACGGATATTTCCAAGGCACATCGTCATACGAGCTTGTGCAAGGCAAAAACAAGAAGAAGGCATCAATCCGCTATAACATCTCCACCGGACCGTCCTACGCCATGGACTCCGTGATACTGCTGCCTGACACATGCCACCTCAATCATATGATTGACTCCATAGCTCTCCGCAGCACATATCTCAAGGCCGGACAGCGTTACTGCACCGACTCGCTGGCCAGCGAGCGTGTGCGCATCACCAACTCGCTCCGTAACCGTGGCTACTACTTCTTCAAGCCCGAATACATCAAATACCTCGCCGACAGCACCATGACCCGTGGAGCCATAGCCATGAAGATGATACTGGATTCCAATATCCCGGATTATGCGCTGCAACGCTATGTGACCGGCAAGATACAGACCGTGGTCAACCGCAATCTCGGAGGAGGCACACCCGACACCACTTTCACTAAGAGAGGCATGCTCATACAGATGCAGCCCTCCAAACTGCGCAAGGAAATCATACCCGAAAACGTCACTTTCCGCAACGGCAAGGTGTTCAGCGTCCGCGACATGAACCGCACGCAGACCTACCTCTCGCGCCTCGGCATCTTCAACGCCATCGACATCCAGGCCGTCAGGGACACCACCGCCGCAGTGCCGACTCTCGACGTGTATATTGACTGTACGTTTGACACTCCGTGGCAAGCCAACTTCGAGGTCAACGTCACATCCAAATCCAACAGTTACCTCGGTCCGGGCGCAAGCATCGGCGTGACAAACCGAAATCTCTGGGGAGGCGGTGAGCAGCTCAACATACAGCTCCGAGGCACCTACGAGTGGGAGACCGGCAAGAGCAAAAACCGCTCTGTGTTCAATTCCTACGAAGTAGGCCTCACCTCTTCGCTCGCTTTCCCCCGACTCATAGCCCCACGTTTCATACCGCGTCGCCGCCACTCCATGAACTGGACCCGCATCACCCTTTCGGGCAGCTTCCTCAACCGCCCCCACTACTTCATGCTCGGACAGATTGACGGTGCATTCAGCTATGACTGGCAGTCGTCACGCCACGTCAGCCACACTCTCAACCTCTTCAAGCTGACCTATACCAATCTCCTCCACTCCACCCATGAGTTTGACTCCATTATGGCCCAGAACCCGGCGATAGCCTTGAGTTTCCAGAGCCAGTTCATACCGCAGATTTCATATACATATAACTACAGCCGCAATTTCAACAACCGGCGCACCGTAGACTTCACCTTCACCATACAGGAGGCCGGCAACATCATGTGGGGACTGTGGAAAGCCTTCGGCAGCAAGACCGGCGACATGAAACTCCTCAACACCCCCTTCAGCCAGTTTGTCAAAGGGTCCACCCAGCTCGTCTACGGCCACCGTCTCGGTCTCCGCGACATATGGCTCGTATCGCGCGTGGGCATCGGAGCCGAACACGCCTACGGCAACTCCGCCGTTGTCCCCTACAGCGAGCAGTTCTACATAGGCGGAGCCAACTCCATCCGCGCCTTTACAGTCCGCAGCCTCGGCCCGGGCAGCTACCGTCCGCCCGAAGCCGAGACCAACGGCTACTTCGACCAGACAGGTACCTTCAAGCTCGAACTCAACACCGAGTTGCGCTTCCCCATCATAGGCCCGCTCCACGGAGCGCTGTTTATCGATGCCGGCAATATCTGGCTGCTCAAAGACGACCCCGACCGTCCCGGCGGCACGTTGAAAGCATCCACCTTCCTCAACGACATAGCCCTCGGCACAGGCATAGGCCTCCGCTTTGACCTCGGCATGATGGTAATCCGCGGCGACCTCGGCTACGCCCTCCACGCCCCCTATGACACCGGCAAGCGCGGCTACTTCAACATGCCCTCATTCGGCAAGTCCCTCGCCTTCCACCTCGCCATCGGCTACCCCTTCTGACATACGCATAGTCCCGTCAACCATCCTCCAAAGCGGAGCGACTTCCAAAGCTATAAGTCATGGTATATACCGCGTCCCATCTTTGAAAAATTGCTTAATTTCTATAGATTGTCTTGCATTTAAGACAAAAAATCACTTATTTTGTCTTATAAACAGGACAGAACATGATAGACAAGCAGATTCTTATGGAAGTGATGCTGGAGAACCGCCAAGAGGTAATGCGTCACAGTGTCATACCACGAAATATTACTCTTGACAACTTCGACCGTCAGGTCTTGGTAGGAGTTCGCCGCGCCGGTAAATCTTATATTATATACGGTCATATCCAGAAACTTATATCTGCCGGCCATTCATGGGATGAAATCGTTTATCTGAATTTCGAGGACGAACGTATTGCCGGGATGGAACTTTCGGATCTCAATACGATTCTTGAAGTGCATGCACGCCTTAGCGATAAACGTCCGATGCTTTTTCTTGACGAAGTACAAAATGTCGAGGGATGGGAGAAGTTCGCTCGCCGTGTGGCCGACAATAAATATAAAGTTGTCATCACCGGAAGCAATGCAAAGATGCTTTCAGTGGATGTGGCGGCAACACTCGGGGGACGTTATCTGACACGCGAGGTTTTCCCTCTCTCGCTCAGTGAATATCTCGCTATAAACGGTATGGACAGCAATAACAGACTGCTTACTGCGACAACGTCCGACCGAGGTGCGCTTATGCGACATTTTGAGGAATACTTTCAATTCGGAGGTTTCCCAGAATGTGCCACACTTCCGGTAAAACGGGACTATCTTACGAGCCTTTATCAGAAGATATTCCTGGGTGACATCGCGGCTCGTCACAAAGTTGAAAACATTTTCGCGCTCCGAGTGCTTTTTCGTAAACTTGCCGAGAGCGTGAAGCAACCGCTTTCTTTTACCCGGGCTACTAATATTGTAGCGTCCACAGGAACCAAAATAGGCAAAAGTACGGTAATCAATTACCTCAGTTATGCCATAGACGCATATCTGTTGATTGTTGTACCCAACATCGCCGACAATATAACAGAGAGAATAACCAACCCGAAATATTATTTTATTGACAATGGCATAATTTCATTGCTTGCAGTTGATATTCGCACATCGCTTCTGGAAAACCTTGTGGCTCTGCATCTTGTGCGCAAATATGGTTCAAAAGACGCCATCTATCACTACAATCATGGCATTGAGGTAGATTTTTATATTCCTGAGACCGAGACTGCCATTCAGGTTTGTTACACCATTAAAGATGCAACTGTAACATCGGACCGTGAAATAAAAGGGTTATCTCAAATAGGGAAAAAACTCTCTTGCAGACGCCGGGTTATCGTAACCTACGAGGATGAGGCAGAGCTGGATTATGACGGCCTGAAAATCGAGGTCATCCCGGCTTGGAAACTTCTTCTCCAAGAATAGGCTTGCTTCGTAATTTTAGCTAAATTATTTCATCATACGGCAAAATTTCGTACATTTGCTTCGTAAAAAACCGCCTTATAAGCTATTACAAGGTTCACAACGCATTTTATCAATTAACACACACCATGGCAGAAAGCAAAGAAAAATTATTTGAACAATTTCCTCCTATTTCTACCGCCGAATGGAAAGCTAAAGTCGAGACAGACCTCAAAGGTGCGCCATTTGACAAGAAACTGGTATGGCGTACAAATGAAGGCTTCAACCTCCAGCCCATGTACCGTGCAGAGGACATTGAAAATCTCAAGACCACCGATGTACTCCCCGGTGAATTTCCCTACATCCGCGGTATCCGCAACACCAATGACTGGCTCACACGTCAGGAAATCATCGCCGACGATGCAGCCGCTGCGAATGCCAAGGCCACCGAAGTCCTCGGCAAGGGCGTGACCTCCCTCGGTTTCTCGGTCAAAGAACCGTCAGATGTAGCCGTTCTGCTCAAGGGCATCGACCTCAAGACCGTCGAAATCAACCTTACATGCTGTCCGCGCAAGGCCGTAGCCGTAGCGACGGAGTTGGTTTCCATCATAAAGAAAGAAAATGCTGCCGATACATTCCGCGGCTCCATCAACTTCAACCCTCTGCGCCGTCCGCTCAACCATGGCACAGAATTCCCCGGCGACATCGTCAAGGAAGCCTCAACCCTTATGGATGCTGTCAAGGATGTACCTGCGCTCAAGGTGCTCGCTGTCAACTCCGACATGCTCAGCAACGCCGGTGCCTACATCTATCAGGAGCTCGGCTATGCCCTCTCTTGGGGTGCCATGTGGATGACCATGATGACTGATGCCGGATACAGCGCCGACGAAGTGGCCAGCCGCATCAAGTTCAACATGGGCGTCAGCTCCAACTACTTCATGGAGCTTGCTAAATTCCGCGCCGCCCGTATGCTCTGGGCTCAGATCGTGGCTCAGTATGGTGCTGACAAGGAAGCTGCCAAGATGCATGTCCACGCTACGACATCCCGATTCAACCAGACCATATATGACGCACACGTCAACCTGCTCCGCAGCCAGACCGAAGCCATGTCGGCAGCTCTCGCAGGTGTGGACTCCATCACCTCTACCCCGTTTGACACTCCCTACAAGACCCCCGATGACTTCTCGGAGCGCATCGCTCGCAATCAGCAGTTCCTGCTCAAGGAGGAAAGCCACCTCGACAAGGTGGTCGACCCTGCCGGCGGTTCATATTACGTGGAGCACCTGACAGTAGCCATCGCGGAGGAGGCATGGAAGCTCTTCCTTTCGGTCGACGAGCAAGGCGGTTTCCTCAAGATGGTCAACGAAGGCGCAATCCAGAAGGCCGTCAACGAATCCAATGCCAAGCGTCACACCGATGTGGCCCGTCGCAAGGAGATTCTGCTGGGTACCAACCAGTTCCCCAACATCAACGAGACCGCAGCACAGAAGATAGAAAACAGCGGATGCTCATGCGGATGTCACCACGACGAGGCAGCCGAGTCAGGCGAAGGTCTCAACAAGAGCCGTGCCGCCAGCGACTTCGAGCAGCTGCGCCTCTCTACTGAAGCGGCTTCACACCGCCCGAAGGTGTTCATGCTCACCATCGGCAATCTGGCCATGCGTCTGGCCCGCGCCCAGTTCTCCACCAACTTCTTCGGCTGCGCCGGATATGAGATTATCGACAATCTCGGTTTCGACACCGTAGAAGCCGGCGTTGACGCCGCCATGGAGAAAGGCGCCGATGTAGTGGTGCTCTGCTCAAGCGACGACGAGTATGCCGAACTCGCTCCCAAGGCGTTCAAGTATCTCAATGGCCGTGCAGAGTTTGTAGTGGCAGGTGCACCTGCCTGCATGGAGCAGCTCCAGGCCGAGGGCATCAAGGATTTCATCCATGTGCGCTGCAACGTGCTTGACACTCTCCGTGACTTCAATTCCCGTCTTCTTAAGTAATAAGCCTCTTTCCACTCAATTCTATAATATAGATGAAACCCGATTTTAAAAATATAAATATCACACAAGACGCTTTCGCAGCCCAGCATGCAGGTGTGGCAGCAAGCGCAGGTGAAGACTGGCTTACTCCGGAACTCATCCCCGTCAAGCCTGTATATACCAAGAAAGACCTTGAAGGTCTCGAACACCTCAACTATGTGTCAGGCATACCGCCTTTCCTCCGCGGACCGTACAGCGCGATGTATCCGCTGCGTCCCTGGACCATCCGCCAGTATGCCGGATTCTCCACAGCCGCCGAGAGTAACGCATTCTACCGCCGCAACCTCGCCTCGGGACAGAAAGGCCTCTCAGTGGCATTTGACCTCGCCACACACCGCGGCTACGATGCAGACCATCCCCGTGTGGTAGGCGACGTCGGCAAGGCAGGTGTATCCATCTGCTCGCTTGAGGACATGAAGGTGCTCTTTGACGGCATACCCCTCAACAAGATGTCCGTGTCAATGACCATGAACGGCGCAGTGCTCCCAGTGCTTGCTTTCTACATCAACGCTGGTCTCGAGCAGGGTGCCAAACTCGACGAGATGGCCGGAACTATCCAGAACGACATCCTCAAGGAATTCATGGTGCGCAACACCTATATATATCCCCCGGAGTTTTCGATGCGCATCATCGCCGACATATTCGAGTACACTTCTCAGAATATGCCCAAGTTCAACTCCATCTCCATCTCGGGCTACCACATGCAGGAAGCCGGTGCGACATGTGACATCGAGCTGGCCTATACTCTGGCCGACGGTCTTGAATACCTGCGCGCAGGTGTCAATGCCGGCATGGACATCGATGCTTTCGCTCCCCGTCTGTCGTTCTTCTGGGCTATCGGCATGAACTTCTTCATGGAAGTGGCCAAGATGCGTGCAGCCCGTATGCTCTGGGCCAAGATTGTCAAGCAGTTCAACCCCAAGAATCCCAAGTCGCTCGCTCTGCGCACACACTCGCAGACATCAGGCTGGTCTCTGACCGAACAGGATCCCTTCAACAACGTAGGCCGTACATGTATCGAGGCTATGGGTGCCGCTCTCGGACACACACAGTCGCTCCACACCAACGCGCTTGACGAGGCTATCGCCCTCCCCACCGACTTCTCGGCACGTATCGCACGTAACACCCAGATCTACATCCAGGAGGAGACCATGGTCACCAAGCAGGTTGACCCTTGGGCCGGTTCATACTACGTGGAGGCCCTCACCAACGAAATCGCACACCGCGCATGGGAGCATATCCAGGAAATCGAGAAACTCGGCGGCATGGCCAAGGCTATCGAGACCGGTCTGCCCAAACTCCGCATCGAGGAGGCAGCCGCACGTACACAGGCCCGCATTGACTCCGGCAAGCAGACCATCGTCGGCATCAACAAGTATCGTCTTGACCACGAAGACCCCATCGACATACTCGAAATCGACAACACTCAGGTGCGCACAGAGCAGATAGAGCGTCTCAACGATGTCAAGGCACATCGCGATGAGGAGGCCGTCAAGAAAGCTTTGGCCGACATCACCGAGTGTGTCCGCACCAAGAAGGGCAATCTCCTTGACCTCGCTGTCAAGGCCGCCGGACTCCGTGCCACCCTCGGAGAGATTTCAGATGCCTGCGAAGAGGTCGTAGGCCGTTATAAAGCAGTAATCAGAACAATTTCAGGCGTGTACTCAGCAGAAACCAAGTCTGACCCCGACTTCGTGAAGGCTCAGCAGATGTGTGAAGATTTCGCCAAGCGCGAAGGTCGTCAACCCCGTATTATGATAGCCAAGATGGGCCAGGACGGACATGACCGCGGTGCCAAGGTTGTGGCCACCGGTTATGCCGACTGCGGATTTGACGTGGACATGGGTCCCCTGTTCCAGACTCCGGCCGAGGCTGCCCGTCAGGCTGTGGAAAACGACGTCCACATCCTCGGCGTGTCATCACTCGCCGCAGGTCACAAGACCCTCATCCCCCAGGTTATCGAAGAGCTTAAGAAGCTCGGCCGTGAGGACATCCTCGTGACTGCCGGCGGTGTAATCCCTGCCCAGGACTACGACTTCCTCTACAAAGCCGGTGTCGCAGCCATCTTCGGTCCCGGCACACGCATCCCTGCAAGTGCCATCAAGATGCTCGAAATCCTCAACAACGAGGAATAATAACTGACATCACACCATACCCGTCGGAGGGCAGCCGATTGCGGCTGCCCTCCGACTATTTTTTGCTCCCGTCAACGCCGCCACTTGCAGCGATAATTGCTAACTTTGCCATTATGAACCACCGCAACGACCGCATAGCTATCGTCAAAGGCCTCGCCATCATCCTCATGGTCATCGGCCACGCCGAAGCCTACAGCATCATCACCAATTTCATATACCTCTTCCACATGCCGGTATTCTTCATCGCTGCCGGCTACTTCTTCAAGGAGGCCAACCTCCAGGACCCCTATGGCTATGTCAAGCGACGCGCCAAAGGGCTCTATCTGCCGTTTGTCAAGTGGGCATTGTTCTTCCTCGTCATCCATAACCTGATGTTTTCGATCGGTATCCTCAACGAGGAATACGGCAACGTGCAGGGCGGAGTCACACATCCATATAACCTGTCGCAGTTTGTACAGCGGTTTTTCCTCATCCTGTTTTCCATGGGAGGCTATGACGAATTTCTCGCCGGCGCATTCTGGTTTTTCAGGGCGTTGCTTGTGGTATCGGTAGTGTATCTGATTCTGACAAAGCTGCTGCGGCATTTCTATCCGCGCATCTCCCTGATATGGATTTCAGCCATAATCGGAGCGGCCTCGTTGGTTTTTGCAATGATAAAAATAGATTTCGGACTGCGGATACCCACCATCGTCCAGGGAGGCATACGCGAGACGTGGGGTCTGTTTTTCTTCAGCATGGGCCCGGTCATACGCACTCTGCTGTCAAGATACACGCTCAGGATATGGCAGTTCTTCCTCCTCGTAGGATTCCTGTGCGTAGGCGCGTTTTACCACTGGAAAGGGATGAATCTCACCCCTCAGATGAATGACGTGCTGACACTTCCACTGACCGGACTGGCCGGTTTCCTCGTACTTGACCGCATAGCCCTCTGGCTGACCGACAGTGGAAGCATAGCCCGGCGGTTCCTGACCTACTGCGGCGTCATGACCCTCTACATCTACGTATTCCACATAATAGCATTCAAAGCCGTCAGCCTGATAAAAATCTGGTGGTTCTCCCTTGACCCTGCGCAGATAGGATGCCACATGGTCATCCACGACTACGCCCCTGCCGACTGCTTCTGGATTCTCTACAGCATAGCCGGCGTAGCCTTGCCCATCGCCTGCATCTATTGCTACAACAAAGTCCGCGCCTTCATCAAGTCACAATCCCCCCGTCCCGCCACCGACCCCATAGAATCCGCATAGCTCCCACCAAAGCCCCATCCATTCTATGTAAAGTGAAATGGAATCCAGAATATGCAAAACCCTGCCGCGACGCAATATTCCATAGGTTTGCGTAGCTCTTTAGAAAAAGTAATTTTACTATGAAACATAATATAAAATGAGTTCTATGCAGGCACGCCAAATAGCGACAGGACTTCGCCAATTTCGGACATTCTGTACCCCCTTTCCGTTTTTGTTTGTCGGGGGTACGAGTTAGGTTACGAACTTTGTCTTTTAGGGGCGAAAAGGTGTACTTTAAGGCAGACACAAGGGGATAAAAAAAAAGTCCCACAAATCATTGAATTTGTGGGACTTGTCTGCTTACCGTCCGGTTTTGTCCGGTTAGTTCAGCGGAGAGAGAGGGATTCGAACCCCCGGAGGTGTGACCCTCAACGGTTTTCAAGACCGCCGCAATCGACCACTCTGCCATCTCTCCTTGCTTGTGGTTTGCGTGTGCAAAGGTAGTGGATTTTTGGTTACGATGCAAATTTTTCAGGATAAAACTTCAGATTTTTTCTGCGGACTTGCATAAACATCCATATTTCCCTACTTTTGCTGAAAAGAGGCATGAAAAAATGAAGATTCTTCTGCTCGGAGACTACAGCAATTGCCACCGCACCCTGGCAACCGGCCTACGCAACCACGGACATGAGGTCACTCTTATCTCCGACGGTTCGGCATGGATGCAATGTGACCGCGACCTTGACCTGACGAGAAGTCCCGGTAAAATAGGCGGAATGCAGCTTTTCTGGAAAATGCTCTATCCGATGCACAAATATCTGCGCGGATATGATGTGGTAGCTCTCAACGACATAAATTTCGTACAGCTCAGGCCACAACGTCTGCGACATATATTCGACAGGCTGAAACGTGAGAACGGTTCAGTATTCCTGACCGCCATGAGCACCGACATAGCATACCTTGACATGGTATCTGCGTCCGACACGCCATTGAAATACTCAGAATGGCATATAGGACGCGAGACTTCACCATGGAACAAATTAAACCCCGGCCTATGGGAAAAATGGCATGAGCCGCGGCTCGTCGACTACCAGCGGTATGTACTTGACAGGATAGACGGGGCTGTTTCGGTGCTTTATGAATACGAACTTGGCATGCGCAGAGCCTTAGGACCCGAGCGATCGGCCTACGGCGGTATCCCCATCGACCTGACGGCATTTGAGCCGGTGAAGCTATCCCCCACCATAGACAAAGTCAAACTTTTTCTTGGCCGGGACCGTTACCGCATGCCTATGAAAGGCACTGACATGCTTGAGGAAGCTGCCCGCGAAGCCATAGCCCGTCATCCTGACCGTGCACAATTGACCATCGTAGAGAATAAGCCCTATAAGGAATTTATCAGCCTTATGCGCAGCTCACACGTGGTCATGGACCAAATCTACAGTTACACACCTGCCACTACGGCTCTGATGGCCATGGCCTACGGACTCAATGTAATCAGCGGTGCCGAGCCCGAATACTACGACTATATCAACGAATCCTCTTTGCGGCCGATAATCAATGCGCCGACTGACATGCCGGGATTGATTGCCACCATTGAAGAAACCATAACCCACCCCGAGGTCATCGCCGAACGAGGACGCCAGTCACGTCTGTTTGTAGAGAAACATAACGATTGCAACATCGTGGCGCAGCGTTTCCTTGATTTCTGGATGAGCCGGCTATAGCCATCGGCTCACTGTCCCATTTCCTACCGCTTCAACAGTCTGCAACAGCATTTAGAATCTGCGGCAGCAAGGCGACATCTCCGTTGTTATCAATATGCACGACGCGCGGATGCTTGCGGCCGGGGACATAGGCGTCCTGTGACATGATACGCGCCTTGACTTCTGACGCCGAGAGATTATTCCGCTCCATGACACGCGCTATGCGCACCTGCTCGGAGGCCGAGACCTCCCACACCTCGTCAACCATGGAATCCATGCCGCTCTGATACAGGATTGCAGTCTCCACAAACAACACATGCTCAGCCGCATGCCTGCAGCACCACAGTCTGAAATCTTCCCTTACAGCCCCGTGGACTATCATGTTAAGGGTCGTGAGAGCCGCAGCATCATTGAACACGCATTTTGACAGCCGCGACCTGTCTATGCGGTTATCATCAGTGATACAGTCCTCCGAAATTTCGGATGCAATACGTCTTTTTATCTCATCGGAGGTATCCATCAGGCGTTTTGCACGGCTGTCGCAGTCATATACCATCATCCCCATCACTGCGACTATGCGAGAAACCACACTCTTGCCTGACCCTATGCCCCCGGTTATTGCTACAATATGTCCCATATGAAACCCCGACACCTAATCGGCCTTTTCTATAATGTATTCCACACTGTCAGGTGTCACAGTCACTCCGGAGAAAAACGGAGGCACAGCACCGATACGCACCGGTATCTTCTTGGTGACAGTATTGACATCATCATAGTCCACATATGCTCTCAGCGGATAATCCTTATTATAGGCACTCATGGGCACAAGATAGGTGAACGTGACTTTTGACGGGAACGTTATCAGAGACGTATGCGGAGGCAGACCTACCACATCCACCGTGGTCTGGCGACGCTTGGATATCAGCGGTTCTACAGGGATAGTCACCTCGACCGTCGAAGGTACAATCTTGGCATTAGGCACCGGGCGGACACCCACACTGATTTGAGCCGTGTCCTTAATGCCGGAAATACTTACAGGCTCGGTCACGACATATTTCATATCCTCAGGAATAGCGGTCATGGAATATACGGTCACCGAATCCGTGCTCGCCGTCACAGGTCCGCTAAGCGTGTACTGCAAATCAGGGTTGATGTCGGCCACTACATGCAACGGCATTCTGACACCCGGATTAGTGGTATAAGCCACGCCCAGAGTATCAGGTTTGATAGTATTGATGACCACACCATTGCCGAAATAGTCTCTCAGCCGAGCATCAAGACGTATGCGTGATATAGACATACGCTCCTTGCGTGTAGCGTATTCCTTGAATTTAAACGACAGCTTAGGCATTGTACCCCACTCGTAGCGAATCAGCTGCGCCCCTTTGCCTCTGACCGACACATTGATAGTCGAGGGGACATTGCCCAGGAGATGCACACTGTCAGGCACCTCGGCAATCTCTATAGGCACCTCGTAATCCTTGGTCACTTCAGAATCAAGCGACAGGAGCACCCAGAACACGAAAGCAATCACCACGAACAATAGATACATAAGCACGTCCTTCCCTTTGGAAGAACGTGCCGCTGTAGTCAACGAGGCGCGAGCCTGTTTTATCTTGTCGTATATGGGATTGCCTGAAGCCATGGCATGCCACTACGTGTAAGATGCCGCATTCCCTGAGGAGGAACGGATGCGGTTTACTTTTTTTCTTCGGGGTTGCTGCCTGTAGCCTCGATATCGAGAGCCGAGGGATATACAGAGCCCTTGTCAACACGCAGTGTAAGACCCTTGTCGACCTCAAGGATGATGTATGTATCCTTGATGTCTTTCACTTTGCCGTAGATGCCGCCAGCCGAGATGACCTGGTCACCCTTCTGGATGCCTTCGCGGAATTTGCGTATCTCCTTCTGTTTCTTCTGCTGCGGACGAATCATGAAGAAATAAAACACCACAATCAAGCCCACAATCATGAGCATGTTCATCATACCTGAACTTGAGGCAGCATCAAGGGTTATAAGATTGAAAAGCATAATTACAATAAAAGAAAGTAAAATAGATGAGTTTCTGTTGTTATTCTATCGTTCACAAAGGTAATGAAACTATTGTGAGAGGCTGAAATAATAATTGTTAAATTTTTCAATTATCACGCATCAGTTTCCCTTCCTCCTTGAGATGGTTGATGATGGAATAAAGCACACCGTTGATAAATTTGCCGCTACGGGGTGTGCTGTAGCTGTTGGCAATCTCTATGTACTCGTTGAGAGTCACAGGGATAGGAATCTGAGGATAGTTAAGCATCTCGGCTATGGCAGTAGCCATGATGATGACATCCATAAACGCCAGACGCTCCGAATCCCAGGCCTGATTGTCGACATAGTGGTCCACCAGATTACGGTATTCGTCATATTTGTCAACGACATTGACAAACAGGTCTGCGCCGAAACGGGCATCCTCATCGTCCTTATACTGCGGCAGCACAGGGTCCTTGCCGGGCGAAGTGGCAAATTTGCGAAGTGTCTTGAGCGCAAATGTACCCATAATGTCAAGGTCATCGTTCCAGTAGACCGATTTCGACTCCAGCACTTCGGCAAGATCGTCGTCAGGCAGGATAATGGATTTCATCACCTGACGCCAGAAATCGGCATCCTCGCTCAGGCTGACCGACGGGAGAGCCATGTAATTCTTATACTCCTCCGATTCAAGGATACGCTTGAGCAGGTGTGACAGCAGGTCAGAGTCATCGGTCCATTCTCCCGGATGCTCATCGGCATATTCGCGGATTGATACATTGTCGGCGAGGAGCTTCACCAGCGGACTGTCAAGCAGCCGGGTGTCGGGATTGAGGTCCTGACTTGTGGGCAGATATTTGTTACGCGCATTGTCAAGCTGCAGGTCATAGCAGCGCACTATCTCCACAGGAAGTGTCAGAAGCGCATGGTAGAGCTGGTAAGCCTTGTCAAGCGAGCGGTCAAGGGCGTTGCGGGCCTCAGCAAAGCCCGAGTGTTCGCCGTCAAACTCTTCAAGCGTAGCTATGAGCTTCTCTATGCCCAGCTCCAGACCGTTGAGCGTAAACTCGTCGCTCTTGCGGGCACCCTCCTGAAAGGCGGCACTCTTTTCGATAACCGTCTTGAACATCACCGTCCAAAACTGCACATCCTCTTTGATACCGCGGTTACGCGCTCTGAGATATTTCTTATAGAGGTCTGACGAAATCACGGCATTGTAGATGTCAGACAAACCGGCACTGAAATTGCCCACCGATGAATTTCCACGGTTGATGACAGCGCGTATGTCATCATTCGCGGCAAGTGCACGGATGATGCCAGACTGGTTGAGGCGCGGATTGACGGGGATTGAAAGTTTTACCTGGTCGGGAGTGACACGGTATCCTGACAGCTCCAGCATCAGCAGGAGCGAATCGATATAGACTGAATACGCAAATGATTGATCCTTAGTGGGATTTGCAGGTGCGGGCTGGATTTTAAACTGATTGCGCGTCAACAGATAGGAATACAGCATCTGTACGACCTTCATGCGGATAAGGACTCGATTAATCATATCTCTTCGTTTATCTATATCAATGTTCTAACACTTACAGCAATACGGATTCCGATCCCTTCTGGCCGAAATCCGACTGCAAAGTTATGAATTTTTACGCAATGTAACGCATTATGCGCCGTCAAACATCGCTGCCAGCCCCAAATATGTCATCAGAAAGCAGCGAAATAGTCAGTCCATACCACTTCAGGCGACAGACCGAGCTTGGCACGGAGACGCTGACGGTGCTTCTTGACTGATTCGGGACGTATCAGCAGCAGACGTGCGATATGCTTGGTGTCAAGCCCCATGCTCAGCAAGCAGCAAAGCCTGATGTCACCCTGCGTCAGCACCGGATACGTCTCACGGAGTTTGTCAACGAATCCGGGACGCATCTCAGTGAATACAGCCGAAAAGCGTTCCCAGTCATCCTCTCCCGAGAGCTGGGCTTTAAGTTTCACCTTTATGCGGTCAGCGTGTGACTGCACGTCATTATGCTCTGACGAGATATTGCCGAGGTCGGTCAACACATTGCTGAGCGTCTGCTCGTTTTCCACGGCGCGGAGCTGGGCCACCGTCAGTCTGCGTTTTGTATTTTCGAGGTCGTCATGCAGCCGTGCTTTCGCTTCCAGATGGCGTTTGCGCAGCTGCAGGAACACAATGACACCCACTGTCAGGAAAAGCACCACCAGCACCCCCACTGTCAGCCACAGTACACGGGTGTGCTCCTCATGGGTCTTGACAGTAGTGTATTTCCTGAAATCGCGCATCTGACGCTGAGTGTTCATCCTGGCCATTTTGGTCGCCTCCTCATATGCTGCGGCCTTGGTCTGCATCTCTGCCAGACGGCTGTTGAGCGCATCGTATTTGTCTGTCATGCCCATCGCCTTATAATACGGCAACAGGGATTTGATAGTCTCTATAATCATGGGCGACTCATCAGAGAGGTACCCCTCCAACGCAGCCGCATAGTGTGCGGCAGTGTCGCGCTCTCCGCATTTGAGGGCATTGCTTAGTTTCTGACCGTAATATACCTTGACGGCGTCATGGTCTCCCACCATGCCCTGCATATACATAGCGGCAGTATCCAGATCGTTTGCATCACCTTGTATGCGATAGAGGTCGCTGTAGACCAGCACAGCCAGAGGCGGCGACAGCCCTATAAGATTCTTATCCTGACGCAGACTGTCAATCTTGCCCACATAGTGGGGGTTGGTTCCGTCGCCACGCTCAAGCGCTATGATATTGAAGCGCATGATATTCTTAAGATTGCACATCGTGTCAGGCACCCACTTCAGTATCTCATTGAAGCACTCAAGCACCGTAGAGTCATCCCACACATATTCATAAGCATTGTTAAGCTCCCATAAAGTCTCCACTACCACCATGCTGTCACGCGCATCTATAAATGTGGGCAGCACATTGAAATATGTAGCGGTCTTGGATGAGAGATCCTGGTCAAGCACAGCCCTCTGAAGCAGCAGACGCGAGTAGAGATATGGAGATTTCGCCGAGTCCACCATCCCCAGAGCCTTTTTGATAACCTCCATGGCTTTGTCATTGTCGCCGTCTATTTCATAAAGATGGCTTTGGACAAACAGCCCGGCCGCTTGCTTATTTACACCATCGCCTTGCGAAGCCATGGAGTCTACAGCGTTTAGCGTAGCCCTGACCTCTGCGTCGTCCCAGGGTGCTATCATCTCCAGACTGTCCACTCGGTCAAGCATCTCGTCAATATCGGCAGAGCCTGTCCCCCATGGTTTAGTTTCATTTTGTCCCCCTCCCGTGCAGCCGATCATACAGGCTACAGCAAGGCTACCATACAGGATTTTTGTCAGAAAAGATGTGATAGGTTTCATGTGTGCAAAGGTATCCCCTTCCCCCTTAATTCGCAACATCTCACAGGGGCTGTCCCCCTGTTTTACCCCTAAAATTTGCAGCATCTGCCGCCAATGCGTAGTAATTTTGCCAACATGGATATACTCAAAAGTCCCTCAAAGCATAATTTTTCCACCCACGTGATGTGCGATACACCTAAAATCTAAGAAAGCGGAACCCCTGTCTCCGGCATAACCGGAAGCAGGGGTTTCATAATCGGATTATCTGCCAGAAACAGTATTATTTTTTTTTGAAGTGGGGTGCGACTACATACCACACTACAGCGGCAAGGACTGCACCGGCGAGCGGACCTACGACCATGATCCAGAACTCACCCCATGCGTTGGGCGAGAACAGAGCGGGACCAAACGAACGGGCCGGGTTGACTGAACAGTTGTCAACAGGAATACCCACGATGTTGACAAGACCGAGGCCAATACCGATGGCCAGACCGGCGAGATTGCTGACACCGAACTTGCTTGTGGCACCGAGCACGATGAACACGAAGAAGAATGTCAGAAGGATTTCTACGAGGAGTGCCATGGCAGGAGTAGCGCCGGGCTGGAGCACGTTTGCCGCGAGGCTGTTGCCGCTGGCAGCAGTGATACCGCCGAAGTTAAATCCTGAGCCAAGCTGGAAGAGCCAGTAGAGCAGCAGACCGCCGATGGCAGCACCGATAAACTGTGCCACCCAGTAGCTTACCAAATCCTTGGCGCTGAAATCCTTATTGGTAAGGAATACGCCCAACGATACAGCCGGGTTGACATGACAGCCCGAGATGCCGCCGATAGCATAGCAAAGGCAGATAAGCACCAGACCGAAGCAGAGACCTATGCCGAGAGTAGAAATAGACGGGCCGGCCAATACCGCGCTACCGCAGGCCAACAAGACAAGGAACATAGTGCCGACAAGTTCGGCAACGAATTTTTTCATAGACAAATACTATAAGTGAATATATATGAATTAATGGTGTACGAGGTATGCAATACTTTTTTTACGATGGCAAATATACTGCATTTCTCCCATAAAACAACTAATTTTGCAAAATGGATTTCAAGCTTCAAGCAACAGACACCAACGGAGCAGCCCGCGCCGGGCTCATTACGACTGACCACGGACAGATTGAAACGCCTATATTTATGCCTGTAGGCACCGTGGGCTCGGTCAAAGGAGTGCATATGCGCGAGCTTCGTGATGACATAAACGCCCAGATAATTCTCGGCAACACATATCACCTCTACCTGCGTCCGGGCACAGAAATATTGCGTCAGGCCGGCGGTCTGCACAAATTCAACGGTTGGGACCGCCCTATACTGACCGACAGCGGCGGTTTCCAGGTATTCTCGCTCGCGGCCAACCGCAAACTCAAGGAGGAGGGCGCATATTTCCGCTCACACATCGACGGGTCCAAGCATCTGTTTACGCCCGAAGGGGTCGTAGACATCCAGCGCACCATAGGTGCCGACATTATGATGGCCCTTGACGAGTGTCCCCCTGGGACATCGGACTACACTTATGCGCGTAAATCACTGGACCTGACCCTCCGCTGGCTGCGCCGCGGATGGGACCGTTACCAAGCCACCGAAGGCCTCTACGGCTATCGGCAGGCATATTTCCCCATAGTCCAGGGGTGCACCTACCCAGACCTGCGCCGTGAGTCAGCCAGATTCGTCGCCGACCTCGGAGCTGACGGCAACGCCATCGGCGGCCTGGCCGTAGGAGAACCGGCCGAGGTGATGTATGACATGATAGAAGTGGTCAACGAAATACTCCCCTCCGACCGTCCGCGCTATCTGATGGGCGTAGGCACCCCGGCCAACATCCTTGAGGCCATAGACCGCGGAGTGGACATGATGGACTGCGTGATGCCTACACGCAACGGGCGCAACGGCATGCTCTTCACCCCCAACGGCATCATGAACATGCGCAACAAGAAATGGGCCGACGACTTCTCCCCCATCGACGAGACGAGCGACTGCTTCGTTGACCGGGTATATTCCAAAGCCTACCTGCGCCACCTTTTCATAGCCCAGGAACTGCTGGCCATGCAGATTGCATCCATACATAACCTCGCCTTCTATCTGTGGCTCGTCAGAGAAGCACGCAAGCACATCATCGCCGGCGACTTCAAGCCATGGAAGACCGAGATGGTGGAGCGCGTCACCCGTCGCCTGTAATCAATATAGATTCAAAATCATATTTCACCCACACAGCCAACGAAATGTTCAAAATCCTTGACGGATATATCATACGCAAGTTTCTCGGCACATATGTGTTCGCGATCATACTGATACTCGCGATTACCATAATGTTTGACATAAACGAGAAACTTGACGCATTTCTCAAAGCTCCGCTGAAAGCAACGGTATTTGACTACTTCGTCAACTTCCTGCCCTACTTCGCCAACCAGTTCAGTCCGCTGTTCACGTTTATCGCCGTGATTTTTTTCACCTCAAAGCTGGCTGACAACAGCGAAATCATAGCCATGCTCTCATCGGGCATGTCATACCGCCGCTTCATGCGCCCTTATCTCGTGTCAGCTACGGTCATAGCCATAGCCACCTACCTGCTCAGCGCATATATAATCCCCCCGGCCAACGTCAAACGCATCGAATATACCAACACGTATGTGAAAAACAAGCGAGTGGACTACGGCACAAACATACAGATGAAGGTGGCCGACAGCGAGATCGCCTACATGTCACGCTACGATGCGCTGACTAAGACCGGCTACAAGTTTTCGCTTGAAAAATTTGACAAGAAAAAGCTTGTATCCCGACTCACCGCACAGCAGATTCGCTGGGACACTCTCTACAACTGGCAGGTGCGCGACTATATGATACGTGATTTCAGCGGCACACGCGAGACTATACAACGCGGCACCACGCTTGACACCGTGATCCCATTCGAGCCGCGAGACTTCCTAATCGCCAAAAACGATCACGAAACCATGTCGACGCCGGCATTGCAGGAGTATATCAAGCGACAGAAAGAGCGCGGTTTCGCCAACATCAAGAGTTTCGAGATAGAAAACCACCGCCGCTATGCCATGTGTGCCGCCGCCTTCATCCTGACAGTCATAGGCATGTCGCTGTCGTCACGCAAAGTCAAGGGAGGCATGGGCCTCAACATAGGCATCGGCCTGGTGCTGAGTTTCAGCTACATCCTCTTCATGACCGTCACCTCCACCTTCGCCGTCAGCGGCTTGACCTCCCCCCTCGTGGCCATGTGGATTCCAAACATCCTCTATCTCATCATCGCCGCCCTCCTCTACCGCAAAGCATCCCGTGCCGCCTAACCGGCACATGGCTCCCAGGTGTAGCCCAATGTCACAAACTTAAAGAATGCACTCATCGCAGTAGGGACATGCCATGGCATGTCTGCTAAGGCAACGTCCTCATTAGCATGGCTTTAGGCGACATGCCATGGCATGTCCCTACTACATCATAACGCCGTTCAAGCAATAAAGACACCTTAAGTTAGCGACATTGTGCCATGGCTGTCTGTCGGTACTGATGTTTTCGCATGGCATGGCGGAAACGAGGGTCTATTTTTGTGAAAAACTTCACAAAATCAGACCGTTATGGCAGCTACGAAAACTGCCGACAGGCGCAAAGCGAAATGGGACCGGCCCGTATCGCGAAAATTCTACAAATACATCCATCAGCAGATAACAGCGACATGTGCCGCGGCTCCCGGTATTAATCAGGAGTATTTGCACGATCTATTTGACTACTATCTTGCAAACGGGCAGCTGCCAACAGACATCTCCTACATAGCCACAATCATCTTCTCACTGCTGATACCGCAGATTGACAAAGCCATGACGCGCTCATCTCGGGCACGTGCCGCCGCGCTGCGTCGCCGCTCCACTCCTCAGCTAACCACATCCACCACCGAGATGCCAGCTCCCTGCAATCAGCCAAACCCGTCAGCCCCCGAGAAGCTGCTGCCCGACAAGGCCGAGAAACAGCTGCTGCGCCGTCAGGCATCTCTACAAAGCCGTCAGGACAAGCACCGCAAACGGCTCGCTCGCCGCGCTTTGAAGCGGAAACAAGAGTCGTTGGAAAACTTGGAGTCAGCACCGCTTGACACCGGGCTTAATGAAGCATCGCCCATGCGGCGGTGAGGCTGCATGGGCGATGACATATGTTTTTGCCTTGAACGAATCAGGCGTGGTGACGTTTGGGAGTGGCGGTGCGGCTGTTGAGTGAAGTGCGTATAGTGTCGAATATTGAGTCGACGGAGCCGAGACCGTAGATGGCATGGTAGTTGCCCTGCTTCTGGTAGAAATCGCGCAGGGGACTTGTCTGCGAGTGATACACTTTGAGACGCTGGTTGATAGTCTCAAGGTTATCATCGCTGCGTCCGCTCTCTTTGCCACGGTTGATGAGGCGTGCTACGAGCTCTTCGTCGGGCACTTCAAGACCCACGACAGCATGCAGCTTTGAGCCACGCTTTTCAAGCATCTCATTGAGGGCATGCGCCTGGGGTATGGTGCGAGGGAAACCGTCAAAAATGACGCCGTCCTTAGCTTCGGGATTACTGTCAAGGACATCGGCGAGGATGTCTATCATCAGAGAATCAGGGATAAGATTGCCCTTGGAAATGTAGCTGTCGGCTACCTTTCCAAGCTCGGTGCCCCGGGAGATGTGGTCACGGAGTACATCGCCGGTAGAGATGTGGAAGAGTCCGTATTCATCTATGAGCTTTGCGCTCTGGGTACCTTTTCCACTGCCGGGAGCACCAAAAATTACCAGATTGTACATGAGTAGATTATAATATATAATATTGGAAACTGAATATCTGTTCTTTTTTACCTGTCAGGAGAGATTGCGACAGTTGACCCTCACGGTCAAGACCTGCAGCACAGATGGTCAAGCCTCGTCGTCATGGCTCTCGCTGAGCACCCATATGTCGCGGAGATTTCGTCCGAGACCGTCAAGGTCAAGCCCGAAGCCGATGATAAACGCCGACGGTATGGTGAAACCCACGTAGTCAGGCTTGATGTCCTTACGCACCGACTCCGGCTTGTAGAGGAGCGATGCGAGGCTTATGCTCTTGGGGTTACGGGCCTCGAGATCCTTGACCAGCTTGGCCATGGTGTTGCCTGTGTCAATGATGTCTTCAACCACTATGACCCTGCGACCCGAGATGTCTTCGGTGAGACCGGCGATTTCCTTGACTTTGCCACTTGTCGATGTCCCTTCGTAGCTCTTGAGTCTGATGAACGTTATCTCAGCATCGATGTCCAAATCTCTGAAAAGATCGGCGGCAAAAGGAAATGCGCCATTGAGCACACATATCAACAAAGGTATGTCGTCCTTGAAATCATCTGACATCTGGGCTGCGAGTTCTTTGATTCGCGCAGATATACGGTCACGTTCGATATACGGCTCGAATGTCAGACCTTTGTAAGTGACACGTTTCATCGGGCTTCGGTTGTTAATGTAAAAAGGGTGTTATACGGGTTGATGACAGTAGCATTTTTACTGCTGCAAAATTACAAAAAAAAATGTACCTTTGCAGACTGACAGATGAAAATATTTATATGAAAATTTTCAATAACGAAGATATACGCGCCATAGACCGTGCCACGATTGAAAATGAAGGAGTGACATCGCTCCAGCTCATAGACCGTGTGGCCGACGGCGTGGCCGCAGAAATAATGCGCCGCTGGCGTCCTACCCGACCGACAGCCATCTTTGCCGGACACGGCAACAACGGCGCAGATGCTCTGGCAGTAGCGTACAGGCTCATAGAGAACGGCTGGCAACCCGAGATATACCTGTTTAATATCGGAGGTAATCGTCTGTCACAGGAGTGCATCCACTATAAGAAAGCCCTTGAATCGCTTCATCCGGCTCCTATGCTGACCGAAGTGACCAAAAGCTTCAATATGCCCGACATCAACAGCAACTGGCTTGTCATCGACGGTCTATTCGGCTCGGGACTCCACGATCCGCTGCCCGGCGGATTCCAGTCAGTGGTGCGCAATATCAACGATAGCGGAGCCAAAGTGGTGTCAATCGATGTGCCATCGGGCTTGTTTGCCGACTGGAACGCCAACAATCCGGCACGCAACATCATACATGCCACACTTACCATAGCCATACAATTCCCACGGCTCGCGTTCCTCCTGTCTGACAACGCCCGAACCGTGGGCGAATGGCAGATGCTCGACATCAATCTGAGCGAGGATGCCATACGCCGCACTCCTACGAAATTTTTCCTGGTAGAACGGCATGAGGTACGGCATCTGCTACGGCCACGAGGCGAGTTCACCTCCAAAGCCGACTATGGCTCCATGCTGCTTGTGAGCGGCAGCTTCGGCATGATGGGAGCCGCCGTATTCGCGGCCAAGGGAGCTTTGCGGTCAGGGGTAGGCAAACTTACCGTCCACACTGCCCGTTGCGGATACAACATATTGCAGATGTCGGTCCCCGAAGCCCTGTTCAATGCCGATAAGCATGACATAGTGGTCAGTGAAGTCAAGGCATTCCAGAAATACTCCGCTCTGGCCATTGGTCCGGGACTGGGCGTGAACGAGCTGACAGCCAATGCCCTCGACACTCTGATCAAATCCCTGGAGCATCCGGCAGTGTTTGACGCCGACGCACTCAACTGTATAGCCCGTAGGCAGTCGCTGCTCAACCATCTGCCGCCGCTCTCCATCCTGACGCCCCATGAGAGGGAATTTGACCGCATGTTCGGCCCTCAGACATCGGCAGAAGCACGCTTGCTCAAGGCCATAGAGGTGTCACACCACTATAACATCATAATCGTGCTCAAAGGACGCTACACGGCAGTGGTCCGTCCCGACGGCCGCGTCTACTTCAACTCGTCAGGCACGCCGGCCATGGCCACAGGGGGCAGCGGCGATGTGCTGACAGGAGTCATCGGCTCACTGCTTGCCCAAGGATACAAGCCTGAAGTGGCTGCGGTGTGCGGAGTGTTCATCCACGGCTGGGCCGGCGAAATAGCAGCGGAAAGCCAAGGCGAATACGGAGTCATAGCAGGCGATATAGCCGACAACATCGGCAAAGCCATAGCACAGATTATGGAATGAGACAACAAACTCCGGAAAAACATTTATACGGTAATCACAATCTCTAAGACACTAACGGTCATGTTACGCACAATAATAATGTCAATGGCAGCCACGGCTCTGAGCATCACTGCCGCCATGCCCTCAGCTGCGCAGAACACCACCAAGCTGACCGCCACCAAAGCCAATGACTACGGGCTGATATATACGCTGCCGTCAGCTGTGATAGATGTCACCCTCGAAGCCGAGCTTACAGAGTCGCGGCCCGGCGAGTTTCATAACTATACTGCCAAATACCTGAAGACTTCCCCCATACAAGCCAGGTCTCAGAAGTGGACGCTCACTGGAGCCGAACTGACACAGAAAGCGGTGCCCGATGACGAGCAGAGATACAGCGTGCAATTTAAGAACGGCACCCCGGTTACCATAGTCGTAGACTCCAACAATGCCCCTGTCAGCATCAATGACGAGAACTACATTCCACCCTCCGCAGCGACAACGTCGCTGAAACCACGACAGGCGCAGCCGAGCATACTTGACACGCCGGCAGCGCGTCAGGCCATGACAGAGGAGATGATACAGAGCACATCTACAGCCAAGCGTGCAGAACTTGCCGCTGACAAGATATTCGAGCTGCGCCAAAACCGCAATGACATCATATCGGGCAACGCCGACGGCATGCCCAAGGACGGCCAGGCCATGCAAATCGCCCTTGACAATCTGACCCAGCAGGAAGAAGCCCTCACGGCTATGTTCATGGGTGTGACAGTATCATCATCGGAAGTGGGCACATACACATTTGTGCCGGGAGAAGAATCCCAGAAAACAGTCATAGCCAGGATTTCGCCGGTCAAAGGCCTCATAGCAGCCGATGACCTCGCCGGCGAACCCATATATCTCATCTACAAAGTCATAACCAAAGGTACGATGCCGCTTACCGACAAAGGCGAAGAACGCCGCTTCCCCAAGGGAGGAGTTGCATACCGCATACCGGGCACGGCAGAGTTATCCATAGTCTACGACGGAAAGGAATTAGACAAAAAGACACTCCACATCCCACAGCTCGGAGTGGTATTCGGCATGGAACCGTCACTCTTCTCCGACAAGAAAGCTCCAGGCTACGCCCACTTTGACCCTCTGACAGGAGCTGTCAAAGAGACCGGCATTGCTACACGCTGACGCAAACAACAGTAACCCCGTCACTGTTGTAATATAAGACGCACATCATATTCAGAGCAACTATTTATGATCAGTTTTTTTAAGAAAAGCCCTAAGGAGGCTGTAAAGCTTCCTATATATACCGACATACATTGCCACATAGTACCGGGAGTGGACGATGGGTCACCCGATGTCGACACCTCTATCGAACTTCTGACGCGCATGCAGGGCTGGGGTCTCAAACGCACTTATGCGAGTCCGCATGTGGCTGACGATGTTTTTGAAAACTCGCCCGACACACTTGACCCTGCACTGGAAGAGCTACAGGAAGCTGTCAGGAAAAACAATCTTGACCTGGAAGTCGAACGCCATGCCGAATACCGCATCGGCGAACTGTCGACCCGACAAATCGAGCAGGGCATCGCGACAACACTCCCTAAAGACTATATCCTGATCGAAAATTCATTCATGCAGGAGCCTTGGGATTTGGAAAATGTGGTTTTCAATCTGAAACTCAAGGGGCTTGTGCCCATACTGGCCCATCCCGAACGCTACAAATACTATAACTACGCAGGGAATGCCGGGCGGCAACGATACGCAGAACTCCATCACAAGGGGCTGCTGTTCCAGACCAACATACTGAGTCTCGCCGGTCAATACGGCTCTACCGACCGCGAAACCGCCGAATGGCTCATCAGCATGGGATTTGTGGACTTCTTAGGCACTGACCTCCACAGCCACCGCCACGCTGACACCATCGACGCCTATCTGCGCACCAACAAAGCCCGTAAGCATTTCGAAGCCCTTCAGGGCCGTCTGCTCAACGACACCCTCTGACTCTCGACCCTCTCCAATCCGATAGAGCTGTGTTGCAAAACCGCCAAATCGCAGGGGTACACCCTTGTGTTTCCCTGGTTTTGGTTGACTGCCAGGACTCATCGCAGTAGGGACATGCCGTTCAAGCATCAATTCTAAATGCGTCCTCTCGCGGGGCGCATCTTTTTTATGCACCGACATAAAGCATCGGGGCTTTACCTTGTGGTAAAGCCCCGATTGAGGGAGGTTCCTAGCAGATTCGAACTGCTGTAAACGGTTTTGCAGACCGCTACCTAACCACTCGGTCAAGGAACCATGTCATTGGTGGTTTGCGAGTGCAAAGTTAAGTCAAAAATACCTATTTTGCAAATATTTCGGCATCTAATTTGTCAGCGTCATTCGGAATAGATCAACGCAGGATGCCATTACTTCCACATCTTCAAGAGGATAGGACACAGGAGCCGCGTCTACAAACTTAATATAGACCATTATAGCACCGACATGGTTCCTGACAGTGGTCTGAGACCATGCCGGTGCTAACATCCCCAAAACAAGGTAAAAGTTTACCCTCGCATCGCTTGGAGTGTTTTGCATAATGGTCATAAAGTCCCACAGGCATCCATCCGCAGCAAACGGATGTAGCGATGCGGAGACTGTTTCTATGACAGTCCTTCAATAATGTAAGCTCGTAATGGGATACTGATGGTAATCGCCGTTGGAGAATTGGCATTATGAAGATATTTGATGACGTGCAAGCCGCCCTGTTGTGTGTGTGTATTAAAAAATCGGGTAATAGTAAAATTCGATACGCAGTTTAAAACGAGTGCAGAGTCAACTGGCAAGTGCAAAATTATCCAATTCTTCGATAGAATTCAATTT
>UQDU01000024.1 GCA_900539915.1 uncultured Bacteroidales bacterium | reverse complement strand
AAATTGAATTCTATCGAAGAATTGGATAATTTTGCACTTGCCAGTTGACTCTGCAGCTTGTGAAAGGATGTTAATAAATTTGCGTATTTGGATATTTGGGCGTATATTTGCAGTCGCTTTTGGTGACAAGCCGGAGCGATTGTGTTGGCCCATTCGTCTATCGGCTAGGACGCAAGATTTTCATTCTTGAAAGAGGAGTTCGATTCTCCTATGGGCTACTAAATAAAATAAACAACAACAAACAAGCTACAAAACAAACACGATTTTCCACGATGGCAAACCATAAATCATCAGAAAAGAGAATCCGTCAGACTGTGACCCGCAACCTCCGCAACCGTTACTACGCTAAGACCGCCCGTAACGCTGTCCGTGCTCTCCGTAAGCTCACCGACAAGGCTGAAGCCCAGGAACGTTTCGTGAAGGTTGAAGCTATGCTTGACCGTCTTGCAGCCAAGAAGACCATCTCTAAGAACAAGGCTTCAAACCTCAAGAGCAAGCTCGCCCGTCACATCAACAAGCTCTCTGCTTAATCGTAATTAAGCACCTGACAAGCCGGGGGCTGTCAAAACCCCATGGGCAAATTAATTAGCTTGTTAGACTTTGTCAGCTTTGGCTGGCAGACCAGATACCAAGGTTGTCCCGACCGCAATGTCTCTCGCAGAGCATAGCTTTCTTGAGATGACGGGACAAGTGAGTTGGCCCATTCGTCTATCGGCTAGGACGCAAGATTTTCATTCTTGAAAGAGGAGTTCGATTCTCCTATGGGCTACATAAGTAGAATATTAAAGCGCAATCCCTCCGAGATGGAGAGGTTGCGCTGTTTTTTGGATGAACAGGCTGCCATCTATAATGTGCCGGAGTTTGCTGATAATGACCCGGTGCAGTTCCCTCGCCGATTCTCGCGTCTGGAGGACAGGGAAATAGTGTCGTTGCTCTGCTCTACAATAGCATGGGGCAATAGGAAGATGATATGCCGCGACTGCGAGAAATTGCTGGCCATGATGGACGGCAGCCCGTATGACTTCCTGATGGATGGGTCCTACGAGGCACTGCCCGAGGGCAATATCCACCGTACTTTCTTTGTGGAAAACCTCAAGCGGTATATGCGTGGGCTCCGTGATATATATTCGGCCTACGGCTCGTTGCAGGGTCTGGCCCATCATCTGCACATCTCCGCCAGCGCGACACCCTCATGGACGCTTGTGGACGGTATCAACCACTATATCTGTGATGCAAATGACGGCGTAGGCGACAGCCGCTGTCTGCCACAGAATCTTGATTCCACGGCTCTAAAACGTGTCAATATGGCTCTACGATGGCTTGTGAGAAATGACGGGATAGTGGATTTGGGCTGCTGGGACGTAATCAAACCCTCCCAACTGTTTATCCCCATGGATGTCCATGTGGGCAATCAGGCGCGGGCCTTGGGGATGCTTGACCGTAAGGCCAACGACCGTAAGGCGGTCATGGAATTGACTTCTCTATTGCGCGATTTCCGTCCTGATGACCCTGTCATCTATGATTTCGCCCTCTTCGGGATAGGTATCACCGGTGCTACTCCTGACATGCCGTGATTTATTGCAGCGGCGGTTCGTCGGCAGTGATGTCTCTGATTTCGCCGCTCTGCTCGTTGAATGCGATGGTGCTCGTGGAGAGGGTTACGGTATATACCGGGTAGTTGTATTGCATCACGATGATGTCGTCCAGAGCCCCGAGCCCTTGAAGATAATTGAGAAATGGAGAGGGGAGAAGGTCTGTGGCGAGTATGGAGGGTAGGGGCACACCGTTGCCGTCAAGTTTGATCCATTCGCTCTGTTCGTTGAAATATAGCGTGGGCCCGTTGTGGAGGTAGACGGTCTGTATGTTGCCATGGTTGCCGTAGGAATCCACTTCCTGTGCCGGGAAATACGTGGAGACGAAATGTGCTACACGGTCAGGCATGTCGTCCCAGGCCTCGGTGTCGCTGCACGATACGAGAGATATGGCTGCCGCGCTCAGAAGCAGCGCCATGGCTATGCGTGCGATTTTATCGCTGTGTTTAGTGAAGAACATAGAGAGTAACAGGTAAACTCAGTATATATGATGAAAAAAGAATCAGATAGATGAAACCTCTATCTGATTCTTTAACGCATATGCGGTATATAAAGTTCTATCGCGCGAACGGGTGTGCAGCCGGTCAGACGTTGAAGCGGAAGTGCATGATGTCGCCGTCCTGCACCACGTATTCCTTGCCTTCCACGCCCATCTTGCCGGCTTCTTTGACTGCGGTTTCGCCTCCGAGATTGACGTAGTCGTCATACTTGATGACCTCGGCGCGGATGAAGCCTTTCTCAAAATCGGTGTGTATGATGCCGGCACACTGCGGAGCCTTGCTGCCGCGCATAAACGTCCATGCACGTACCTCATCGGGTCCGGCGGTGAAATATGTCTGGAGGTCAAGCAGACTGTAGGCTGCACGTATCAGGCGTGAAACGCCGCTCTCCTCCAGTCCTATCTCGTTGAGAAACTCTTTGCGCTCCTCCCACGTGTCGAGTTCGGCTATCTCGCTCTCGGTCTGGGCGGCGACTATGAGTATCTGGGCGTCCTCGTCTTTGACGGCTTCGCGGACGGCATCGACATACTTGTTGCCGGTGGCTGCCGAAGCATCGTCCACGTTGCACACATACATGACCGGCTTGGAGGTGAGGAGAAACAGCTCTTTGAGAAATTTTTGCTCATCAGGTGTCTCGCCTTTGACCGTGCGTGCTCCGCGTCCGGCTTCCAGGGCTTCCTTGACACGAGAGAGCACCTCGTATTGCATCTTGGCCACCTTGTCACCTCCGGTCTGGGCCTGTTTGTAGGTCTTGGCTATGCGGCTGTCTACGGTCTCGAGATCCTTGAGCTGCAGCTCGTAATCGATTATTTCCTTGTCGCGCACGGGGTCCACGGAGCCGTCAACGTGAGTGATGTTGTCATCGTCGAAGCAGCGGAGCACGTGGAGGATGGCATCGGTCTCGCGGATATTCGCGAGAAATTTGTTGCCGAGCCCTTCGCCCTTGCTTGCGCCCTTGACCAGACCGGCTATATCCACAATCTCCACTGTGGCAGGGACCACGCTTTTGGGGTTGCACATTTCCACGAGCCGTGTCAGGCGGTCATCGGGGACGGTGATTACGCCTACATTGGGCTCGATGGTGCAGAACGGGAAATTGGCGCTCTGTGCCTTAGCGTTTGACAAACAGTTGAAGAGGGTGGATTTGCCGACGTTGGGCAGTCCGACTATGCCGCATTGTAATGCCATGAGATGTTATTGGAGATGATTGTTCGGTAGATGTTATTCGTAGCTTGTGCCGTCGAAACAGTGTGTGCAGATTTTGCACTTGGGGAGTCCGATGGCCTTGACAACGTTGTCTATTGGGTTGAAATCGAGTGTGGTGACACCGAGGGTTTCGCGGATTTTCTCGACCATGGCCTTGTATTGCGGAGTGCCATGGGTACAGTAAGGGGTGAGGTCTACGTCTTCCTTGCCGCCTTCAAGTTCTTTGATGACACGGCGTGTGATAAGCTCCATGTCGCTCTTGGAGTTGGTGAAGTTGACAAACTTGCATCCGTAGACCAGGGGCGGGCAGCTGATGCGCACGTGTACCTCCTTGGTGCCGGCATCGTAGAGGTCTTTGACATTGTCACGGAGCTGGGTGCCGCGCACTATGGAGTCATCGCAGAATATGACCTTTTTGTCTTTCAGGAGAGCCTTGTTGGGGATGAGCTTCATCTTGGCGACGAGCTCGCGACGCTCCTGGGTGGAGGGGGTGAAAGAGCGCGGCCATGTGGGAGTATATTTGACGATGCCACGCTGGTAGGGCTTGTGCATCCCCTGGGAGTAACCCAAGGCCATGCCGATGCCCGAGTCAGGCACTGCGCTGACGAAGTCTACCTCTGTGTGGTCCTCCCGGCTCATCATCATGCCCGAGTCATAGCGCATCTGGTCCACGTTGCGGTTTTCGTACTCACATGCCGGATAGCCGTAATAGGTCCAGAGGAACGCGCATATCTGCATCTGTTCTCCCGGAGCCTTGAGCTGCTTGAAGCCGTCGGCATCAAAGCTGACGATTTCGCCCGGACCGAGATTGTAGCAGAGGTCAAAGCCGAGGTTGGGGAACGCGCAAGTCTCGGAAGTCGCAGCCATGGCATCCTCTTTCTTGCCGAGGGCTATGGGCGTGCGGCCGAGGCGGTCACGGGCGGCAATGATGCTGTCAGGGGTGAGGAGCAGCATGGAGCAGCTTCCCTTGACGCGGCGGAACACATTCTCGATGCCCTCGACATAGCTGTTGCCTTCGCTGATGAGGGCGGCAATCATCTCTGTGGGGTTGATGATGTCGTAGCTGTGTTCGCAGAAGTGGTGACCCTTGGCGAGGAGTTCCTTTTCAAGTTCACGGATATTGTTGATACGAGCCACTGTCACTATTGCAAATTTGCCGAGGTGGCAGTTGACTATGATAGGCTGTGCATCAGTATCGCTGATTACCCCGATGCCCGCTTTTCCGCTGAAGTCGGCCAGATCCTTCTCGAATTTGGTGCGGAAATAGGAGTTTTCGATATTATGGATCGAACGGGTGAACACACCGTCGTGGCATGTGGCGATGCCGGCACGTTTGGTGCCCATGTGGCTGTTGTAGTCAACGCCATAGAACAGCTCGTTGACACATTCATTTCGTTTGGCTATGCCAAAAAAGCCTCCCATATCTGTATTTTTCCTTTATATGAATTGAAGTGTAGATGATGTCGGGGGAATGTTACTTTTTGTGCTGTTCGATCCAGTGGCGCGCATTGACAAATGCCGTAGCCCAGGGTGTGATTTCCTGATAGTGACGGGCTGAGGGGTAGAATCCGCATTGCCAGGGGAAGATGGCACGCTCAAGGTGGGGCATCATGGCCAGATGGCGACCATCGGCCGATGCGATGCCGGCCACGGCTCCGCGGCTTCCGTTGGGGTTGCCGGGATACGCGGCGTAGGAATATTTGAGCACTACGTTATAGTCTGAAACAGGACGTGGCATCACGAAGCGGCCTTCGCCGTGGGCCACCCAGATGCCGAGCTTCATGCCGCTGAGCGGACCGAACATCACGCTGTCGTTCTGCGGTATGGTCACACCTACGAAGTTTGATTCGAACTTGTGGCTGACATTGTGGTCCATCTTGGGCTTGACTTCGTCAAGGGGTGTGATTAGGCCAAGCTCCATCATCAGCTGGCAACCGTTGCAAACGCCGAGGCTCAGAGTGTCTTCACGCTTGTAGAAGTTGTCAAGTGCGCGACGGGCCTTGTCGTTGTAGAGGAATCCGCTTGCCCAGCCCTTGGCACTGCCGAGCACGTCGGAGTTGGAGAAGCCTCCGCAGAATACTATCATGTTGACATCCTCAAGGGTCTCGCGTCCGCTCATGAGGTCGGAGAGGTGCACGTCCTTGACGTCAAATCCGGCAGCATAGAGCGAGAACGCCATTTCGCGGTCGCCGTTGGTACCCTTGTCGCGGATGATGGCTGCACGGATGCCGCTTCGGTCCTTGCGGCGCAGTGAGATTTCGTGGTCGGCCATCTTGCCGTTGAACGATGTGGGTATAGCGTAACGTATCGGCTGCTTGGAGTAGTTCTGGTAGCGTGCCAGCGCGTTTTGCTCTCCGCTCTGGAGGCAGTCAAGCAGATAAGATGTGCGGTACCATGAATCGCGGAGCTTGTCGGTGTCAAGCGATGCTACTGTGTTGCCGTTGATGGTGACTGTCACATTGCGTTCGCGCGAGGGTGCGCCGATGGTCCAGAAGCGTACACCTGCCTGATCGAGCACGCTGCGCACATGGGTCATCGAAGCGTTGGCTACCTGCACCACGAGAGCGGGATTTTCGGCAAACAGCAGTTTGACGGCATCGTTTCCGAGTGATGCGGCAATATCGGTCAGGTCTATGTCAAGGCCTCCGGCGCGGTTGGCGAAAATCATTTCAAGCAGGGTGGTGACGAGACCTCCGGCTGATATGTCGTGGGCCGCGAGGAGCGAACCGCTGTTGACGAGGGTCTGCACAGCATTGAAGGTTGCCACGAAATAAGCGGCATCGGCCACGGTAGGAGCCTCCGCACCGAGTCGGTTGAGAGTCTGGGCAAGTGCCGAACCGCCTAACTGCAACGGACAGCTCGAGAAATCAATATAGAGCAGCTGTGAATTGCGCTTCTGGAGTACAGGCGAGAGAGTGCGGCGCACATTCTTCACCTCGCCGGCGGCTGAGATGATGACAGTGCCGGGGGCATATACCTTGTTGTCACCGTATTTCTGGGTCATGGACAGTGAGTCCTTGCCGGTGGGGATGTTTATGCCGAGTGAACATGCGAAGTTGCTGCAAGCCTCTACGGCTTTGTAGAGAGCTGCGTCCTCGCCTTCGTTTTTGCAGGGCCACATCCAGTTGGCGCTGAGGGATATGCCGCCCAGTCCTCCCTTGATGGGTGTGCCTACGATATTGGTGAGCGACTCGGCCACTGCTATTATCGAGCCTTTGGCCGAATCAATCAGTGAAACCTGGGGAGCATGTCCTATAGAGGTGGCGATGCCGGCGCGGCCGTTGTAGTCGAGAGCCATGACACCACAGTCGCTCAGTGGCAGCTGCAGTTCGCCCTGACACTGCTGACGGGCAACCTTGCCGGTGATGGAGCGGTCTACTTTGTTGGTCAGCCAGTCTTTGCAGGCTACAGCTTCAAGCGACAGCACATCGGCGGTGTATTCGGCAATCTTGGCTGCGTCATACTCTACATCGGCATATTTGCGCTCTACGGTGTGGTCCGTCATTACAGTTTTGGGGGCTTTGCCAAACATGTCGTCCATGGCGAGGTCGATAGGTTTGACTCCGTCAGGGGCTTCAAATACGAAGCGGTGGTCACCGGTAGTTTCGCCCACGACATAGAATGGAGCCTTCTCGCGTTCGGCTATGCGGCGCACACGGGCTATGTCTTTCTCCTTGATGACCATACCCATGCGCTCCTGGCTCTCATTGCCTACGATTTCCTTATATGACAGGGTGTTGTCGCCGATGGGCAGGGCAGAAATGTCGATTTTGCCTCCGGTAGCCTCAACCAGCTCCGACAGAGCATTGAGGTGGCCGCCGGCACCATGGTCATGGATAGATATGATGGGGTTCTTGGGGTTTTCGGCAAGCGCACGGATGACGTTGCTGACACGCTTCTGCATCTCGGGGTTGGCGCGCTGCACGGCGTTAAGCTCTATGGCGTTGTCATACTGGCCTGTAGCCACTGACGACACTGCGCCGCCGCCCATGCCGATTCGGTAGTTGTCACCGCCCATCACCACTACTTTTTCTCCACCCTGGGGTTCGCCCTTGATGGCATCGTGCTTGGCCGCGAAACCTACGCCTCCGGCGAGCATGATGACCTTGTCATAAGCGTAGAAACGTCCATTTTCGTCATGCTCGAAAGTCAGCACAGAGCCGCAGATGAGCGGCTGGCCGAACTTGTTGCCGAAGTCCGAAGCTCCGTTTGAGGCCTTGATGAGGATTTCGGCAGGGGTCTGATAGAGCCATGCGCGAGGATTCATCATCAGTTCCCAGCGGTGCTCGGGCGACATGCGCGGATAGCTGGTCATATAGACAGCCGTACCGGCAAGCGGCAGACTGGCCTTGCCGCCTCCGAGACGGTCACGTATTTCGCCGCCGGAGCCGGTGGCTGCGCCGTTGAACGGCTCCACCGTGGTGGGGAAGTTGTGGGTCTCGGCCTTGAGTGACAGCACTGTCTTGAGGTCGGTCACCTCGAAGTAATCGGGCTGGTCGGGATTGGCAGGATAGAAGAGGTCGATGGTCGGACCGTTGACAAATGCCACATTGTCCTTGTAGGCAGAGACGAGTCCTCCGGGGTTTTCCTGTGATGTCTTCTTTATGAGTTTAAACAGTGAGAGGGGCTTTTCTTCGCCGTCGATGACGAATGTGCCGTTGAATATCTTGTGGCGGCAGTGCTCGCTGTTGACCTGCGAGAAGCCGAATACTTCGCTGTCGGTCAGCGGACGCCCGAGCTTCTTGGAGAGGTCGCGGAGATACTGCTCCTCGTCAGCACTCAGCGCGAGGCCTTCCTGACGGTTGTATTCTGATATGTCTTCGATATATACGATGGGTTCCGGCTCACGGGCTGTCTCGAATATGGAGGCATTCAGACCCTGATAGACGCGCTGGAGCATCTTGTCGTGCTTGGGTTCTGCGCCCGGCTTGACAAGCTGATATTCCTCTATGCGAGTGATGCCATTCATGCCCATGTTCTGGGTGATTTCTACGGCGTTGGTGCTCCACGGAGTGACCATCTCACGGCGCGGACCCACGAAGGTGCCTTTGACCGCCTTGGTCTGTAGTTTCTTGGCATCGCCGAAGAGCCATGCCAGTTTACCAGTTTCTTCCTCACTGAGCTTGTGGTCAATTTCCACGGCGTAGACCGTGTTTCCACCCTTTTTAAAAAAGAAGACCATAAAGAAATATTATGTGTATAGTGTAATGATTGTATCAATCGGAAACCCCGCTTTGACAGGGAAAATCATGCGCAAATTTACGCATAAATCTTGAAACATCTGCCATCTTATAGGGGACTTTAAGGTCTTTAGGGTCCTTAAAGACCCTAAGGCCTTTAATAGCCGCGACGGTTGCGTCGGATTTGAGCCATCTTCTCCCTAAACCCCCCATTCTCCTCAAAATCTTTTTCAAGCCTCTCCAGTTGTCTGAATAGCAGATAATCAGCTTGTTTGATCAGTACTATGGCCATATTGGCGATAGTCTGAGGCGGGCGCGTAGCGGCTATTTCCATAAAGTAGGAGGCATCATTATGTTTTCGTCCTATGTCGCGCATAGCCATCTGCTCTCGGCTACCCGGCATCCACTGCGTGTGGCGGCGCGTCTTTAAGTAATCTTCGTAATCTTCCAGCAGTTCCTGAAGGCTTGCTTTTGCCACGTTGAGGAGCTTGATCTCTGTCTCAGCTGAAGTTCCTGAAGCGGCACATCCCTCTACTATGTTCTGCTTGCCACTGCGGGCAGACTGCACCATCTGGTCCACAGTCCGGTCGCCTTTCTCCAGATACCTGTGGCAGAAATAAAAGGTCAGCTGAAATATGACATCCGCCTTCTGATAAGTCAGCAATTTCTTATAATCTCCAGCATGCCGGATAAGCCTCCCCATGACAGTCAAGTTTTAAAAGGTGATACTAAGGTTGATAAAGTTTTTAAGGTCATTAAGGACCCTAAAGACCCTAAAGACCCTAAAGACCCTCTAATTTACAAAAATATTTTAAGCAATAGCACCTGTCTCCTATAAATCATCATCCATCATGCCGTCATATTGTCCTTTATTCTTTGCTTTCCACAGATTGATTCGATTATGAGTCTATGCTCTTCTTTACATTCCGGGATTCGTATTCTTTTCGGGTGATGGGTGTTGTGGGGTCTATAACCAGCACTTCATCGTAAGTCAAACCATATAGATGATAAACTATCTTGTCAATCGCAATACGCGATTTTGGTGTTTCAGTTTTTGCATCTAAGATGGATTGTACCAAGTCCGAGAGAATCTCTTTTTCGCAATCTTTGCGAGATTTGATGGTGTGAGAGTTGTTTTTTACAGGCTATCGATATGTAAAAAGGCGCATCCGCAGGGCGCGGGTGCGCCTTTGGTGGGAGGGTAGAGAGGGAGGGGTCAGAGGAGGCGTTTGGTGGTGTTGCCGTTCTGGCGGACTATGTAGATGTTGCCGGGGAGGGGTGTGGCGACTTTCTCGCCTTGGAGGTTATAGTAGACGGGGGCTTCGTCAGAGACGTCGTCTGTGGCGATGTAGTCACTGGAGGCTGAGGCTATGAAGTCCTGGTCATAGGTGGATGTGTACTCTACGCCGTGCACATCATAGGTGATTTTGACGTATTTGACATACTGTGGGGGGATGGCTGTGGCATAATCGCCGTAGTTTGATGTCTTCCATGACACGGCATCGGTCTCGATTTTCTTGAGCTTGACCATTTCGGGGAATACCTCTTTGAGCGAAATGACCAGACCGTTGTTGACTGTCAGGAATTCCAGCCGGAAGAACTCCTCGACATAGCATCCGGCATCGGTGGCCTGGCTGAAGCGTTCCATAGCTCCGCCGGGGATGTAATAGGAGGCTCCGGGTATGGCATAGCGATTTGATGGATAGGGGGATTCCCAGTAGAATATGGGCTTGAACTCGCGGCCGTCTGACGATGCAAATTCCCCTTGCACGCAGGCTGCATTTTCGTCGGCACCCACAAGACCGTCAACTTTCATGAATATATGGGGTTTGACCGGGGAGAGGGAGAATGCATATGCGCTGATGGTCTTAACTGAGGAGGGGATGGAGAACTGGCGTATGCGAGAACCCATGAATGCCGCCTTGCGTATGTTGGTGACAGATGAGAAGATGATGTCGGACAGATAGAAGGTATTGGCGAAGGCTGACTCTCCGATTATGGTGATTTCAGACGGCAGAGTGAAAGAGCCCTGCATCTTACGTGGCGGAAACGAAAGCAGCACACCGTGGGTTGCATCAGCAAGCACGCCATCGTAAGTCTTAAGGGTGGAGCCGGTGGCATATATTGATATTTCTTTGCACCAGGGCATCGTGTTGAGTCCGCAGTTTCCCTCATAGCTGGTTACGGGGCCTAATGCGAGCGAAGTCACCGTAGACACCTCTGCGAAGGCTGACGCACCTAAGGCCGTGATGGACGAGGGTAGCTTGAGTACGCCATTGGAAACCGCTACGGCCTGTGGCACACGCACGAGCGTCTTGGTGTTAGAGCCGGCGACAAGGAGTCCGGCCGATGTGGATGCGAAAACACTGTTGGATGTGCTGACACTGAAAGCCTCCAGTTTCGGGCAGTTTGTGAAGTTATAGAGGTCGGAGGCAGGGTGGGCCGATGTCACATTGCCGATACGTGTGACCGCTTGAGGTATTGATATTTTTGTGACATTGGGCATGTCAATCAAAGCGTTTTGCTTGATTTCGGTCACGGTGTAAGGATAGTTGTCAATCGTGATTACCGAGGGGATGGCGACGACTCCGCTTACAAGCCGGTCATCGGTACTGGCAAATCCGGTAAGACGGCAGGTCTTCTTCGCGTCATCAATTGTTTCCGCGGTGAAAATCACAGCATGAGCATTGATACAAGTAGCCAGTCCTACGGCTAAAAGTAACAGTTTGTTCATAAAATGAAATAATGTAGGTTGTGTTATGTGTGTATAATATATATGTGTGATAACATTGGGCTGTGGCTTGACCGGATTATTGATTTCACCGCAAAATTAGCTAAGGTATGTAATAAACGCCGTCTGTGGGCGGTATATTTGAGGTCTACAGGACGGCTTTGACGCCCGAGAGATGTGTGATTGGTAGACTACGGTAGACTGATTGTGTGTTTTTCTCCATGAATCGGGGGGCACGGGATATGAAAAACATTCAGGCCATACAGCACACGATGACGTGGCGTATGGCCTGAATGTTTTATTGCCCTACCGTAGGTGTCCGGCAGGATTTATGGGAGTATGTAGCCGAATTTATTCGAAGTGAGATCCGCGGTTGCCATTGTCACGGCGAGGTCCACGGTCACCTTCGCGACGGGGTCCGCGGTCGCCTTCACGACGAGGTCCACGATCGCCTTCGCGACGGGGTCCGCGGTCACCTTCACGGCGAGGTCCACGGGGTGCGCGTTCACGCTCTACGTAGCCTTCGGGTTTGGGCTGGAGTGCACGGAGCGACAGGCGGTATTTGCCGGTCTTCTGGTCGATTTCGATGAGCTTGACTTCCAGTTCGTCGCCTTCGTTGATGCCGGATGCTTCCATGCTGTCAAGTCTATCCCATGAAATCTCGCTGATGTGGAGCAGACCGTCACGGTTAGGCATAAACTCTACGAACGCACCGAATTCAAGGATAGAGCGGACTTTGCCTTTGTAGATTTTGCCCTCTTCAGGCAGCTCTACTATGGCGTTGATCATGGCAAGAGCCTTGTCGATTGACTCCTTGTTGGCTGCAGCGACTTCGATGTAACCGCCTTCGTCGATTTCGTCGATTGACACTGTTGCACCGCTCTCTTCCTGGATGCCCTGGATGACCTTTCCGCCCGGGCCGATGACAGCACCGATAAGTTCCTTGGGTATGGTCATGGTGACGATACGCGGTACATGGGGCTTGTAGTCTTCGCGAGGAGCCGGTATGGTGGCTTCGATGATGTCAAGGATGTGGAGGCGGCCGTCACGTGCCTGGTTGAGGGCTTTCTCAAGGATTTCATAGCTCAGACCGTCACACTTGATGTCCATCTGGGTGGCTGTGATACCGTCACGTGTGCCTGTCACCTTGAAGTCCATGTCGCCGAGGTGGTCTTCGTCACCGAGGATGTCGGAGAGCACTGCCCACTTGTCGCTTTCGGTGTCGGTGATAAGACCCATGGCGATACCGCTGACGGGCTTCTTCATCTTGACACCGGCGTCAAGCAGCGCGAGTGTGCCGGCGCATACGGTGGCCATTGATGACGAACCGTTGCTCTCGAGGATGTCGCTGACTACGCGGCATACGTAGGGGAAGTCGTCAGGGAACATGCGCTTGAGGGCGCGGTGGGCCAGATTGCCGTGACCGATCTCACGACGGCCTACGCCACGCTGGGGCTTGGCTTCGCCGGTAGAGAAGGGAGGGAAGTTATAGTGGAGCAGGAAGCGTTCGCGACCCTGGTTGATGACATCGTCGACAATCTTCTCGTCAAGCTTTGTGCCGAGAGTGACTGTAGAGAGCGACTGGGTCTCGCCACGGGTGAATACTGCCGATCCGTGGGGGCCGGGGATATAATCGACTTCACACCAGATGGGACGAATTTCAGTGGTCTTGCGTCCGTCAAGGCGTATGCCCTCGTCAAGGATGCAGCGGCGCACGGCCTCTTTCTCCACGTCATGGTAGTAACGCTTGACGAGCGGTGTCTTTTCGTCACGCTCTTCTTCGGGAAGAGATTCAATATATTCGTCACAGATGGCATCGAAGCTGTCCTGACGCCAGTGCTTGTCGGCGCAACCGGCCTTGGCTACTGCATATGCCTTGTCATAGCACTTGTCGTGGATGTCCTTGCGGAGGTCTTCGTCGTTGACTTCGTGGCAGTATTCGCGCTTGGTGAGCGAGCCTACTTCCTCGGCCAGTTCCATCTGGGCCTTGCACTGCACCTTGATGGCTTCGTGAGCGGCCTTGAGAGCTTCAAGCAGCTCGGCCTCGGATACCTCGTTCATCTCGCCCTCGACCATCATGATGTTGTCATAGGTGGCACCAACCATCAGCTCGATGTCGGCGCGTTCTACTTCGTCAAATGTCGGGTCAATGATGAATTTGCCGTCAACGCGAGCTACGCGCACTTCGCTGATAGGGCCGTTGAAGGGGATGTCGCTCACTGCGAGAGCAGCCGATGCGGCAAGACCGGCGAGTGCGTCGGGCATGTCTTCGCCGTCGGTGGAGTATAGGGTGATGTTGACAAATGTGTCAGCATGGTAATTGCTGGGGAAAAGCGGACGGAGCACGCGGTCAACCAGACGGGCTGTGAGGATTTCATAGTCCGAGGCACGGCCTTCACGCTTGAGGAAGCCGCCGGGGAAGCGTCCGAAAGAGGAGAATTTTTCCTTGTATTCAACTTGAAGGGGCATAAAGTCCACGCCCTCGCCGGCATCCTTGGCCGTCACTACAGTGGCAAGGAGCATCGTGTTGCCCATGCGCACTTCAACCGCTCCATCGGCTTGCTTGGCCAGCTTGCCAGTCTCGATTGTGATCTGGCGGCCATCAGGAAGTTCGATGGTTTTCTTGATTGGGTTTAACATTTAATGTGAAATTTGATATATGATTTTTTACTTCTATATTTCGTGCGCAAATTTAGCAAATATAAGTAGCATTATGAAGTGAACGGTTTATAAATATTATACTTTAAGACTCCGTTATTAGCTAAAATTAATTAATTTTGAGGCTGATTATGGAGAATGATTTTACACATATACATCTGTCGTCAGTTACATCGACTAATGCCGAGATGAAATCCAGGGCTTCGCAGCTGCCGGCTCTTACGGTCATATCGGCTGTCGAACAGACGGCCGGACGAGGGCAGCGGGGCAATACTTGGGAGGCAGCTCCGGGCGAAAATGTCACTATGTCGATGCTGCTGCGGCCTCGCTGTTTCAAGGCTTCCGAGCAATTCCACATATCTCAGATAGTGGCGATTGCTGTGGCCGGGACAATCCGTGGGCTGTTGCTACGGGAGCATAAGGATGCCGTGGGGGAAGTATGCGTGAAGTGGCCCAACGATGTGTATGTGGGTGACCGCAAAATATGTGGCATACTGATTGAGAATACTCTCACCGGACGCGATATATTGCATTCCGTAGCCGGCATAGGAGTCAATGTCAACCAGCAGAAATTTGAGTCTGATGCTCCCAATCCGGTGTCGCTGCTCCAGCTGACAGGCATCCGGTGGGATGTGGATGAGGTGTTGGAGCTTATAGCGCGTAATATAGCATGGCTGATGGATAAGTATGACCGCCGGGATGCTGACCGGGAGGAGCTGGGGCGGAGCTATGAGTCTATGCTGTGGCGTAGGGAGGGGCTGCATCCCTATGTTGACAATGTGGCCCATGAAGAGATAAGTGCATCCATAGAGTCGGTGGCTCCTGACGGTATGCTGACATTGAAGTTGGCCGACGGGAGCTCGCGCACCTATGCGTTCAAGGAGGTGACGGCTATACTGTAGGCCGGCTCATTTGGAGCGGAAGCCGTCGAGCCATTGCTCGTCGGAAGGGCGAATGTCCATGATGTCCGCTTCAAAGGTATCGCGGTTTATGGCCTTGTTGCGCAGACGGTTGCGGTAGGAATAGATGGTGTTGACCGAGTAGTTGAGTAGCTCGGCGATGCGTCCGCTCTCTTCGATGCCGAGACGCATGAAGGCGAGCAGCCTCAGGTCGGTGGTCAAAGTCCCGTCAGTAGGTATTTCGAGCGGTTCATCGGGGTTGAGCAGGTTGTTGACTTTCTCCGGGAAATCGGGGTAGAGGTGGAGGAAAGCGTTGTCAAACACCTCATAAAATTCTTTTGACTGCTCTTCGATGAATTTGCCAGATTTGGTCATCTTATACAGGTCGTCCACTTTGCCGGCTGAAATCTTGCGGTTGGCGAATTTGCAGAATTGGTTGAGCTTGTCCATATATATGGAACACAACTCGAGAAACTGGCTTATGTAGACCTGCTTGGCGGCATTGGCGGCTGTGAGGTTGTTTCGCAGACGCTCCATGCGTGTCATCTCCTTGCGCAGCTTGACAAACATTGAAATCAGCACGATAGACAGCACTGCGAGTCCGCCGAGTACCCACAGCATGCGGTTGCGGCCGCGGTCGAGCTGGGCGGTGTGTGACGCCTCGATGAATGGGAACGCGAATCCGGTCTCGCTGATGCGCAACTCGCTGCCAGAGTTGACCGCGCTTTTGAGTGCTGCAATCAGGTATTCGTAGGCCCTTTCTACATCGCCCTGGTCATAAAGACGCTGTCCGAGGGTCTGAAGCGAACTGATTTCCTGGACTGCGGCTTTGAGGTCGGCTGTGGCTGACAGGGCGAGATAATATATCTCTTCGTCATAATTTCCCTCGGCCCGTGCTATGGTGCTCATCTGGTAAGCGGCATAGGCAAACAGCCTGGAGTCGCGAGGGATTATGCGCATGAGCTGGGATGTGTAGCTCCATGCTTTGGCGAGTTCGCCCTGAGTGAAATAGTATCCTCCTGACTGTAGGAGATACATGGGTGAGTCTTTGCGGAGGTAGCGTATCAGCTGACCCTGGTGTTCGTGTGCTTTGTCGGCAAAGTGCATGTCGGCATACTGCTGCTGTCCGCGGAGGTCGGCAAGGAATCCATACATTGATCGGCCGGAATTGTGGTAGAGGACCATTTGCTCTCGTGAGAAACCGGTGGTGTCGACGGATGCGAACAGGGCGAGGGCCGGCACCATGGTGCCGTTGAGCGGGAGGATGGCTGCGGCCTTCAGCGCACCCACGGCTGCAAGGGAGTCCAGCCCCTGACGTCTGCTTTCCTCATGCAGCACGGTGAAGTATCTCACAGCCGAGTCGGTGTTGAAGCCCTCGTAGGCTTCTCCTACGGCAAGTATTTTCTTAAGCGACACTTCCCCTCTTGCCACTGTGTCCATGTCGCGTTTCAGGCGTTCGATGAAGCGTTTCCGGTTGGCCACATACCCTTCGCGCAGCGATAGCTCATGGTCGACCTTGTTCAATGCGGCTTCTAAATCCTTATGGCTGATGGATGGCGTCGCATTGATGCCGCATGCCCATAACAGGCATATGGCGAGGGTCAGCATACGGCGTATGTCTGCCCATGCGTATCGTGATGAGTTGATAAGATTGGTGCGTTTTGATGTCATTGGTGCAAAATTACATCAAAATAGTGAGTAAAAGCGGCATGAAACCAAAAAATTGTTTCATGCCGCTTTAGAGGGCGTGTAATGTTTTTCTAAAGAGGGGAGAGCTGGGCATCCTACTCTTGCTCCGTGTTTACTGCGCTTTTGAAGCCTCCGAGGAGATTAAATTTAAGCTCTACGCCGTCCGAAAGGTATATCTCGTATTCGGATGTCTTTTTGACCGCCTTGACTATCGTGGCGTCGCTGTGGTGTTTCTTCGTGTAATTGCGGATGGGCTTGGTAATCAGCCCTTCGGGGACTTCGCGGCTTTTGCAGTCCACTGATTTCCATTTGCCGGCGTTGTTAAACTTTATTTGAGTGCCGTTGACCAACTTCACTTCATAGTCGGCCTTCTTCAGCAGATGGCGGTCAATTTTGATGTTGCTTATCTTTGCTTTGGGGAAATAGGTGTCAAGCATCTCGCGGGCTTCTTCAGGAAGTTTTTCGCGATTGAGTGTATATGAATCTATGAAAGCATAGGCCGCACCCGTGGCGGTAATAAGCATCAGCAGGGAGATGAGAAGATGTTTCATATAGCTGTAGTTTAATCGTATGGTATTCGGTATGTTTTTATACGTAAACAATCATACGGTCAAAAAGGTCGGGTGCATAGGGTCGCTATGGGTATATTTGAGGAAATCATGGATTGTTAAATCCTGTTAATATTTAGAGGATGGTTTGATTTGTATGGGATAAGTCAATATCTTTGTATGATTATTTGCCCTCCAAGGGCCGTTTCAAAAACGGGGCTGACCGGTTTTGACAGCGTGTAGAGGTGGTGAGTAAGCATGCAGAGTGATGATGCCTACACTCTTTAATCAGAGACATCAGCAAGTTTTAAATGGCGAAAATAACTACGCTCTTGCTGCCTAATCGAAGTACAGTAGATCCGGCTTAATCTCCGCAACAGTTGCAGAGACAAGACATCGCCCGGGAGTCCTTTTTCCGAGACAACCCGAGAAGGCGGTGCAGAAATATCGGGAATAGGATGCCGAGAGCCTCGCGTGGCATCCGAAATCTTAGAGGCTAAGGATGGCATTGGTCGTCACCTGCCTGTGCCGTCACAAAAACCAAGTGGCGACTAAGCATGTAGAAAGCTCATTAGTTCCGCGTTTGGACGAGGGTTCAAGTCCCTCCAGCTCCACTAATTAGTTCTTTGCCAAGGCAAAGCGCCTGCGACGATTACCGAACTAATTCGGAAAATTCGAGACAAACCTCGGACTATCAGATAGTTCCGAGGTTTTTCATATCTAATCCTATCGGACTCAGGACTGATATAAGACTAAAACAGCATTGCCCATAGGCGTGTTGCGGTCAATAGGTGTCAATGGCTCGTCCACCGTCACCTATCGACGGCATAACGCCGCCAGCACTGCAAGACCGCCCCGCCTCTCACCGCTTTCAGGCTGCTTTCTGAACAAAAGCACCCCCGTCACTTAACTTTAAGGTGAATTTATTTGTTGTATTGGAAAAGAGTCATTATCTTTGCGTAGTTAATCTATAGGTTAAGTATGACACAGAAATATTCCATAGAACTGATTGAGGAACATGATGCTGTAAACTTTTACAGCGTGCATCTTGGCGAGGAGGAACTCTCCGAGCTTGAACGGTTCTTTGAGAAATTCCCCGAAGGGTGCGATTATGACGAAGATATAGACACCATAATCGCATGGCTCGACAGGATTGGTGAAAGCGGTGCGCTGGAAAGATATTTCCGTTACGAAGGCAGGTTTGGCGATGGCGTAAGCGCCATACCAATTGAAACAAGCAATCTGCGCCTTTACTGCATCCGCCTTTCAGACAAGATACTTATCTTCGGCAACGGAGGTGTCAAAAACTGCGCATCATGGCAGGAAAGTGAAACCTTGTCGGATTATGTTGAGATGCTTGTCGATACAAGCCGGTTCATATCATCCCGGCTGTCAAACGGCACTCTCTATATTGTTGACAGGGATATTATAGGAACCCTAAATTTTACCCGCGATGAAAAGAAGTAGTATCATAGAGGCTCGCCGGGCTAAAGTTTCGCCCGAAGTCCGTAGGCGCGTTGACCTGTCTTTCCTCATAGTGGACAGGATTCACAGCATATTGGAGGAAAAGGGGCTTAAGCAAAAAGACCTCGCCAATATGCTCGGCAAGAAGGAGTCTGAAATCAGCAAGTGGATGAGAGGAACCCATAATTTCACGATTGACACCATCTCATCAATCGAAAATGCTCTGGGCACCCCGATTCTTCAGGTCGCAACTGTCTGAGACATTAAATTAACCGCATATTTAATCCGAGATAATCAACCTTTGGTTTGTTTAACAATCGGTCACAAAATTCGTTAAAACGAACCCTCGGCCTTGATTTTCTGTCTGAAATTCATTATCTCTGCAACCTAAGAACCCCTCGTTACAGCATAGGCAAAAGAGCCGGAGAGACTGACGGATTTTTCGTTACCATCTCGTTACCCCTAATCATTGACGACTATCTAAATCATTGATATAATTGCATTTGGAACGTTGGGTTCAACTCCTCCACTTCCAGCTCCACCCCCCCCTCTAAGTTCGAACCTCGTCAAATTAAAGGTTAGAACTTTTCATTGAGTGGGTTATCGCTGAATTTGGTATTTGCACATTGCAAATACCAATCTGTATTGCCAATGGTTACACGGCATTTAAATGTGTGGATTTTAACTCTTCAGTTTTGCACTTCGTCGTGGGCCATAGGGATGGCTAAGGTGCTTTGGACGGATTTGGGGAGCTTTTTTGCTACTTGGCAGTAGGATTGGCGGATTAGTTCTTTCTGCAATCTGTCAGGTACGTCGCCCTGGTAGTTTACGGAAATCCAATGCCGTTTGTTCATGTGGTAGCCGGGGCGTATGCCTGAATATCTTTCGCACAACTCTGCTCCGTAGTCGGGGTCGGCTTTGAGATTGTAGAAGTCCCATTCGCACGATAAGTCTATCAGGCAGAACATGCGGCCTCCAATCTCTAAGGCCAATGTGTCAGGGCCGAAAGGGCATCTCTCTGTGGCTGAAGGCAATGAAAGCCCATACTCCCTTACTTCTTCTATATTCATGGTCATAAAAGCGGTCTGACCGATGCTGTCTCTGCTTCGGTGGTATGCGGCGGGTTATTTTGCATATCCTATCGGGTTGTTCATTACGGGTAATTGCATGGCAGTCAGGCCTAAAAGCTCAGATATGCCTTTGACATCCATAGTGGCGCGCGGCACAGTGGCTATGCCTTCGGATGTGCATGCGAGGTTGAGGTTCTGGCAAGCTATGCCCACATCTACCATCGCCATGGAGCGTGATTGTTCTCCGGACGGAAGATTGGTCATATCAGCTACGAAAACAATGGCCGCCGGAGCGTTGAGTACGAAATCCTGAGAAAATTCTTTGGTGCCGGCAACAAGATGCCTGTGGTCACCGGCCTTCACAAGACTCAGACTATGGGATTCGGGGATGTATTCCCATGCGCCGTTTTTGTCAATCACAAACGTGCGTATTTCCTGGAAATTCCGGGCCGTAGGATTCGTTCGGTTGACAGGAGCGCCGGATGGAGATGGCTGGGCGTCAGGACGGTTTATGCCCGTGGTCATCCAAAGCAGTTGACTCAGCGTGGAGTCATTGATTTCGCGAGCCGGGTCAAATTCACGGATGCTGTGGCGGTTTGCCATGACTTCATTCATAGGCATGCCGCCGAGTGTCGAGGAGGCCGGAAGTTTCTTTTGTTGGGCAGTCATGGTCAGGGTTGTTGTGATTATTAGTGCGGTGATAAACAGTCGGGTAGTCATATATAATTGCCGGGGTTTCAGTTAAAGTTTTTTATGATATATTGTTGTGGTTGTTATGGCGCCAATATCTATCTTTGGCACAAAGATAGACAATTTATAAAAAATACTGATTACTATGGATTTAAAAGTAGGGGACATGATTCCCGATTTCTTAGGACTCGGCAGTGACGGCAAAGAGGTGCATGCATCTGACTTTGAAGGTACGCCTCTCGTGATTTATTTTTATCCCAAGGACAATACCCCCGGATGTACGGCTGAGGCCTGCTCGCTGCGTGACGGTGATGCGGCTATAGCAGCCGCCGGTTACAAGGTGATAGGCATAAGCAAAGACTCGGTAGCCAGCCATATGAAGTTTGCCGATAAATATGCGTTGCCCTTCACGCTGCTTAGTGACCCGACCACAGATGTCAACCAGGCATTCGGCGTATGGCAGAAAAAGAAGATGGCCGGACGCGAGTACATGGGCACCGTGCGCACCACCTTTGTGACAGATGCCTCGCATCACATCACCCACATCATCACAAAGGTAGATACGAAAAACGCCGCCACCCAACTGTTGTCCGTTATAGAAGGCAAAGGATAAATTATTTTAATAATTTAGCTCAATCGCCCCTATTGTTAATGTTCATTAATAGTTAGAGGCGGTTTTTTATATTTCATTGTGTTTTTGTAGCTTTGTGATTGAAAAAATGCCATGATTTGCTCTGGCACTCTTACTTTAATTTCTTATCAATAATCTCTAATCATTAATTCTACATTCTCTCATGAGGTCAAAGTTATTTCTTGCTTTGATGGCTTTCGTCCTGCCCTCGGTATGTTGGGCTGACGGACAGCAGGCTTCCGCTTCGTCGGATCCCTCTCCTGCCGTGACGAACAAGCCGGTGACTGTAACGGTCACAACAAATTCAATGGGCAATGATGTGTACGCCTATACATGGTGTATCGTATCAGGTGCCGAAGTAACTCCATTTAAATGGGCTGATGCTATCAATGCCAAATTCAAGATGACTGCTGCCAACGGTGGCTATCAGATTCGCATTGACAACATCCAGAAATTTTACGGTCTGACCGACTCACAGATGGAAGGTCTGACCGAGCTGTGCTTCATAGCACGAACGTCAAGTGCCCAGACAGCTGATACCAAAATCAGTGTCGTGCAGGGTCGCAAGACGGCCTATTCAGGTGGCGAAGGCACTGCCGCATCGCCTTTCCTGATCGGCAAGGCTCAGGACCTCAAGGATCTTGCGGAATATCCTGCCGACTGGGCTTCTGACATCTATCTGAAACTGACTGCCGACATCGCAGCCCCTGCAGGCGTGACTATCGGCTCGATAGGCTCACCGTTCAAGGCTCACTTTGATGGTGACGGATACACTATTTCCGACCTTTCGGTGTCGCAGACCGCACTCGGTCAGGCGGCAGGTCTTTTCGGTGCCATTGACGGTGCCGACATCAAGGGTGTAGCCGTGACAAATGCCTCTGTCGAGGGTCAGGCATATGTGGGTATCCTTGTAGGTCACGCTATTTCCGGCAAGATTGACCAGTGCTACACCTCAGGCAGCGTCAATGCCAAATCACTCGCTGCCGGCGGTCTCGTAGGCTTCAATGCCGGAGCTACCATCACCAACTGCTATTCTACAGCCGATGTCAACGCTGCCGACCAGTATGCTGCCGGCGGTCTCGTGGGCAAGAACCTCGGTAATGTCAGCAACTCCTATGCTACAGGCGAGGTGCGCGGCAAAAACTATATCGGCGGTATGGTCGGTGCCAATTACGGCTCTATAGCCAACTCTGTGGCAGTCAATGAGGGAGTCCTCTCGACCAATGAATATGTGGCACGTTTCGGCGGTAACAACAACCCTGAAAACCGTTCGACAGGCAACATGGCCTGGAACGGTATATCCTCCTTACAGTCATGGACACAGCATGGCGACCACTCCGTGACATCGTCAGACCTCCATGCCCAGGCCACCTACAGCAACACTCTCGGTTGGCAGTTCCCCTCCATATGGAAGTGGGAAAACAAAGAAGGTAAGGAATACCCTGTGCTTGCCATCATGAGAGAGCCGCAGCCAAATCCCTTCCCCGAATCATTCTACGGCCAGTCGGCTATAGATAATATAGGTGCTGACAGCGAGTTGACTATACGCGTATGGCCTAATCCTGTAGTGGATATGCTCAATGTTGAGGCTCCTCGTGACCTTGAAAGCTACCGCATAGTGGCCATCTCTGGTGCAGATGCCGGCAGCGGCACTGTCTCGGGTCGCAGCGTGTCTATAGATTTCAGCCATCTTTCTCCCGGAGCCTATGTGCTCAATCTGCGTGGAGCTGACCAGATATATAACCATATCATAATCAAGCGATAAACCGCATTATATTCTACGACATAACGATGAAAAATCATAAATTCACCATACGCCGCAAGCTGGCGATGCTGATGTCCGGAATTATTGCCGGTGCATCGGTCTATGCTGCCGTCAACTCCGGCGACGCTTCTCTCAGCGACCTCGAGCTGCGTGTCGACGGACGCAACATCCTTTCGGGATTCTCGTCATCCACCACTACTTACAATGTGGAGCTTGAGGATGTCTCAATGCTGACCATGTCGGCAGTGCCCTCGGCATCTGACGCTACCGTTGCCATAGACTTCAACGGTGCGCCGATGACTAACCACTCGCTCGCCAACCTTGACGGCGGTGACAATGTCATCACCTACACCGTCCGCAGCGGCAACTCTACCAAGACTTACACTGTCAATATCAAGACTCCTCAGGTGGTCCGTGATGAATATTTCACATGGAAAAATGCGAATATCTATTTCGTGCTCACAGACCGTTTCTACAACGGCGACACCTCCAATGACAATTCCTACCACCGCAAGCGTCTGTCAGGCGATGCCGATGTGGCCACTTTCCACGGCGGCGATATAAAGGGCCTGACACAGAAGCTTGACTACCTTGACAAGCTCGGTGTCAACGCCATCTGGATCACCGCTCCCTACGAGCAGATGCACGGATGGACCGGTGGAAAAAATGATGCGTTCCCCCACTATGCGTTCCATGGATATTATGCCCTTGACTGGACATATATGGACCGCAACATGGGTACCATCCAAGACATGAAGGATTTTGTCACCGAAGCCCATAAGCGTGGTATCCGCGTGGTTATGGACATCGTGATGAACCATACCGGCTACTCCACACTTGATGACGGCGTGGACTATGACTTCGGTAACTTCAACGGCACTCCCCAGGCTGGCTGGGTGCCCTCCGGCAAGCCGTATTCCATGTGGTCGGAGAGCAATGAAATATCTTTCAATGCCGACGAGCAGGGTAAATGGGGCAACTGGTGGGGTCCCTGGGTACGCGCATTCGGTGACCGCAGCTGGGCACCGAACGCTGGTTTCGCTCCCGAAGGAGGCAGTGACTACACCAAGCCGCTGGCTGGCCTGCCCGACATCGTGACTGAGAGAACATCGCCGGTCGAAATACCTCCGTTCCTCAAGATGAAGTGGGCAGCTGAAAAGGGTGGCGAATATGACAACTACCGTCTGCCCAACCTTGAGGGCTGGCGCACTGACAGCAAGGGTGCTCCCGCCGATTATCTGATCAACTGGCTTGCCGGTTGGGTAGAATACTTCGGTATCGACGGTTTCCGCTGCGACACAGCCAAGCATCTTGAAAAGAGCCGTTGGAACCAGCTCAAAAACGCTTGTAACCAGGCTCTTAACAATTGGCGTAACTCTGACCGTGCCGACGAGTATGCCATGGGCTGGGATGAGGATTTCTGGATGACAGGCGAGGCTTTCGGCTGGGATCACGGTGATGTGGGTTACTTTACCGAAGGCGGCTTCGACTCCATGATCAACTTCGCTTTCAATTCCTCAGAAGGCAGCCAGGGTCGCACTCCCTCTACCTCGGATTGGAAGTATTATGCCAACTATTGCAACAGCCCCAATGGCCGTCAGGTACTCAACTACGTTTCAAGCCACGATACAGGACTTCATCGTCCGGGTGACCAGAAGAAAGTTGCCACTATGCTTCTGCTCTGCCCCGGTGGTGCGCAGATATATTATGGTGATGAGACTTCTCGCCCCTACATGTCAAGCAACTGCGGCGGTGACCAGTCGATGATCACCCGTAGCGACTTCAACTGGGATGCTGTAGACAATGCTGACAACAAGCATTGGCAGACCATCGGTCAGTTCCGTCGCCGCAACGCTGCCGTAGGTGCCGGTACACAGACCGACCTCGGCTCAGATACTTACGGACGCAAGTTCTCCGAAGGTGAATACAGCAATGCTGTAGTCATCAAACTCAATACTTCAGCTGGTCAGACCTACACTGTCAGCGTCGGCGACCACTTTGCCGACGGAACAAAGGTGATGGATGGTTACAACACCGCCAACACTGCTACTGTAACAGGTGGCAAGGTGACCATCGCCGCTTCTGGTCCTGTGCTGCTTCTTGAACCTTATGGTACTATCCAGCAAGGTTCTAATCCTCAGCCTGTCAAGCCGACCGTTATAGCCAATCCTCCTTCTGGTTCTACATTCACAGAAAGTGTGACTGTAACCCTACGCTCTACCCAGGGTGCTGACATCCATTATACTGTCGATGGCTCTACACCTTCGGAATCGTCAGATACCTACAGCGCTCCGCTCACTTTCACTCAGACTACCACCCTCAAGACATACGTAAGCAACGCCAACGGCTCTAACGTCCAGACATTCACTTACACCAAGGGTCAGGCTCCAAAGCCCGTTGTGACAGCCAGCCCCGCAGGTGGTGAGTTTGAGGGCAGTGTCAGCGTGACACTCTCTGTCAATCCCGTAGGCACTCCCATCCATTACTCTACCTCCGGCACTGCTACGGCATCGTCACCTGTCTACTCCTCTGCTCTGACATTTACCGAGACCACTACGCTCTCTACCTATGTGGAGAATGCTGCCGGATCTAATGTACAGTCGTTCACCTACACCATGAAGCCGGGCGGCGTTGACGAGCATTACGTATACTATGACGGCACATTCTCAGCTCCCCAGGTGTGGGCTTGGATTGACGGCAACACCAATTGCACTACGGCAGGTAAATGGCCTGGTGACAACATGACCAAGAAAAATGGCAAATGGTATTGGGCTGTTCCCTCTGGCAAATCTCTTCCGAAGCAGATCATTATCCATGAAGGCGATAATAGGATAGGCGGTGGCGACCTGAATTATGTTGACAAAGCCACCTACCATCAGGACGGTTCATACACAAGCAAAGTTGACGATCCCACCCCTCAGAAGCCCTCCGTAACCATCAACCCCAACGGCGGTACTGTCAAAGGATCTGCAACTATAACCGTAGTCATCAATAATGATGCCACATCTATCAGCGGTACTTTCAACGGCAAGAGCCTTTCGCTCCAGAACGGCAGCAACAGTGTGTCTGTCAGCCAGTATCTGACTTCCGATAAGGCTACAGGTAGCCTCTCGGTATCGGCGACAAATGCCCAGGGCACTACTACTGCCAATGTTTCGTTCACTCGCGATGACTCAACCCCGGTCTATGAGGATAACCTTACAGGCGACTGGCGCGAGCTGTCAATCTATCAGGTGATGGTAGGTTCCTTCCAGCATGGCGACGGCGGTGCGTCAGGCTACAGCGACATGTGGGGTCCCGGAGGACACCGCAAAAACGGTAACCTCCGCGGTATCATCGATGCCCTTGACTACATCAAGGATCTCGGCATGAACGCCATCTGGATGACTCCCATCTTTGATTCTACCAACGGTCAGGGCGGCGAGAAGCTACAGGCTACAGGCTACTTCTGCACCAACTATTTCAAGGTTGACCCCAAATTCGGCACTGAGGCAGAGTTTGACGAACTCGTGCGCAAGGCTCATGAAAAGGGTATCTATATTATCCTTGATGGCGTTTTCGGTCATCATGGCGGTGTCAACTCAGCTTCGCCCAATGGCAAGTGGATTGACAGCACTACAGCTAACAATGTCCGTGGTACTGATGCCGGCAATATATCATACCCAGGTTCTCTTGAATATTTCAAGGAGGTAGTCCGTTACTGGATGAACAAGGGCGTGGACGGTTGGCGTCTCGACCAGTGCTACCAGGTATATCAGGGTGGTCACAACTACTGGAAGGACCTTCGCGAAGAAGTGGAGCGCGTGGCTCAGGAACGCAGGTCGCGCGGTGAGAAGTGGGGTACTCTCGGCTATATGGTAGGCGAGGACTGGACCGGAGCCGGCTCCATCACTGTCACCAAGCAGGATGGTCTTAAGAGCGTCATGGACTTTGACGGTAAGGACAATCTTGTCAAGCTCAAAAACGGTGTCCGTTCGATCGGCTGGTTTCTGGCAAGCGATGCTGCCGGTCGCGGCTACCGCGACAGCGGTGTCAATCCGACCATTTTCCTGTCTAACCATGACACGTCGCGAGTAGGTGATTTCGCTGATGTGAATTCAAGGACCAACGAACTGATCACACGCCATGCTGCCGTGGCTGCATATTCCGGCCCGACATGTACATACTATGGTGATGAAATCGGAGACAAAAGCGGCAATGGCAATGCCGACAACAAGGCCCGTACCTCAGGACGCATATCCGGTTTCAACCAGAACGAGCAGAAAGTACACGACTACACAGCCAAGTACTTCAAGGCTCGTGCTGCCAACCCGGCTCTCTGGCGCGGCACCGTAAGCCGTAAGGAGGGTAACAAGTGCGAGATTATCACAAAGACTGACTCGCAGACCGGCAACAAGGTAATCTGCATCTTCTCTGAAACCGACCAGAACGTCAGCATCGGCGGAAGCGGCATTGACCTCATCAATGGAGGCAATGTCAGCGACAATGTCAGTGTCAAAGCCTGGATTCCCGCGTTCATCAAGATGAACTGATTCCAATCCTGATTTATCAATATATCTATATGAAACCGGGCGGCTCTGCTGAGTCGCCCGGCTTTCATGTATAAGAATTATAAAATTTATAAGAGTTATAATCTTAGTGATGCGTGTACAAAAACCGCTTGATTGACCGCTTAGGGGTTTTCTCAAACTCCTCGTGGTGGATTTTGAGGCGGCGGATCTGCGAGTAGGCCGGCAGCTCCTTGTTGAGCATCTTGATATTGTCTTGCATGAGTGATTCAAGCTGTGACAGGGGGATGCCTTGTGCCGTGGCGCCCTCGATGTCGGGATATATCAGGGCTGCAAGTTTGCCGTCGCCGTCGTCTATGACAAGCGACTCGGCTACCAGTGGCATATTGTTGAGCTTCTGCTCTATCTCTTCGGGATAGATGTTCTGGCCTGACGGTCCGAGTATCATGTTCTTGTCGCGTCCGCGCAGAAATATGAAGCCGTCAGAGTCAACGGTGCATATGTCACCGGTATTGAGCCATCCGTCTTTGAGGGCTTCCGATGTGGCTGTCGGATTCTTGTAGTATCCCATCATCACATTGTCGCCTCGGAGCATGAGCACCCCGGGTATTTTCGTGCCGTCAGGAGAGTCGACTTTCATCTCCATACGGGGAGCTATGCGTCCGCATGCGCCGGGTTTCTGCTTGTCCCAGGGGCAGTATGCCACCAGAGGCGCACACTCGGTCATGCCGTAGCCCACAGTGAAGGGGAAACGGATTTTGCGCAGAAATGCCTCCACGTCCTTGTTGAGGGCAGCGCCGCCTATGATTATCTCCTTGAGCTGTCCGCCGAACACATTGATTATCTTGGCCCTGATTTCGGCAAGTATGCGGTCGTTGATGACCGGCACTTTGAGCAGCATCTTCATCAGCGGCTTGTCGATAACAGGGAATACCTTCGATTTGATGATTTTCTCAAGTATCAGGGGCACGGTGATGACGAGCTTGGGGCGCACCTCGGCAAATGCTTCCATGATTACTCGCGGCGATGGGGTGCGGCTGAGGAAATGGATGTTGCACCCCTTGACAAACGGATGTAGCATCTCTACTACGAACCCATACATATGGGCGAGCGGCAGCATGCACACCATGCCGTCGCCGGGCTTGAGGAAGGTCAGTCCGTCGATGCAGAACTGTATGTTGCTCCACAGGTTTTTGTAACTGAGCATCACACCCTTTGAGAAGCCTGACGAGCCTGATGTGTAGTTTATCAGAGCCATCGTCGACGGGTCGGGCTCGGCATAGCTGACATCGGCAGCCGAGAAGCGTTCGGGGTATTTCTCGCCGAAATACAGGTTGAGCTTTGAGCGCGTTTCGGTCAGCTTTTTCGAGCGTGACAGCAATATGCTGAAATCGTGGATGCGGATTATGCCTGTCAGTGCCGGCATGCAGTTGCCGTCAAGATTGTTCCACTGCGTGCCGGTAGTAAACAGCAGTTTGGCATCGCTGTCATTGACCAGGTGATGTATGGTATCGGGCTTGAATTCGTTGAGTATCGGCACAGCCACAGCTCCATAGGTCAGACAGGCCATGGCAGCCACGGCCCAGTTGGCGGAGTTACGTCCGCACAGGGCTATCTTGTCGCCCTTGCGTATGCCGGTTTTCTCAAAGAATATATGCAGTTTGGCTATTTTGCGCCCTACATCCTTATACGTTAGATTGGCACCATGCATGTCACACAGTGCCTCCATGTCCCAGTTTTGTCTTATTGATTCTGAGATATAAGCTGTGAGTGAAGTCTGTCGTTCCATTGGTCTGTATTTACATATGGCTGGTAAAGATAACAATTTAATGACATAATGTGTTAAACTTCGCGTGAAAATGTGTAAATTTGCACCCGAATAAAAGACTCATTTTTACATTCACATACTCACACACTATCCTATCCAACACAATGAAAGTTGCTATCGTGGGTGCCAGCGGCGCCGTAGGCCAGGAATTCCTGCGCGTTCTTGACGAACAAAATTTCCCTATTGACGAATTGCGCCTTTTCGGCTCCAAGCGTAGCGCAGGCCGCACATATAAATTCAAGGGCAAGGAAATCACCGTCAAGGAGCTGACCCATGACGCCGAGGATTTCCGTGGCATAGACTTCGCTTTCACATCGGCAGGTGCCGGCACATCCAAGGAATATGCTGACACTATCACCAAATACGGTGCTGTGATGATTGACAACTCCAGCGCGTTCCGCATGGACACCGATGTACCTCTCGTAGTGCCCGAGGTCAACGGCGACGACGCTTTCAACGCTCCCCGTAATATCATCGCCAATCCCAACTGCACCACCATACAGATGGTAGTGGCTCTCAAGCCCATCAATGACCTGACTCCTATAAAGAGGGTGCATGTGGCTACATACCAGGCTGCCAGCGGTGCCGGTGCAGCCGCTATGGACGAACTGATAGAGCAGTATGCCCAGCTCCAGCGTGGCGAGGAACCTACTGTGGAGAAATTCGCCTATCAGCTCGCATATAATGTCATCCCCCACATCGATGTGTTTATGGACAACGGTTACACCAAGGAGGAGATGAAGATGTTTAACGAGACTCGCAAGATCATGCACGCTCCCGAGCTGTCAGTCAGCGCTATGTGTGTGCGTGTCCCTGTTATGCGTGCCCACAGCGAGGCCATATGGGTGGAGACCGAGCGTCCCGTCACTCCGGCCGAGGCTCGTGAAGCATTCTCCAAGGCCGAGGGGGTAGTGGTGGTCGATGACCCTGCCAACAAGCAGTATCCCATGCCGCTTGATATAGCCGGAAAAGATCCCGTGTATGTAGGCCGTATCCGCGAAGACATCGCCAACGCCAATGGCCTGTCGTTCTGGATCGTTGGTGACCAGATCAAGAAGGGCGCGGCTCTCAATGCAGTGCAGATAGCCCAGTATATGCTCGCACATAAGAAATAAAGCAGAGGCATGCCTCTCATCACCTCTCCTGTAGCCATATTTCTGACAGTATTACTCATAATACTGCTGGCACCTCTGTTGCTCAATAAGCTCAAGATTCCGCATATTATCGGGCTTATTGCAGGAGGCATATTGGTGGGGCCTTATGGACTTGGCCTGCTTGCCCGTGACGCCGGATTTGAGGTGTTCGGGCAAGTGGGCCTTCTGTATCTCATGTTTCTTGCCGGCATAGAGATTGACATGTACCACCTGAAGAAAAACCTCTCCAAGGGGCTTGCATTCGGTGCCATGACTTTTCTCATCCCGCTCGTTCTCGGAGCGGTGGCCGTGCACTATGCTCTCGGCATGACCTGGCTTACGGCCACGCTGATGGCCTCAATGTTTGCCGCGCACACTCTGATAGGCTATCCCATCGTAAGCCGTTTCGGCCTTACCAAGTCGCCGGCGGTCATAATTGCGGTGGCCGGTACGATTGTGACGGTGCTCGGGTCGCTTATGGTGCTGGCTTCCATAGCCGATGTCATCAAGTTCGGTGCGTTTGAGGTGCTGAATCTGTTGAGGCTTTTCGGCGGACTGGTGCTGTACTGTCTCCTCGTGACGGTGGTGTATCCGCGTCTGACTCGCTGGTTTTTCCGCCGGTACCACGATGACACGGTACAGTTCATCTATGTTCTCACTCTTGTGTTCATCGCAGCCGCCATCGCTTCGTTCATAGGCATAGAGGGCGTATTCGGCGCATTCTATGCCGGACTCGTGCTCAACCGCTACATACCTTCTCGGTCGTCGTTGATGGGAAGGATAGAGTTTGTCGGCAATTCGATATTCATCCCTTATTTCCTGATAGGGGTGGGCATGATGATCAATGTGCGCCTTGTGGCGTCGGATCTGATGACCTTGCAGGTCGCTGCCGTGATGTGTGCCGTGGCCATGGTGGTCAAGTGGCTTGCGGCATTTGTCGCCCAGCTGTCGTTCCGGCTTTCGTCCATTGACCGCTCCATGATGTATCAGTTGAGCAATGCCCACACGGCTGTAGCCCTTGCCGTGGTGATGATAGGTCATAAGCTCGGTGTGTTTGACGAGGCTGTCCTCAATGCCACGGTGCTGATGATCCTGATTACGTGTACTGTGTCATCGTTTGGCGTTGAGAGGGCCGCGAGAAAGCTCGTGTTGCGTAATGTCGAGAAAGAGTCAGATGCAGAGGAGGGGACAGCCCAGAAAGCGCATCATACGCTTATATCCGTGGCCGCGCCCCATAGCGCGAAGCAGATGGTGGAGGTGGCAAGGTATATGCAGGGCAAACAGAGCCAGTATAACAAGCTCTATGCGCTGCATGTCCGCAGTGACAACGCACGAGCATCGAGGACCATCGGCCAGAACTCCTTGGAGGAGGCGCAGAAGGCGGCCAATGCCACTTCGTCACGTCTGATACCTATAGAGAGATACGACATCAACATAGTCACAGGCGTGCTTAACACCATGGCCGAACGGGATATATCCACGCTCCATCTCGGCTTGCACAGGCGCAGCCGTATCATTGATACGTTTCTCGGCTCCAAAATCGAGCAGCTGCTCAAATCCACCAATGCCATGGTGGTCATCAGCCGTATATTTATCCCGGTCAATACCCTCTCGCGCATAGTGGTGGTGGTGCCATCAAAGGCTCAGTATGAGGGCGGTTTCCGCCACTGGGTGGAAGCCGTAGGCAATCTTACACGTGAGGTGGGTTGCAAGGTGGTGTTCTGCGGAGCCGACGAGACCAACCGTACCATACGGTCGGTGCTCCAGACAGGCCGTTTCGGCATACGTCAGGAATATGTGGAAATCAGTTATGACGATGATTTCGTGCTGCTGCCTAACCGCATCCATGAAGACGACTTGCTGGTGGTGGTTTCAGCACGGCGATCCTCTGTGTCGTTCAGCCCTTCGATGGACGAGTTGCCGGAATTCCTGCAAAAGTATTTCTCGTCCAATAATCTGATAATCCTGTATCCCGAACATACGGGCACTGCTAACGTCATCGTGCCTACTATGGCCGAGACAATGACCGCCGATATATCAGGTGCTCCGTCGCCCATCTGGCTTATGATGCGCCGTATCTACCGCCGCATCAATCCCTCCGGCGGTCCGCTGCGACGCAAGCTCAAGCTCTGACCATCATTCCCCCGAGGTGGTGTCTGGCTTCAGTCAATGGGGTGCCACATGATGCTTGTCAGGCGTATTTCTGATTTTTTAACAAAAATGACAGTTGGAAAATCGCAAAAAGGTTATAACTTTGCAGTGCAAATGAGAGAGGCATCCTCTCAAAGTTTGCGAGACATAGACCAAAGGGTGCATATGGCGATTTAGTGTAGAGGCCTAGCACGCCGCCCTCTCACGGCGGAAACTCGGGTTCGAATCCCGAATTCGCTACATTGGCTGTCCTGACGAATTTTCGTCGGGACAGTCTCGTTATATCGGCCTCCTTAAGAGGGTGTTTAATAACAAAAGTTAAATCCTGAGCTGCGGATTTTGAGATGGA
>UQDU01000023.1 GCA_900539915.1 uncultured Bacteroidales bacterium | reverse complement strand
TTCCTCCTCACAACCAGCCATTTAATCAAAAGATACACCACTCAGGATTTAACTTGTGTTATTAAACACCCTCTTATTTGCAGAATTGGGGCAGACGCTCAAGGGCTTCGGCGGTGGATGATACGATTTCTATGCGTGTCAGAATCTTGCGGTCGAGCAGCCCGAGGTCGGCCATAGTGTCAAACTGGGCTATGAGATGGTCATAAAGTCCGTCGATGTTGACTATCATTATGCGGTGTGACGGGTCGGTGATGGTGAACGACATCATGGCCAGCGTGGCGAGTATCTCGTCAAGGGTGCCGTAGCCACCGGGGAGGGCTATGAAACGCTCGCCGAGGTTGATCATTATGTCTTTGCGCTGGTTGAGGTCTTCGGGAAACAGGTTCTCTTCGTTGCCCGGCCATTTGTCGCTGTGGCGCGGCGAGGGGACTACTCCTATGACGCGGCCTCCGGCCTGTTTGCAGCTTTCGGCCACAAGTTTCATGTCGCCGAGGCCTATGCCTCCGTAGATGAGTGTATGGCCGTTTTCGCCGATCCAACGTCCGATTTTGGTGGCGCTTTCGTCAAAAGATTCACGCAGTCCGCTGCGGGAGGAGCAATATACGGTTATGTTCATTTTGCTGAAGGGGGTGTAGTTGTAGATTCGTCAGTGTTAGTGTCTGATGGTGCTGAGGCGTCTTTGGGCTTGACTGCCTCGGGGTAGGATACCCGTGAGTGATAGAGGGTGCGGAGTCTCTGGGTGAAGATGTCCTTGACCATCTTTATGTCGCGGAAACTCAGAGGTGAGTCGTTGTGGAGGCCGTCGGCTATCTGCTGGTCGATTATGCGGTTTACGAGATCGGATATGGCTTGAGCCGAGTGGTCTTTGAGCGAACGGGATGCGGCTTCTACCGCATCGGCCATCATCAGCAGTGATGTCTCGCGGCTGCGCGGATTGGGACCCGGATAGGTGAACGGCGCGGGATCCACCTCCTCGTCGGGATGGGTCTGGCAGTAGGTGTTGTAGAAGTATTTGGCCACGCCGCGTCCGTGGTGCTCGGATATGAAGTCGCGGATTACCTGCGGCAGCTTGTGCTTGTCGGCCAGTTTCAGTCCGTCGGTGACATGGTTGATTACTATGCGTGCGCTCTGCACGGGGTCAAGTACATCGTGGGGGTTGACTCCGTGCTGGTTTTCGGTGAAAAAGGCTGGATTGTTGATTTTGCCGATGTCATGGTAGAGCGCGCCGGCGCGGACGAGCTGCACGTTGGCTCCGATGCGCACTGCGGCGGCCGATGCGAGATTGCTGACAGCCATGGAGTGCTGGAAGGTGCCGGGACACTCCTCCGAGAGCTCGCGGAGTATCGGGTTGTTGATGTCGCTCAGCTCCACGAGGGTCACTCTTGAGGTGAATCCGAATACTTTTTCAAATATGAAAATCAGGAAGTAGGCAAACGATATGAGCAGGGCATTGAATCCGAAAGCCAGAAACATGTGGGTGCTGAGCTTGTCGAGAGTGCCGAGGTGGAGCAGTTCGAATGCCACATAGCTGATGGAGTAGGCCAGGAAGATGAATACGGCTGTGCGCACCAGGTGGCTGCGCTTCGACAGTTCGCGTATGGAGGTGATGGCAGCCACTCCGGCCACAAACTGTATCATGACAAATTCAAGCGGCGCGGCTGCTGCGGTGGCCACTATGAGCACCAACACAAGGAAGATGAACATGGCCGTGCGCGAGTCTGCGAAGATGAGCACCATGATGGGCAGGATGGTGAGAGGCATCACGTAGAGGCCGCTCGTCACGGTGGCGTTCATAATGAAGCTGACAAACGCAAAGGCTGTCAGGATCACCATCAGGAAGGTCATCATCCTGACATTGGCAAAGTAGTCGGGACGGAAGAACGCAAGGAACACGTAGAGCGCGCTCAGGAGGATGACCACATATAGTACCTGGCCGAGCACGGGGTAGAAATGGTCGGTGACGGCTGATTGGCTCCGCTCTTGCTGGAGCTGCTCGAACGTGTTGAGTATGGACTCAAGCTGTGGGGTGACGATGTCGCCCTGGTCAATGATTCGTTCGCCCTGCTGTATGACTCCAACAGGAGCCATGGCCTTCTGGTAGAGCTGCTGGAGTATGCGCTCGCTCTCTATCGAGTCATAAGTGATGTTGGGCTGGAGGGCTGCAGCGAGTTCTGCCGGGGTCAGGGTGCCCTGGAGATTATGCTGGCGCAGTGCGCTGTCAAGGGCTGCATATGCCTGACGCACTGACATATAGCCCGATGTAGAGGCAGAGATGGCCGAGTTGTTGACGATGAAACGGACACGCGGCATGCGTCCGGCTTCGATTTCGGCATATGTGGTCTGGTCGACTATGCCGCGGTTATAGAGCTTCTTGAGCTGCGAGATGAGCAGATGGAGGCTCTTGCGTTCGTCGGAACTGCTGCGTTGGTTGCTCAGACGGCGGGCATAATCGTTTTCGACACGCAGCTCCATGCCGGTGTCGCGTGTGTACACAGGGTCAAACGTGCGGTCTATGCTGTCCTTTACTTTGCGTGCGCTTACCGAATCAAGATGGATGGGTATGTCGTAGGGGGCTGTCAGCAGCGGATAATTCCACGGACGTGACACCTCATATACATAATGGTTTTCGTCGGCTTCGGGCTGAAAATAAATTATCAGAAACACTGAGCAGACAAAAAGCAGACATTTGACCCAGAAACTCTTATCTTTCATGTCGTGGTGGGTTTATACGACTCTATGAATTTACTCTGACTGCGCTGAGGATGCCTTTGACTTTCAGCAGACGCGATATGATGTCCTCCAGGGCAGCCGTGTCGGTGGTGAGAACTGTGAGGTCGCCGTTAAATACCTCTTTGCTGGCTTCTATGCTGAAACCGCGGATGTCGATATGTGGTATTTTGGAGATTACGCCGGTGATTTCCTGGAGTATGCCGCGGCGGTCTATGCCCTCCATGTGTATAGTGGCGCGGAAGGATGTACTGACATTCTGCCACTGGGTGGCTATGATGCGCGGGCCGTATGTGGCCTTGAGTGCGGCGGCGCGAGGGCAGTCCAAGGCATGGACTTCAACTTTGTCGGTGGAATTGACGAATCCCATCACATCGTCTCCTGGCACCGGCGAACAGCAGTCTCTGATGATGAAGTTGCGCTCTATGCCGTTGTCAACCAGCATATAAGTCTCCTTGGGGTTGATTTTGACCGGGACGGTGGTCATGGATGTCTTGGGAGCTTTGCCTGAGTTGTTGCGCCCAAAGGGCCAGAGTCGGCCTATGAATGCCTTCTTCTCTGATGCTTTTGCTTCATCCTGCGGAGACTTGAAGGAGCGTATGATGTAATCGTCGAGTTCGATTTCCTCGGCACCGAGGCTGTAGAACAGCTCATCCTTGTTAGGGACGTGGAAGTGCCCGAGGAGCTTTGTGGTCACCTCATTGCTCTCGGTGATGCCGTTGCGGGTCAGGTATTCGTCGTAGATTTTATGTCCGCGCTCTATAACCGGCATGCGTTCGCGTCTGAGGGCGTTGCGCAGACGGGTTTTGGCCTTGGCCGTGGCAAGGAATTTAAGCCAGTCGGGACTCGGCTTCTGTGACTGGGATGTCAGGACTTCGACCTGGTCGCCGCTCATGAGGCGGTGGGAGAGGGGGACGAGTTTGTGGTTGACTTTGCCGGCGATGCATTTGTTGCCCAGCTCGGAGTGGAGATGGTATGCTACATCGAGTACGGTGGAGTTGGTGGGGAGGGTGATAAGTTCGCCCTTGGGGGTGAACACTACTATCTCGTTGGCAAATAGATTGAGTTTTAGCGTGTCAAGGAAGTCAAGGGCGTTGGGGTTGGGGTCGTCAAGCACATCCTTGATGGTCTTGAGCCATACGGTGAGCTCGCTCTCTTCGTCGCCTTCGCCTATCTTGTAACGCCAGTGGGCGGCAAAGCCCTTCTCCGCGATGTCGTCCATGCGGCGCGAGCGTATCTGCACTTCGACCCAGTTGCCGTCCGGGCCCATGAGGGTGACATGCAGGGCCTGGTAGCCGTTGGCCTTAGGCACTGACACCCAGTCACGTGTGCGTTCGGGGTGGAGCTTGTAGAGGTCGGTCAGGGCGGCGTAGATGTTCCAGCATATGGTCTTTTCCTGCGAAGGGTCATCACAGTCATATATTATGCGCATGGCATAGAGGTCATAGACCTCTTGAAACGGGATATGCTTCGTCTCCATCTTGCGCCATATGGAGTAGACGCTCTTGAGGCGTGCCCGGGCTTCAAACTTGATGCCCATGGCCGACAGGCGTTGGGTGATGGGCGCGGAGAAGTCATTGTAGACGGCGGTGCGGCGTGCCTCGGATTCCTCGATCTGGCGTGTGATGCGTTCGTAGGCGGCTGGATGCTCGTATTTGAAGCTGAGGTCTTCGAGTTCGGTCTTGATGGCATAGAGTCCGAGACGGTGGGCGAGGGGTGCATATATATATAAGGTCTCGCCGGCTATCTTGTATTGCTTGTTGGGAGCCATGCTGCCGAGGGTGCGCATGTTGTGGAGGCGGTCGGCCATCTTGAGCAGCACTACGCGGATGTCCTCGCTCATGGTCAGGAGGAGCTTGCGGAAATTCTCGGCCTGAACCGATGCCCGGTCACCGAATTTGCCGCCTGAAATCTTGGTCAGTCCGTCGACTATCTGTGCTATTTTTTTGCCGAAATGCTGCTCTATGTCCTCTACGGTGTAGTCTGTGTCCTCGACCACATCATGGAGCAGCGCGGCGCATATGCTCGTGGAGCCGAGACCTATCTCCTGGCTCGCAATCTTGGCTACCGCTATCGGATGGAGTATGTAAGGCTCGCCTGAGCGTCGTCTGACACCTTTGTGGGCTTCTTTGGCAAATTTGAAGGCACGCTCAATGATTTCGACTTTCTTGCGATGGTTGCTCGAAAGATAGCCGTTGAGCAAATCTTGAAACTCCTGTTGTACCAGTTTATCCTCTTCTTCGGGTGTCATGCTCATTCGTGTGTTAAATAACTACAAACTTACTCATTTTCCCTGTTATTATGGCTAAATGAGGCTCAAAAAAATCATATGGGCTCGCCGAGCGATGATTAATCGGCGAAAGTATAGTAATTTTGCGTATTGAAAATACGCATTAAAGGGCCATTATAAGGATGTCATCATTATCACTCTTACGCCGGATGAAGCTAAAGGCATTAGCAGCATTATCGCTGTTCACGCTTGTCGTGATGCTGTTTGTCAGCAATGATTCTCCGCTTGCAAGCATAAACAACCATGTAGACTCGGCTATATTCTTCATGTCGGGCAAAGCATGGGCCAACGGGCTTATCCCCTACGTGGACTTCTCTGACAGCAAAGGTCCCCTGCTTTGGTTTATAGAGATGATAGGTTATTGGATGTCACCTACGGATTATCACGGAGTATGGATACTCTCGGTCATCGTGCTGTCAGTTACGTTCTATATATGCTGGCTGACAGCTATGGAAGTCCTGCAGCGGCCCTGTCTATCGCTGTGTGTGTCTATGACCATGGCAATTCCTTATTTTTTCGGATTCTCTTTCTTGGAGACAAGGGCCGAGACTTGGTGCACCCTTCCAGTCATATATGGTATCTATCTTGTGGTTAGGCTTATCCGGCAGCATCACGATGGCAAGATTGTGTCACTGACGGTTTGGGAAGCAGCTTGGTTTGGGGTGGCAGTGATGTCATGCATGCTGATAAAGTGGTCTATTGCCGCTATGATGATGTCGCTGTGTCTGGCGGTGCTTCTGTTATCGTGGAAGTCTGGAATGAGGTTTGTAAAGTCGTTGGGTGCTTTTGTTGCAGGTGCGACGGCCATTGCACTGCCATTTGCTGCATATCTGGTATGCGTAGGAGCTTTTGCCCCTTTTATACAAGAATATTTTATGGCAACAGCAAGCACTGTGGGTGTAGGGGATGCATCCCAATTAATCGGGTTTTACATAAATGAAGCGAGAAAGATCTATCATTCGCCTATAAGTGTCCTGTCAATTATGCTAAGTTTGCCAGGAGCTTATATGCTGTTTAGGAGATATGGTATAGCGAGATGGATATTGCCTTTGTGCTACTGTGTGTTTTTTTTAATAGGTAGCTATGGCAATCATTGGCTCTATTATCTTCAGGTCAGTCTTTCGTTTGCTTTGCTCGGTCTTATCTGGATTGCCGATAGACTGAATAGACTTGATGATGTATCAATGAAAAAATCCGTATTTTATGGGCTATGTGTCGGACTTACTGTAGTGTATCTTCACAGTTTGTATCCGGTTTATCATCCAGGATTTGATGATACAGACTATGCCAATGGTGACAAAATCATAGCGCTTAATCATCATAAAAAGGAGCATCCAACAATTCTGTGTTACAGAACGTTGGATGTTGGAGTCGGAATCAGTTCTGAAATTTTACCAGTTTCACGTTATTGGTTTCATCAGAATGGGGCAGTTGAGGATATGAAATTGCATCAGGATTCGATTCTTAGGTCTGGTCAAGCAGATTTTATATATGCCAACGATGCTGATGGGTGTTTCAGTATTATAGAGAACACCGGCTTATACACATGTATATGGAAAAGTCCTCAGCGCACAGGCCAACTCACTCTTGGCATATGGAAGAAAAAAGCTACTGAGTAAGCGTCAGTGTCTTTCACTCCATATCTGCGGCAATTATAGTATGAGAGGAATATGGGAATATGAAACGAAGACTGTCAGAGCAGGGCAACTGCTGTAACGGTCCAGCTGTCCATATGAATATATTGCTTGCATTAGCACTTCTGAACATATCTATCACAGGCTGTCGTAGACGTTGTAGCGTTATGTTCACGTAATCATTGTCTCTCGTTTTAGTCCACAGGTTGTAGTTGCCTTTATACATAGCAGCAGACCCTGGAATGAACAGTCGCGACATGGATTTATCTCCTCTGATGATGCTCATGTAGTCAGGTCCGGCAAATATGAAGGGTTTTGTGCAACCGTCATATTTTAGAGACAGACTGAAGGCGTTCCATTTATTAGGAGCCATGTACATTATATAGGGGGATATTATGTCGCTATGGTGGGGTTGATAAAATGATGCCAATCCACATGTAGAAGATTTGAACGACTCAATGGCTGATTGCTCGGCATCGTATTGCTTGATCTGACCTTTAACTATGGCTGAAAGGTGCATGGACAACAATACTGTGCAGATAGCGCAAAAGGCGATGGTGACAACGGAATGTCGTCCGCAAGTGATGGACAGGCATGGTAAATATGAGATTAAAAGTATAGCTGCGTAAAATTCAACACCGGTCAGGGACCATAAACCAGTATTGGCTATGACTCCGAATAAAATAGCAAACAGAAGTGACCACCAGATTATTGCTTTATTTCGAGTGACATTTAGAGCGACCGATTTGTTTAGCAGGTACGATATGACTACAATGGCTAAAGATAGATAGAGGATACTTAAATGAGGTAGAAGGTGTATGAAATTTATAAAATGACCACTGATTTCCCCTCCTTGCCGCTGAAAATTGCCAGGAGAAACGACTACAAGAATTGTTCCGACCCACATACATAATATAGGAATGGAACTTATTGTAAAGAGTTTTTTTAAATTGCGTAAAGCATATATAAATAATCCACCTGACAACGTCAGAGCGAAACATTCATGTGAAAATCCGGTGCAGAATCCTAATAAAGATAGCAGGAGAAGTCTCCATGATGAAATCTTATGCCTCCAATGGCGGTAGAGAACAAGCCATGATAAGACGAGACACATAGGTAGTAGATAGTTGCAGCACAGAGCCCTTGAAAACCAAAGGGTTGAATGACCTGGAAAAAGATAAAGTAAAATGAATGCTGCAATTAACCAGTAGACTGGATTGAGTCGTTGGGCCGCTGGTATGGCAAATAAAATGAGCAATACCAGTACCGACGCGATAAGTATGCCACAGAATAGGGCGAAGCCGGTTTGGGGAGATAGGCCGCAGATTGATTGTAGAACTATATGGACAAGAAAGCGACCGTTGCAATGTAAATACTGATTTATCTGTGATTGTATTGCATCATAGACGCTTGTAACCTGGCCAATGACCGGGGCGTTAGCCTGAGTTTCAGGTCCAAGTATGTATGAGTATATTATATCGTCGCCTACTGGAGTGGTATAATAGGCGCGAAAAGCTGTTGAGATGGCTGTTGCCAAAACAATGACGAGTATAATTATGAGGTTCGCGACCTTTATTGCTTGGGGCTGTGGCGCGTCAATGTGGTTGGTAGTATTGTTGTGTGTGGGTAAACTTTTGTTAATCAGCGTGATATGTGACGGATTGGCGTTGAATAAGAAGGCTGATTGTCAATAAAAAGAATAGAGGTTTTTGTGCTGACGGTTAAAGCCACAAAAACCACATTCCGAGTTACTTCTTAGAAACGGAAACGACACGGAGGGTTTGAACTGTGACAGGTGGAGCGAGTAGGGTTAGCTGCGGCGTTTTTTGCCGTGGCGTTCGTCGGTGCGCGGGTCTTTGCGTGATTTCTTGCCGCTGCGGGGGGAGTGGGTGCGGTCGCGCTGCTCGAAGAGGGGGTTGCCCTGATCATCTACGAGGATGAAGTCCAGCTGCTTGCGGTCAAGGTCGGTACGCGCTACTTTCACGATGACGCGGTCGCCGAGACGGTAGCGTGTGCCGCGACGGCGTCCTACGAGCGAATAGTTTTTCTCATCGAAATCGTAGTAGTCATCGGCGAGGTCGCGCACAGGCACGAGGCCTTCACATAGGTTCTCCTCAAGTTCTACATACAGTCCCCACTCGGTCACTCCGGAGATGACGCCTGTGTAAACTTCGCCGAGATGGTCGGCCATGTATTCCACCTGCTTGTATTTGATGGATGCACGCTCGGCATTGGCCGCGAGCTGCTCCATGGTGGATGAGTGGCTGCACTGCTCATTGAGCTTCTCGAGGCTCGCGCTGCGTCCGCCGGCGAGATATTTCTCAAGCAAGCGGTGTACCATCATGTCGGGGAAGCGGCGTATGGGCGATGTGAAGTGGGTATAGTAGTCAAATCCGAGACCGTAGTGGCCTATATTGTCGGTGGAGTATATAGCCTTGGCCATAGAGCGTATGGCGAGGGTCGACAGATAGTTTTCCTCGGCACGTCCCTTGACATCGGCGAGCATCTTGTTGATAGAGCGGTTGACTTCCTTCGCAGACCCTGAGGTCTTGATTTTGTAACCGAATGCACGGGCCACTGTGGCCAGATCCTGAAGTTTGCCCGGATCCGGCTGGTCGTGTACACGATACACGAATGCCTTGGATTTTTTCTTGGTCTGGCCGCGGCCTATGTATGTGGCGACAGTGCGGTTGGCCAGCAGCATGAACTCTTCTATGAGCTTGTTGGCGTCTTTTGATTCCTTGAAATATACGCCGGTCGGATGGCCGTCTTTGTCAATGTCAAATTTCACCTCGGCACGGTCAAATTCCACAGAGCCGTTCTGGAAACGCTCCTTGCGCATGATTTTGGCAAGGTTGTTGAGGGTGATTATCTCCTCCACATAGTCACCCTTGCCTGTCTCGATGATTTCCTGGGCTTCTTCGTAGGCATAGCGGCGGTCGCTGCATATGACGGTGCGGCCGATGCGGCTGTTGATGACGCGGGCGGCCGAGTCCATTTCGAATATGCACGAGAAGGTGAGCTTCTCCTCGTTGGGCCTCAGTGAGCAGATACCGTTGCTCAGATGCTCGGGAAGCATGGGGACCACGCGGTCAACGAGATATACCGAAGTGGCGCGTTTCTGGGCTTCGCGGTCAAGGAGGGTGTCGGGGTGGACGTAGTGCGTCACATCGGCGATGTGCACGCCTATCTCATAGTTGCCGTTGGCCAGCAGACGGAATGACAAGGCATCGTCAAAGTCCTTGGCATCTTTGGGGTCGATGGTAAAGGTGAGCACGTCACGCATATCCTCGCGCTTGGCTATCTCCTCGGGGGTGATGCCGGCATTGATTTTCTTTGCGGCCGTGTCTACGTTTTTGGGGTAGCGGTAGGGGAGACCGAATTCTGCGAGAATGGCATGGATTTCTGCATTGTTCTCGCCTGTCTTGCCGAGGATGTCTATGACCTCGCCCTCGGGATTCTTGGCATCATCAGGCCAGGATGTGATTTTCACTATGGCTTTGTCGCCTGTAACACCGCCCTTGAGCTTGTTGCGTGGTATGATGATGTCGTTGGCGAGGAATTTCGAGTCGGTACTGAGATACGACAGCGGCTTTTCAACGTGGAGTGTGCCTATGAAAGTCTGGTCAAGCGGTTCGGTGATTTCTATGACCTCCGCTTCGGGCTCCACACCCTGACGGCGTGCAGCAACTATTACTTTCACCTTGTCGCCGTTGAGTGCATGGAGCGAGTTGCGCTCCGCAACGAATATCGACTCTCCGTCGGCATCGGTGATGACGGAGTTCTTTCCGTTGCTGCGGCGCACGAATGTGCCGGTGGTGACGTTGCTACGCTGGGGAAGCTTGTATTTGCCAGGCGATACTTGCAGCAGGTCCCCGTCAAAGTCCATCTCGGCAAGCGTCATGGCGATGTTGCGTAATTGCGACTGTGTGTTGACACCGAGGGCGGCTGCAATCTGCTTGTAGTTAAATGTGCCGCGGCCCTGCTGGGTTATATAGTCACGCACCTGCTGACGCAGGGTTTTGTTATCTGATGAAGACTTTGCCATAGGTGGAATATGTGATTATAATTACTCTTTAATTAACGCTCCGGGATGGAGTAATGTTGCTGTAAGGTGGAGTGCCCTTAAAGACTTTAAAGACCTTAAGGTTCCTAAGGACTTTAAGGTCTCTATGAAATCGGAGTTATGCGTCAATGTTGGCGTAGTTTGCGTTTGCTTCGATGAAGTCGCGGCGCGGAGCTACATCTTCGCCCATGAGCATGGAGAAGATACGGTCAGCTTCGGCGGCATCGCTGATGGTGACACGCTTGAGCAGACGGTGTTCCGGGCTCATGGTGGTGTCGCGGAGTTCCTTGTCGCTCATCTCGCCGAGACCTTTGTAACGCTGCACCTCGGTGCGTTCGCCATGCTTGGCTATGAACTGGGCTACCTGTGCATCAGTCCAGCAGTATTCCTCCACACCGCGCATCTTGCACTTGTAGAGCGGAGGAGTGGCGAGATAGAGGTATCCGTTTTCGATGACCGGACGCATGCGGCGGAAGAAGAATGTCATCAGCAGTGTGGCGATGTGGCTGCCGTCCACATCGGCATCGGTCATAATTATGATTTTGTGGTATGCGAGTTTGGATATGTTGACCTCCTTGGGGTCGTCCTCAGTGCCTATGGTGACGCGCATGGCCTTGAAAAGGCTTGTGATTTCCTGATTTTCAAGGATTTTGTGGTCCATGGCTTTCTCCACGTTGAGGATCTTGCCTCGGAGGGGGAGTATGGCCTGGAATGTGCGGTCACGTCCCTGCTTGGCCGTACCGCCGGCTGAGTCACCCTCGACGAGGAAAAGCTCGCAGTCCTCGGCTGTGCGGCTCGAGCAGTCGGCGAGTTTGCCGGGAAGGCCGCCACCGCTCAGGGGCGACTTGCGCTGAATCTTGACACGTGCATTGTATGCGGCGTGGCGGGCCTGGGCGGCCAGTATGACTTTCTCTACTATGGTCTTGGCCTGTCGGGGATGCTCCTCAAGATAGGTGCGCAGGGCTTCGCTGACGGCTGACTGCACGGCTCCTGAGACCTCGCTGTTGCCGAGTTTGGTCTTGGTCTGACCCTCAAACTGCGGTTCCATCACCTTGACGGACACCACGGCTGTCAGGCCCTCGCGGAAGTCGTCGCTGGAGATTTCTACCTTGGCCTTCTCGAGCATCTTGTTGTCCTCGGCATATTTCTTGAGTGTCGTGGTCAATCCGCGACGGAAGCCGGTCAGGTGTGTGCCTCCTTCGATGGTGTTGATGTTGTTGACGAAGGAGTAGACGTTCTCGTTGAAAGTATTGTTGTAAGTCAGAGCCACCTCTACGGGGATGCCCTGCTTGTCGGTGTTGAGATGTATCACATCGTCGATGAGTGACACCTTGTTGCTGTCGATGTATTGTACAAATTCGCGCAGACCGTCCTTGCTGTAGAACACCTCGCTGCGGAAGTTGCCCTCGGCATCCTTGTCGCGGCGGTCGGTGAGAGTCAGCTTGATGCCGGCATTGAGGTAAGCAAGATCGCGGAGACGGTTGGCAAGGATGTCATATTCATATTTGGTGACGGTGAAGATTGAGCCGTCGGGCTTGAATGTGATGCTTGTGCCGGTGTGGGAGCTGTCGCCTATGATTTGCAGCTCGGTGGTGGGCTTGCCGCAGGAATATTCCTGCATGTAGGCTTTGCCGTTGCGGTGTACCTCGGCGCGGAGGTATGTAGAGAGCGCGTTGACGCATGATACGCCTACGCCGTGCAGACCGCCAGACACCTTGTATGAGCCTTTGTCAAACTTGCCGCCGGCATGAAGCACTGTAAGTACCACCTCAAGGGCGCTCTTGTGCTCCTTCTCGTGCATGTCTACTGGGATGCCTCGGCCGTTGTCTATGACCGTGATGGAATCGTCCTCGTTGATTGTCACCTCTATGTCGGACGCATATCCGGCGAGGGCTTCGTCGATGGAGTTGTCCACGACCTCATAGACGAGATGGTGCAGACCCTTGATGCTGATGTCGCCGATATACATGGCAGGGCGTTTTCTTACGGCTTCAAGGCCTTCAAGCACCTGTATGTTACTGGCGCTGTATTCTTTTGCGTTCTTATCTTCTGTATTCTCTGACATATCTTGATGGTTGTACTACTGTGAAAAACGGGCTTCGTTTGCCTGTGTTTTTGACCTAACAAAGGTACGAAAAAATATTGAAAACAGGAAGTTTTTGGAGCAACGCTCGCTATGTGTTCCGCAGGCTTGCGGAGACGCTGCATGCTGCCTCTCTGACTTTATATCCCGGACCCGGTGTCCCGGGCGAGGCGACGCTGGAGCAGATGGGTGAATTGGTAGTTTTTGAGTCCCCAGCGCGGTGCTATGAGCAATTCGGAGGGGGATTGGCTGACGAAACGGTCGATGGCTATGTCGGGGCGCAAGCGGCGCACTATGTCGCAGCATAGGTCAAGGTAAGTGTCGGCGTCAAACAGGCGTATGTCCGTATCGGGGTCGGCATATTCTTTGGCCAGGCGCGTTCCGCGGAGTATCTGCAACTGGTGGATTTTAACCATATCCACAGGCAGGGCGTTGACGGCGTCTATGGTGGCGAGCATGTCGGCGCGTGTCTCCCCGGGAAGCCCCATTATCAGATGCAGCCCTACGGGGATACCGGCGTCATGGACTGCCCGGACGGCTTCTGCCGTATCGTTCCAGCTGTGGCAGCGGTTGACGCGCTCCAATGTGGTGTCATGGCTTGACTCTGCGCCTAATTCTATCATTACACGGCCTCTGTGGGGGCGGTTGATGTCGGCAAGAGCGTCAAGGAGCGGAGCCGGGATGCAGTCGGGACGGGTGCCTATGACTATGCCCTCTATCCGTTCTACCGACAGTGCCTCGTTGTAGAGCCGGAGCAGCTGTCGGTTGCCGGCAAGGGTGTTGGTATATGTCTGGAAATAGGCGAGATAATGCATGTCGGCATATTTCTTGCCGAAAAATGCTTTGCCTTTTTCAAGTTGCGCCGTAACCGTGTCTGCCGGGTCGCAGTATGCCGGAGAGAAAGAGGCGTTGTTGCAGTAGGAGCAGCCGCCGCGAGCTATTGAACCGTCACGATTGGGGCATGAGAAACCGGCGTTGACCGACAGCTTCTGCATCTTCCACGGAAACAGCTCGTGGAGCAGGTCTGCATAGTCGCGGTATGGTTTGGATGGATGCGGCATGTCGCTTGTCAGAGACGTGTGGTCTTGTCGAGCAGGTATGCGTCGAGCATGGCCATTGCTGCCATAGCTTCCACCACCGGGACGGCGCGTGGCACCACGCAGGGGTCATGCCGCCCACGGGCTTTCAGCACTGCTTCGTTCCCTTGGTCATCTATGGTCTCGACTTCGCGGAGCAGCGTGGCTACCGGCTTGAAAGCCACACGCATGGTTATATCCATGCCGTTGCTCAGGCCGCCCTGTATGCCTCCGGAGTGGTTGGTGAGGGTGTAGGCCCGGCGTGCGGTATGGTTATAGTGCCAGTTGTCAAGCACCTCGCTGCCGCGGTGGGTGCTGCCCTCGAATCCCATGCCGAACTCCACGCCTTTGACTGCATTGATGCTGAGCATGGCAGCCCCGAGGGTGACATTGAGCTTGTCAAATACGGGCTGGCCCAGTCCGGCAGGTGCTCCCGAGATGATACATGTGACCACGCCGCCTATAGTATCGCCCTCTTTTCTGACTTCCATAATCAGATTTTCCATCTGCGCGGCCATCTCCGGGTCGGGGCAGCGGACAGGGTTGCTCTCTATGACCGCCATGTCAAACTGGTTGTAGGCAGCATCAAGCTGCAGCGGACCTACCGCGCTCGTGTATGCTGTCACATTGATGCCGGCCTGTGACAGAGCCTGCATGGCGAACGCGCCGGCCACCACACGTGCTATGGTCTCGCGAGCGCTGCTGCGGCCGCCTCCGCGATGGTCACGTATGCCGTATTTGGTCTGATAGGTGTAGTCGGCGTGGCTCGGACGGTAGAGATGGCGCATGTTTTCATAGTCGCTGCTGTGCTGGTCGGCGTTGCGCACTATGAATCCTATCGGAGTGCCTGTGGTCACACCGTCCATGAGTCCTGACAGTATTTCTACGCGGTCCTTCTCGTCACGGGCTGTCACGATGCGTGACTGTCCCGGACGACGGCGGTCAAGCTGACGCTGCACCTCGTCAAGGTCTATGGCTATGCCGGCCGGCATTCCGTCAATGACGCCTCCTATGGCTGCGCCGTGGGATTCGCCGAAGGATGTAAGTCTGAATATTTGTCCGAATGAGTTCATATAGTGTAGAGTCAGGATTTGGTGAGGTCGGTGACGGTGGCACCTGTATAATTGATCAGGTCGAGGGGCGACAGATGTAGCTGGAGACCGCGTTTGCCGGCTGATACATAGATGGATTCGTAGTCTGTGGCTGTGGAGTGGATGAACACCGGAAATGGCTTCTTCATGCCTATGGCGGTGCATCCTCCGCGCATGTAGCCGGTCAGAGGGAGCAGTTCTTTCATGGGGATGAGGTCGGCTTTCTTGGCTCCGGCGGCTTTGGCGGCTTTCTTGAGGTCTACCTCCGCATTGCCGGGGATGACACAGACAAAGTGTCCGGCCTTTTCCCCTTCGAGCACGAGGGTCTTGAACACCCGGTTGATGTCCTCGCCAAGCTCCGCAGCTACATGGTCGGCTGCGAGATTGTCGGGGTCGACGGTGTAGGGCACCAGCTCGTAGGCTATGCCGGCTTTGTCAAGCAGACGTGCGGCATTGGTTTTCTCAATTTTCATGGCAGCAAAGATACACAAAAAGATTGATTCGTCGGGCTATGCCTTGTAGCTTTGAACTATTGGGAGTGGCAGATTGTTTATAATACGCTGAATCGGGTTATGCCTGACAGCATGATGACATGAATGTTAACCGACTAAAACCTATAGACACTATGGAACCTATTATCAATTCACAGCTTCCCGAATTTAAGGTAAAAGCCTATCACAATGGCAATTTCATCGATGTGACCAATGAGGACATCAAAGGCCATTGGGCTGTTTTCTTCTTCTATCCCGCCGACTTCACTTTTGTATGCCCTACTGAGCTGGTGGATCTCGCCGAGAAGTATGACGAGTTCAAGAAGCGCGGCGTGGAGGTGTATTCTGTAAGCTGTGATACACACTTCGTCCACAAGGCATGGCATGATGCCTCTGACAGCATCAAAAAAATCAACTATCCTATGCTTGCCGACCCGACCGGACTGCTTGCACGTGCTTTCGGCGTGATGATCGAGGAGGACGGTATGGCTTACCGCGGCACGTTTGTCGTTGACCCCGAAGGCAAAGTGAAGATTGCCGAGGTGCAGGACAACAGCATAGGCCGCAATGCTGACGAGCTTCTCCGCAAGGTGGAGGCTGCTCTGTTTGTGGCATCGCACCCTGACATGGTTTGTCCGGCCAAGTGGAAAGAGGGAGCTGAAACCCTCAAGCCCAACATCGACCTCGTGGGCAAAATCTGATATTTTAATTCGTAATCATTAATGACCTGACGCATATGTTGGATCAAAATACTTTAGAGCAGGTGCGCGGTATATTTGCCGCGCTTGCTCATAAATATACGTTCCGGATAGCTGCCGACAGCGGTGATGCTCATCTTGCCGAAGTCAAGGAGTTTTTCGGCGATGTGGCGTCCACTTCCGACAATATAAGTGTGGAGACTGTAGAGGCTCCCGGGACAGAGCTCCGTACCGAGCTGATAAAGGACGGCATGGAGACGCGCATCATATTCATGGGCATCCCCAACGGCCATGAGTTCACATCGATGCTGCTTGCTGTCCTTAATGCTGACGGCAAGGGCAAAAATCTCCCTGACGAAACTCTTGCACGCCGCATATCGGCCATCAAAGGTCCTGTAAGACTTGATACTTATGTTAGCCTAACATGCACCAACTGCCCCGATATAGTCCAGGCTCTCAATATCGTGGCTCTGTATAACCCCGACATCACGAATGCGATGATTGACGGCGGTTATTACCCCGAGAGGGTCAAGGAGCTGAACATCCAGGCGGTGCCGACTGTCTATGCCAACGGGCAGCTGCTCCACGTGGGACGCAGTACGCTCGGTGAACTCGTAGGTATGCTGGAGGAGAAATTCGGCATGGATGCCGATGACGGCGGCAGTGTGGCCGCCCGGCGTGACTATGACGTGGTGGTGCTCGGCGGAGGACCGGCCGGAGCGGCGGCAGCTATCTACAGTGCACGCAAAGGACGCCGCACCGCGGTGATAGCCAAGCGCATCGGCGGCCAGGTGAAGGAAACTGTAGGCATCGAAAATCTCATCTCAGTGCCTCAGACCACCGGTGCGAAGCTCGCCGACGATTTGCGAAACCATATCGGATATTATCCTGTAGAACTGTTTGAGGACCGTGAGCTGGAGCAGGTGAATCTCATTGAGGATGTCAAGGAAATCAAGCTCAAAGGCGGCGAACTGTTCCGCGCTCCGCAGGTTATCATTGCCACCGGAGCCGGTTGGAGGCATCTCAATGTCCCGGGCGAGAAGGAATATACCGGACGCGGCGTGGCTTTCTGTCCTCACTGCGATGGTCCGTTCTATGCCGGGAAGCCTGTGGCTGTGATCGGTGGAGGAAACTCGGGCATAGAGGCTGCGCTTGACCTCTCGGCCATATGCAGCCACGTGACTGTGATAGAGTTTCTTGACTCGCTCAAAGCCGACGGTGTGCTTCAGGAAAAGCTGCGTGCCGCTCCTAATATTGATGTCTATACTTCTACCGAGACTGTCAGCATAGACGGTGATGGCAAGAAGGTGACCGGCATCACGGTGCGCAACCGACAGAACGGCGAGGAACACACCATCAGCCTCGACGGCGTGTTTGTGCAGATAGGGCTTAGTGCCAACAGTGCGCCGTTCCGTGACCAGCTTGACACTACACGCATCGGCGAGATTGTGGTCGACAGCGCATGCCGCACGGCTGTAAAGGGCGTATATGCCGCCGGCGACGTAAGCAATGTCCCCTACAAGCAGATCATCATAGCGATGGGTGAAGGAGCCAAAGCGGCTCTATCTGCATTTGACGACGTGATACGCGGAATCTGCAAATGACCGTTTGCCGTACCGTATAGATGATATATATTGAAACAACGACGCGACTTGCCGCGTGGACATCCCGGGAATTGTTTTAGGGCGTGTCTCTGCGGCTGGTCGCGTCGCTGTGTCATAAAGCCCCAAACAGGCGTATTGATTAAAATATGTTAAACAAAAACTGTTAATTTTTTGTTTGACAATTGAAATTTCTTTAATTTAGCATTTCCAAAAGTAACCGAAGACACATAGATCTTTAATTACATAATCATTACACTCTTTTTCACACATTATTATTTATGAACAAAGGTATTTCACGCACATGCATAGTGCTCGCCGTGGTTTCCAGTCTGACGATGTCATCGTGCATAGGCAAGTTTGCGCTTACCAACAAGCTTCTGACATGGAACCGCACGATAGGAAACAAATTTGTCAACGAACTCGTGTTCTTCGCGTTCTGGATTCTTCCCGTATATGAGGTGTCAGCCTTGGCCGACATCCTTGTAATCAACAGTATAGAGTTTTGGAGTGGCAGCAATCCTGTAGCATCAGGCACAAAGGTCATCAAGGGCGAGAACGACAACTATCTCGTGGAATGTGACGGCAAAGGATACACTATCACCTCAGAGAGCGACAAGCAGGTAGTGCGCCTTGATTTCAACGAGGATATGCGCGAATGGGACGTGACTGTCGACGGACAGACATATCCTCTGATGACATTTGTAGATGACACCCACGTGGCTCTTCCCTCTGTCGATGGTGCCTCACAGATTGTCAGCCTTGACGAGGCCGGCCTGACTGCCTACAAGCAGACTGTCAGCCAGCTCAGTCCCATGGCATTTGTGGCACGCTGACCTAAAGAAATAGCGCAGGGCATCTACGCCGTCACCTTCCGCGGCGCCTTGCCTACTCTCTCATATCACCAAAACAAGGAAGGACTCAGGCTCTGACCCGCGGCCCTCGGCTTGGCGTTTAGAGTCTGAGTTTTTTATAGTGTAAAAATATATTTACGGTTTAATGGCCTCGTATTGTAAAAAATGGTTAATTGAATTGGCCGATACTTCCTGATAAATGCGATTTTGTACGTTTATTTGCATAAAATATCTTTAAGAAAGTTAAACCATATATTATCTAACATTAGTATTCCAATAATCATTTCATCAATCAAAAGACTTTCTGCTTATGAAAACGTTCTTTACTATTGCTATGTTGGGGTTAGCCTCGCTGTCGGCTTCGGCTATCGGCCCCGATATCTTTAACAAACTCGGAGTAGGTGTCGGCGTCGGTACACCTGGCGTGACTTTTGAAGTAGCTACTCCCATCACATCGTTCGTGCAGATGCGTGCCGGCCTGTCATGGATGCCCGGAATCACATTCAATGCTGATGCCGATTTCACATATTGGGCTCCTGATGCCAACACCGGCATAGAGCGTGAATATGATGGCACTGTACAGCTCAAAGGCGACCTCGGACGAGTGCAGGGCGAAATCATATTCAATGTCTATCCTGTGCCCAAAGTGCCGGTTTATGTAGCTGCAGGTGCTTATTTCGGCGGCAACAAGTTGCTGAAAATCACCGGCCACAGTGATGACCTCAAAAACGCCGGCGAAGCTATCATCGGTGACTACAAGATTCCTGCCGATGCCAACGGCGACATCAAAGGCGGTTTCAAGGTCAATGGTTTCCGTCCATACCTCGGAGTGGGCTGGGGCCGCATGATTCCCGGCAAACTGGTCAATTTCTCTTGCGAGCTTGGCGTACAGTTTGAAGGCAAACCGAAATTGTACACCGACTATGGCGAAATCGACCAGTCGCTCGTAGAAGACGACAACACCTTTGAGAAAATCCAGAATGCCCTCAAGGTGTACCCGACCCTGACCTTCCGCGTAAATTTCCGCGCCATCTAATCCCCCCCCTCACAGAAATATTAATCGGGCAGCCGACCATGTAATATGGAGGCTGCCCGATATGTATGCGATATCGTCAGGGGGATATTGGGGATGGGTTATTTGAGGTTTTGGCGTACGGAGTCGAGGTATGCCTGCATGGCGTCGGAGTCGCGGCGTTCGACTATGGCGCGTAGCTCCTCGAGGCGTTCGCTGATGCGCTTGAGCTGGTCGGGGGTGTTGGGGTTGAAGAGGATTTCGCTCAGCAGGTAGTCGTCTTCGCTCATCAGTCCGTGGGCTATGGCCAGATGCCGCTTGAATGTGGTGCCGGGTGCATCCTGATGTTTCATGATGCTTCCGAACACGAGAGTGGAGGCAAACGGTATGGAGAGCGAGTAGGCTATGGTCTCGTCGTGTTGGGCGAAGGTGTATTCCTCGATATGGAGATTGAGTCTCTGGTATATGTCGCGGAAGAATATCTTGCCGAGATGGTCACCCTCGGATATGATGATGGCGTTTTCGTTGCTGAGATTGGACAGGGATGCAAACGTGGGGCCGAACATCGGGTGGGTGCTGACATAGGGGTGTCCGCAGGTGGCATAAAACTCGGGCAGCCCGGTCTTGACCGATGCGATGTCGGAGATTATGCACGTATCGGGGATGTGCGGCAGTATCTGGCGGAAAGCATCGAGGGTGTATTTCACCGTCGAGGCGTTGATGACCAGCTCCGGGGCAAATTCGTCTACTTCTTCAAGCGACGCGAAACGTCGCACTCCGAAGGTGAAGCGCAGCTTGTCGGGGTTGGGGTCATAGACCGCCACATCGTGGGTGGACGAAAGCAGGTCGGCGAAGAATGAGCCCATCTTGCCGGCTCCCATTATCAGGATTTTCATGATTGTATTGACGGATGTCTGTGTATTGCGTGGGTGTCAGTACGGGGAGTGTGTCTCGGATTATCCGCGGTTGTTATTGAGGATTTCGAGCTGCTGGCGCACAGACTCCTCGTGGATGGCTGTCAGTACGGCTGCCATGAAGTCTCCGCTCATGCCCATCTGCTCGGCGAGTTTGCGGCGTGTCTGCATGATGTCGTCATAACGTCCGGCCTGTACTACGGGCATCGAGTGCTCTTTCTTGAACTGGCCAATCTCGCGCGATACGCGCATACGCTTGTTGAGAAGCTCGATAAGGTCGTTGTCGATACGGTCAATCTGCTGGCGAAGTGCCGAGAGATTTTCGGTTGACTGTGACGATGTGGGGGCCACGAGGGTGTTGAGGATAAGGTCAAGGGTCTCGGGAGTCACCTGCTGAGAGGCATCGCTCCATGCTTCGTCGGGGGTGCAGTGGCTCTCGATGATGAGGCCGTCAAAACCCATGTTGAGGCTCTGCTGTGAGAGGGGGGCGATGAGTTCGCGTTTGCCGCCGATGTGGCTGGGGTCGCATACTATGGGCAGGTCGGGCATGCGGCGGCGCAGCTCAATGGGTATGTGCCACTGGGGCATGTTGCGATAGAGATGTTTGCCGTAGACCGAGAAACCGCGGTGTATGGCACCCAGGCGGCGTATGCCGGCGTTGTAGATGCGCTGGAGGGCGCCTATCCACAGTTCGAGGTCAGGGTTGACGGGGTTCTTGACCAGTACGGGAAGCTCCGGCACCTGTGCCTCGGCGAGGGTGTCGGCTATCTCCTGCATGGCAAACGGGTTAGCCGATGTGCGTGCGCCTATCCACAGGATGTCTATGCCGGCTTCAAGTGCATCCTTGACATGCTGGCGTGTGGCCACTTCGGTAGCTGTGAGCATGCCGAGTTCGTCCTTGACGCGGCGCATCCAGCCGAGTCCTTCTTTGCCTACGCCCTCGAAGCCTCCGGGTTTGGTGCGAGGTTTCCATATGCCGGCACGGAATATCTTGATGCCGTTTTCGGCAAGCTGCGTTGCAGTATCCATGACCTGCTTCTCGGTCTCGGCGCTGCACGGACCGGCTATTATCAGGGGTTTGATGTCGTCGACGATTGGTTTGAGATCTTTCATAAGATATATTGTTTTTTTGATTATTGATTACTTATTGAGATTCTGCACGCGGATCAGGGCTTCCTCCATACGTTCGCGCGGAGTGCAGAGTGAAAGGCGGATGTATCGGTCTCCGTTGCTGCCGAATATGCTGCCGGGGGTGACGAACACGTTGGCGTCATACAGCAGACGGTCAGACATCGCTTCGGCTGACTCACAGCTGTCGGGGATGCGAGCCCAGACGAAGAGTCCCTGCTGGCGCGGGTCGAATGTGCAGCCGGCGGCTGTGGCGATTTTCTCGGCCACTTCGCGTCGCTCGCTGTACACGCGGTTGACCTCGGCATACCAGCTGTCGGGCTGCTTTAGAGCCTCCACCGCTGCGAGCATCATCGGGCGGAATTGCCCGGAGTCGATATTGCTCTTGACTTTCAGTATCCAGGAGATGAATGTCGGGTTGGCGGCCACCATGGCTATGCGCCATCCGGCCATATTGTGGCTCTTTGACAGGGAATTGAACTCTATGGCCACATCCTTTGCGCCAGGGGTCGACAGGATGCTGAGCGGACGGTCGTTGAGTATAAAGCTGTAGGGGTTGTCGTGGACTATGACTATGCCGTGTTTCTTGCCGAATGCCACAAGTTTCTCAAACAGCGATGCCGATGCCGGAGTGCCTGTGGGCATGTTGGGATAGTTGACCCACATCAGTTTGATGCGGTCAAGGGGCAGACGCTCGAGGGCTTCGAAGTCAGGCATCCAGCCATTTTGTTCGGTCAGGTCGTAGCTGAAGATCTCAGCACCTACAAGACGGCTTACACTTGTATAAGTGGGATAGCCGGGATTGGGTACAAGCACACCGTCACCGGGGTTGAGGAAAGCAAGCGACACGTGGAGTATGCCCTCCTTGGAGCCGATAAGCGGCTGGATTTCGGTGGCTGGGTCGAGCTTGACGCCATAGTGGCGGCCATACCAGTCGGCAAAGGCCTGTCGCAGCTCCGGTATGCCTACATAGGGCTGGTAGGAATGGGTGTCGGGACGCGAGGCCTCGCGGCTCAGGGTGTCAATGACTGACGGTGCCGGGGGAAGGTCGGGACCACCCACACCGAGCGATATGATGTCAAGCCCCGAGGCTTTCATCTGTGCTATCTCACGCAGTTTGCGCGAGAAGTAGTATTCTTTGACCTGGCTTACGCGGTCAGCAGGTATGATGTCTTTCATATTTCGTTTTTGCATTCTTTATATTCGCCGAGGATTCTGAGGTCGTTGAGCAGGGGGCGCACCGCTTCGATGCTCTGGCGGTAGCGCACGTAGCTGTCATAGGTCACATCGACATAGAAGCGGTATTCCCACTCGCGCCCTATGATGGGCATCGACTGGATTTTGCTCATGTTGATGTCGTAGAATGACAGTATGGTCAGGATATGGCACAGAGAACCTTTAGCGTGGGGGATGGTGAACACGATTGATGCCTTGTCGGAGTCCTCGGGGCGTGGGGCGAGGTCGTGGGCCATGAGAGGATCACAGACGAAGAGAAACCGGGTGAAATTACGCTTATTGGTCTCTATACCCCGGTCAAGGACCTCAAGCCCGTAGAGCCGGGCGGCATATTCGCCACACACGGCGGCATGTCCTGTGAGATGCTGTTCTGAAATCTCCTTGGCGCTTCCGGCAGTGTCAAATTTCTCGACCTTGCGGAGGTTGGGATGGAGGTTGAGGTAGTTGGCACACTGCATGAGAGCCATCGGGTGGGAATTGACCTCCGTAAGCTCCTCTATCTTCTGTCCCGGGAGGGCGCACAGCGTGTGGGATATGCGCATCTTGTGTTCGCCGATGATGACGAGATTGCTCTTGCGGAGCAGTTCGTGGTTCTGGAGCAGGGCACCGGCTATGGTGTTTTCTATGGCCACGGCTCCCACCATGGAGGCATCGTTGGACAGATGGTCAAACTCAGCGTCAAACGTGTCAAACGCCACCGGCGTGATGTCACGGTCAGCAAAATAGAGGTGGGCGGCTGCATCGTGGTAGCAACCGGGGACGCCCTGTATGCCCACTCTTAGGGCTGAGGCTGAGTTGTCGTCTGATGGTAGTGTCATGCGTGATTGTGATGTTAATAAAAAATCCCGTGCCGCTCTTGACGGTCGGGATTTTATATCGTTGATGCCTCATGGCGTGAGGCTGTGTAACTGTCGGATGTCTGTAGGCACATATAAAATCCCTTTCTTATCTCTTGCCGAAATAAAAATAAGAATAAAAGTAATATGTGCTAAATCGCTTCATTTTGTAGATTATAACCCTATTGGATTATTTGCTGGCAAAATTAGAGAAAATTATGTTTTGATACAACAATATGGCAGATAAAATGCGGTATTAAAGAAAAATTAACAATCTGACGCAGCGTTGAAGTGGCGCATCTGCATGAGATTGTGGCTAAATGGAATAATTTTTGTAACTTTGCATGTCCGTTTCGTGGGCAATACAGATGTAAACAATCATAAATCAATAAAATACACTACAAACCAACACATCCCTATGGCAACGACCGCAGATTTCAAAAACGGCATGTGCCTCGATATCGACGGCAACTATTTCTTCATTGTCGAATTTCTCCATGTAAAGCCCGGCAAAGGTCCGGCTTTCGTGCGTACCAAACTCAAGAACGTGCGTACAGGCCGTGTGCTTGACAAAACCTGGAACTCTGGCGTTAAGGTCAACGAGGTGCGTATAGAGCGTCGCCCCTACCAGTTCCTCTACAAGGACGAGATGGGCTACAACTTCATGCACACTGAGACTTTCGAGCAGATAGCCATCAACGGCGAAAGCATCGACGGTGTGCAGTTCCTCAAAGAGGGCGACATCTGCGAGGCTATGGTGGAGGCAGCTTCAGAGGAAATCCTCACATGCGAGATGCCTGTCAACGTGGTGCTTGAGATTACATACACCGAGCCCGGCATCAAGGGTGATACAGCCACCAACACACTCAAACCCGCTACACTCGAGACAGGTGCAGAGGTACGTGTGCCTCTCTTCTGCAACACAGGCGACAAGGTGAAGATCGATACCCGTGACGGTTCATACGTAGAGCGAGTTAAGGCATAAGCCGCTCTCTCCAATCATCACATTAAGCTAATATCACCGAGGGCATCCGGCGTTTCAGCCGGATGCCCTCGGTGCATTTTGGTGGGAGGGGCTGTAAATTACTGCGGCACTTTGGCTTTGGCGCGGTTATAGTAGTCCATGACCTTGTTGACGTAGGCGTAGGTTTCGCGGCCACGGCAGTAGCCGTATTTGACCACGGGGTCGTTGTAGTATTGCGGATTGGTCTTCATCAATATGGCTTCGGCCACGTTGCCGTCCCATTTTGTGGGGTCTTTGCCGTATTTCTTGGCGAGGGCTATGGCATCAAGAATATGCGCCGGTCCGGCATTGTATGCTGCGAGAATGAACTTGTTGCGCTCCGCAGGGTCGGGTACGCGGGATTTGAACATGTCATTGAGAGTCTTGATGATGTCGGTGGCAGTCTTGATATTGGTGCTGTTGTCGGCTATCTTATTGAGGCTTACGCCATAGGCCTGGGCGGTTTTGGGCATAATCTGCATGATGCCGCGAGCACCGGCCCAGCTCTTGGCTTTGGGGTTGAAGCGGCTTTCGGTATGGCCTTGGGCGGCGAGCAGACGCCAGTCCCAGCTGATGTCCTTGGCGTAGCGGCGGAAGAGGGCATCGTAGGGGGATATTACACCGTTCTTGAAGAGCATCGCCCCGGGGTCGTTGGGCACGGTATTGGAGTTTTTGCTGAGCTCGAAGTATCGTTTGAGCAGTTCGGCTCGTGCCATGCGCGGCCGTTCCATCTTGCTCCATGTGTTAATAGAATCGGCGAGCCATGGCGTCATCGGCGATACGCCCCATGCCGAACGCTGCGGATAGCTTAGCTGCATGGTGATGTCAAGGTCGTTGTAGTAGGTCTTGTTGATACGTGCGATGTCGGAGTCTACGACTGTCAGAGGGATTTTCCCTTCGGATACCATTTCTATGAGGTCTTCGGTGATGAGGGTATCCTTGTCGATTGCATGTATGTTGATGCCTCCGCCGAGTTCGGAGTTGAGGTTCTGCATTCGGGCCATGTATTTGGAATCCTTCTCCACATATACGTCACGTCCCACGAGTTGGGTCACATCGGTAATGAGGCTGTCGCCTTTAGGCTGCACGAGCACCTGGAAGGTGATGTTTTCAGGTCCGGCAGGGATGACTCGGTCGGCGTATTCGGCTGTAATAGGCACCTCGAATGCTATCAGGTCTATCAGGCCGGAGTCAAGCATCTCCACGGCACGGTTGAGGTTGGGAGCTATCTTGAGGTCGAGAAGCATGTTCTTATCCTGGGCAAGCTGATTCAGGAGGTCGTAGTCATAGCCCATCGGCTGGTCGCGGTAGATGAAGTAGGACAGCGGACTGTAGAGAGTCGCGACTCTCAGGGTGTCGGGAAATCCCATGGCGGTTGAGTCGGAGTCGCCGCCGTCGAGACGGGCAGCCTTGTTGCGGCATCCTACTATGGCTATCGAGGCCATGACTATTACTGCAAGCAGTATCGGCAGCAGTCGGAGTGTTTTCATGGACGGAATATTACATATCAAACATAAAACGCTCTAAGCGCATCATTTTATCGCCTAAATATACGAAAAAAAATCTGCCGGCATAATCAAATGTCGGCAGATTGTATCATCATGTTGTCGGCGACACTTTCAATATTCGAAAGTGCCGAGTTCTGACTGGATGGTAAGGCGGTTGGCCGGGGCATCTTCTACACGGCCTATCACCTGTGCATCGATGCCAAAGGATTTGGCGATGGAAATGATGCGCTCGGCGTGCTGTGGAGCTACGTATATTTCAAGGCGCATGCCCATATTGAACACCTTATACATCTCGGCAGGGTCGGTGCCGCTCTGCTCCGCTATCAGGCGGAAAAGCGGCGGGATGGGGAGGAGATTGTCCTTGATTATATGTTTACCCTCTACAAAGTGCATTACTTTGGTCAGCGCACCGCCGGAGCAGTGGACCATGCCATGGATTTCGGGCCGCATCTCGTCAAGGATTTTCTTGACCACGGGAGCGTAGGTACGTGTGGGAGAGAGCACAAGTTTGCCGGCATCTATCGGTGAGCCTTCCACGGTATCGGTCAGATGCTTTGACCCGGAATATACGAGGTCGTCGGGGACGGCGGCATCAAAACTCTCGGGGTATTTTTCGGCAAGATAGTGTGCGAATACATCGTGACGGGCAGATGTCAGACCGTTGCTCCCCATGCCTCCGTTGTAGCCGTCCTCATAGGTGGCCTGGCCTGACGATGCAAGGCCTACGATGACATCGCCGTCGGCTATGTTGGCGTTGTTGATGACATCGGCGCGTTTCATGCGGCATGTGACCGTGGAGTCCACGATGATGGTACGCACGAGGTCGCCTACATCGGCTGTCTCGCCGCCTGTGCTGTAGATGCCTATGCCCTGGGCGCGCAGGTCGGCCAGAAGTTCCTCTGTGCCGTTGATGATGGCTGCGATGACCTCACCGGGGATGAGCATCTTGTTGCGCCCGATGGTCGATGACACGAGGATACCCTCGGTGGCTCCTACGCATAGGAGGTCGTCAATATTCATCACCAGAGCGTCCTGGGCAATCCCTTTCCATACGCTCAGGTCGCCGGTCTCGCGCCAGTAGAGGTATGCGAGCGATGACTTCGTGCCGGCTCCGTCGGCATGCATTATGTTGCAGTATTCATGGTCGCCGCCGAGTATGTCGGGGATTATCTTGCAGAATGCTTTGGGGAATATGCCTTTGTCGACATTTTTGATGGCTGCGTGGACATCCTCTTTAGAGGCCGACACGCCACGGCGCATATATCTCTGGTCGCCCATAATGTGAGACTTTAGTGTATGTGAGTGAAGGTGATTGGAAATAATGACACAAAGATACGGATTTTTCCGCGAAGTTGCATCAATAACCCATCAGAGCGAGGATGGTGGGTGTGAGCAGTGCCGTCAGGAGGCCATTGACTGTCAGTCCGAGCGATGACCATGCGCCGTAGCGGTAGCTTCCTTTCTCCATGGCTATGGAGGTGCCTACGGCGTGGGCCGCGGTGCCCATGGAGAGTCCCTGGGCTATGGGGCTTTTGACACGGGCCAGTTTCATCACCTTGAAACCAGACATGCCTCCGAAGATGCCGACGGCACACACCACGGCTGCGGTCAGTGACGGGATGCCTCCGAGGCTGCGTGTGACCTCCATGGCTATGGGGGTAGTGACTGATTTGGCAGCCAGAGATACTATCACTTCACGTGTGGCTCCGAACAGTTCGGCGAAAAACACCACCGTCACGATGCCTATGACACACCCGGCAAGCTCGGCAAGGATGATGGGGAGTAGCTGCTTGCGTATGGCGGATAGCTGGCGGTAGAGCGGCACACCGAGTGCCACCACGGCAGGTTTGAGCCAGAACTCTATCATACGTCCGCCTTCGCTGTAGCGGTCGTAAGGTACGCCTGTGACTATCAGGAAGCCTATCAGGGCTACTATGGAGACGAGAATCGGGTTAAGCAGCATGAGGCCTGTGCGGCGGTAGGCAAGCTGGGCCATTACGTAGGCCACGAATGTGACGGCTATCAGGAAATAGCTGTTTTCAAGAAATTCCATCGTTCAGGATTTTTGTGGCATCGGCCGGTTGTTTTTATGATGGTGGTGATGTGACGACTTGCGGATAATCTGGTGCACCCATCCCGTAATGCCTATCACAATAAATGTGCTGATGGCGGATGCTCCCACTATGGCCACCCACTGCTCGCGGATAAGGTCAAAGTAGCCGAGCAACGCCACTCCGGCGGGCACGAAGAAAAAGCCGAGATTCCCCACGAGAAAGTCGGCCACACCGGCCACATGGCGCAGCCTGATGATGCGGAGTTGTAGCGACAGCGTGAGCAGGAGCATCCCTATGATGCTCGACGGTACAGGAATATCGGTTATGTAAACGACAAGCTCGCCGATGGCGAGAAACAGAAACAACACAGCCAACTGGATAATCAGCATAGACGTAGAAATTTTAATCAGTCAAAATGACTGACAAAGGTACGCTTTTTGCCGATATTACAAACCTGTTACATCACGTTTTTTTTGCAAGTCTGCGGCAAAGTGGACTGAGCTTCACGGATAGCCGGCAGGCTATTTCTTGGTTTCGTGATACTCTTCTTCGGTGTTGACGGCCCAGAGTGAGGATTTGTCGCTGGTTCCTGATTTGATGGTTTTGACTGCTTCCATGGCCGTAAGCATGGAGTGGTCCATATTGTTGTAGCGGTGCTGTCCGTTGCGGCCGATACAATACAGATTAGGTATGGAATCAAGGAAGGCCTTTACCTTGTCAAGTGAGTAATAAGCCCCGTAATATGCCGGGTAGGCTTTCTTCATGCGTATGCGCACGGCATCAATGACATCTGATGATTTGATGATGTCGATTTTCTCAAGCTCGGAAATGGCCATTTTGATGAAATCATCCTCAGACATCTCCCAGAGCTTGTCACCCTCGGTGCAGAAATATTCCAGACCTATCCACATGGTGTTGGCATCATCGGCCACCATGTAAGGCGACCAGTTGTTGAATACCTGGATACGACCAAGTTTGACGTCACGTTCCTGCACATAGATCCATGTGTCAGGGACGCGGTCGTTATATGTTTTGATGGCTGTAGTATTCTTGATTGACAGGTCCTTGACGAGCAACCCTGCGGTGATGAAATCGCGATAAGGCAGTTCTGATGCTATTTTGCGGACATCTTCGGGAACCTCAATACCGTCAATGGCTGCGATGAGGTCCTTGATGGGCATCGAGGAGAGGAAATAGTCGCATGGGATGGTACTGGTTTTGCCTGAGCTGTCTTTTACGTTAGCTGATACGATGCGTCCGTCGGCTACATTGATTTTCTCGACAGATGTCTGCATCCTGATTTGTCCACCCTCTTCCTCTACAGCCTTGGCCGCAGTTTCCCAAAGGTGTCCCGGACCGTATTTCGGATAGATAAACTCTTCAATGAGAGATGTCTCTACCTTGCCGCCTTTGCCTTTGGTGCCGAGGCTCTTGGCAAGCATGTCCTTTAATATGGTGAAGATTGAAAGCCCTTTGACACGCTGGCTGCCCCAGTCCGCACCGAGTTTTGACGGATGTACACCCCAGACTTTTTCGGTGTAGTCCTCGAAAAACATCGAGTAGAGCGGTTTGCCGAAGCGGTTGATGTAAAAATCTTCCAGGGATTCCTCTTTGCGCTTGTGGACGGTGCTTGCCAGATAGCCGATGCCGGCTTTCAGTGTACGACCGAGCCCCATGTTGGCAAATGTCTGCTTGGAGAGGGTGATGGGGTAATCGAAAAACTTACGCAGATAGTAGATGCGCGACACGCGGTTGCGGCGAAGCATTACGCGGTCATTGTCTTCGCTGCCTTCAAGGCTTTGGGTGGGGAGAGCCGGCATCATGGCGTTCCACCAGTTGGTTACTTCTTCGCTCTTGCTGAAGAAGCGGTGACCTCCGATGTCTATTCGGTTGCCCTTATAGTTTACGGTGCGTGATATGCCTCCGACAACGTTGTCTGCCTCAAAAACTTCAGGCTTGATGTCGGTCTGGCGAAGCAGTTCGAGGGCCGCTGTCAGACCGGCAGGCCCAGCGCCGGCTATGACTGCTTTGGGGCTGTGGTTGTCTTTGGAGAGTTTGGCATTATCTTGCATAAGATGTGTATGTTAGATGTTAGTAATAGTGAACCGGGGTCCACTATTCATGCCATTGCTCCGCCAAAGCCTGATTGGTTGTATGGGCGCATTGTCAGCATTAGTGAATAGCCTATGGTTTATGAAGGCTCTGAATGAGATAGTCCAAAGATACGATAAAAACTTATGTTTGTCAAGATTAAGATATAGGAGCCTCAGTTTTCGGTAATATTACAGATAAGAAAGTTGAATAGAGGAACGGTAAAGATATTAAAGGCGGCAATCATGACATCTAAGAGATGCGTAAGAGGTGATTACGACCATATACATAGTTATTGCATCCATAAGTCACAAGATTCGTGGCATGTGGTAGGGTGCAAATAATAAAATCGCGTTTAGAGGACGGTCAGAGTGGATGGAAGACTTCGGCGGCGGTGCGGGTTTTGGTGTAGAAGGAGCAGAGTTGGCCGAAAATCAGGATGAGCATGGGGAATACGGGCTGGATGAGCCTGTCAAACGCCCAGTAGGCTCCTAACCAGCTGACAAGGGCGTGGGCTATCCATATCCCGGCTATGAGCAGCGGCACGGGCATCAGCACTTTGCTACGCCACATTGCCGCTACGGATATGATAAGGTATATCATCACCATCACGGCGGCTGTGTCCATGCCGAGCGTCAGCATCATGCCTATAGGCCAATAGAGAAAAAGACACTGGTTGGCGCGGCATCGCCAGAAACTCGTGAACGTCCATACGGTGGCTAAGGCGAATTTGTCGGGGTGGGTCTTGATATTGGTGGTGACCCCGTCGTGGAAGTCCTTGGTATGGGCCACATAGGGCGGTATGTCTTTCGTCCATGTTATTTGGCCTGTGACAGAGTCGGTGGTGGTTAGATGCGGCAGGAGATATGGCGGATAGCATTTCTCGTCGTTGATGCCGAAGGTGACGCAGCGGATATAATTGTTGTAGTCCGAGACATCGGACATGGCGAAAAATCCGTGCTGGTGATTGAATGCCGATGCGTATCCGTAGAGTGAGAGGCATATCGCCGCTGCCGAAAGCAGGCCTCTCAGCCCCTCACGGTGGTTGCGTGTCCAGATATAGACGCAGACGGCGATGTAGATTACCGGGAGATACAGCATCGCCGGACGAAGAAACACCAGAATCAGCAGACAGAGTGCGCTGCAATAGATGCTTTTTGCCCCGGGACGCAGCAAGCTGCGCACCATGAAATACACAAACATAACAATCAGACTCTGTGACAGCGATTCGGTCATCAGACAGTAGTTGACTTCGATGCTTCCCCAGAAGGCGGCATAAAAGAGAGTCATCCAGAAGGTTATGCTTTTGCGTCGGACCAACATGAATGACAACCTCTTGAAAAACGGGATGGAGGCTATGAATACAATCCACTGGACTAAAACCACCGTTGCCATGGGCAGCTGCTGGTTAAGGGTCGTGATGCCTAAAAACAGCGGATATACCGGCGTGCGGTATATGTCAACGAATGTTGACGGGCGAAATATGTCGTAATTACCCCACGTCTCGAGGTAGGTCCATGTGTCATGGTCATATATCTGCAGCTGCCCGGGGAATATTATGCACAGCATGGCTTCTGCCACGGCGAGCAGATATATTATGCGGTATCTTCCGGAAAATTCGCCTGACAGCTTGCCCCTTATAATAGTGAAGAATCGGCTGGACATTCTCTGAGGTTTGTGGATTGTTATCAGCAAGCAAAGTTACAAAAAATAATCCGGGAATAGTGGAGTCGGTTTTTTTACTAAATTTGCAGTCATGTCAGAAGCAGAGTATAAGTGTGACCCGGCTGCTGTCAGCTCGGGAGCTATCGGCCGGAACTCTAAGTTGTGGCTGTATGTAGCCATATTCTTGGTGTCGGGAGTGTCGTTTTATCTCAGGTCCACGCCCAATATCCCTATGGAGGACAATCTGGATTTCTCGTTTGTGAAATTCGATGTGGAGTATGCGGCCTGTGACTATGAGCCTGTGCCTATATCGGGTGTGGATGACATCATGTATTCGCTTCGCGACATGTACAATGGCTCCAATGGCCGCATGCCCGTCCATTTCCTTGTGATGCTGTTTATGGGCATAATAGGAGTTGAGACATTCTATGTGGTCAACTCTCTGGTCTTCCTGATTGTGTCGTATCTGGCCGCCGTCTTCATCTTCTCGCGTCGGGGACTGACACCGTTCAGACTGCTTCTCATGATAATCGTGCTGCTATATTGCATGCCGCAGACCGAGTCTTTGTGGTTTTGCCCGGCATATGGCATAAACTATCTCTGGAGCCTCGGGGCCTCACTGCTTTTTTTGCTGATATGGAGGCGTGACCGCGCTCTTGGTTGGTGGCAGGTGGCATTGCTGTGTCCGCTTTGCTACATATTGGGTTGGACCCATGAGGCTTTCGTTGTGCCTGTGTCATGCGCATTGGTGCTGATTTATGCCGTTGGATACCGCAAGCCTTTGACTTCATCGGCCATCCTCGCCCTTGCATATATCGCCGGCACCGCCACGCTGCTCAGTGCCCCGGCGGTTTGGTCGCGTACCGACGAAAGTGTCGGCAACTTTCCCGGACTGTTGTCCTGGGCCGTCCACGGCACCATAGGTCTGCTGTCAAATCTGCCATTTGACCTCGCCATAGCCGCCTTGTTATGGATGCTGTTAAAGCATAAGGACGATTTCATACTTTTTTGCCGCAGCAATCTCATGCTGCTTGCCATCATGTTTTTCACCACAGGCATGGTGCTTGTGCTTGTCTCGGGGTTTACTCGTGGCAGCCTTGCTCTGACGTTTTTCAGTGTGACGGTTGCCCTGCGTGTGTGCAGCAGATATGTTAGGTGGAAGGCTCCGGTATATGTGACTGTAGGCTTGCTGGCGGTGTTTGCGGCGCATCAGTCATCCATAGTCGTGGAGGCACGCAGGCATTATGCCCATTACCGTGATATGATAGAGGATTTTCTGGCATCGCCTACCGGCACTGTCGTCTATGCTCCGTTGACTGTAGCCAATCCTTTGGCGGCTCCGTGGGTCGACCCATGGGCCATAGACATAGCCAGCAGCTCCCTCTTTGACCGAGCCAGGGAAAAGAGCGTCATGTTTTATTACCGTCAGCCGGAGCATAAGCCGTTGCGTGTGGTGCCACCCGGAGAGGCTAAGCTGCTGAGTGACCCCGATGCGTTCTTCGTCCCGGCCAACAGAGTCCCGGGCACTGGCGATTTCTACACCGTGGATGACATAGATCATCTCATCCGGCGCGCTGACGGAGACCCATCCGCCGGGCATACATTTACGGTCAGATACGATTTCTCTGACGGAGGAGCTGCGCTGCCGTTGAGAAAACGTATCAAATTGCGCCTGTACGGGCTTCCAGAGTGCGAGCAGGTTGATGCCGGTGACTTTACTTTCGGCGGACATGAATATACGGCTGTGATTAAGGAGAAGACGTTTCAGGTGGCCGGCGTGGATATGTACTGATGCCGTCTAACTTATGTCGGACAGGATTGTTTATATATCACTATGAGACAGTCCACTCTATTCTCCGACTTTCTGACATTGCTCGATGTGCCCCACACCGGCAGTTACAGCGATGCGCGTTTCAGGGCTTATCCGTCGAAACACACCTTTATCGCGTTGCAGGACCTCCTGGCGGAGTATGCCGTGCTGAGCACTCTCACCGATGACGCCTCTAAGGATTTGACTAAGCTCCATGAGCCTTTTGTGGCGCGTATGGCCGACGGATTTATGATAGTGACGCGAATTGATGCCGGCAATGTGTATGGCATGGTCAGGGGAAGCCGCACTGTCTCAATGCCGCTGAATGAGTTTGAGGGGAAATGGACCGGGGAAGCCCTAACCGCCTCGCCGATGGCCAGTGCATCTGAGCCCGATTACTGCCAGCATCGCGCCAAATGCTTGACCGACAGACTGATGGGTATCGCCTTTCGCATCATAGCATTGGGCTTGGTGGCTTATTTCGTTATAGTCACCAAGACGTATGAGCAGTGGAGCCACCTCGTGGTGCTCCTGTTGACAGCCGCGGGCGTGTATGTGTCCTATCTGCTCGTGTTTAAGGAGAGTCATGTGGTCAGTTCAGCTGCCGACGCATTATGTGGAGTGATTGAGAAGGAGGGCTGCGCCCATGTGCTCGCATCCGACGGCTCGGCCCTGTTCGGCACGATACCCTGGTGTGAGATAGGACTGACCTATTTCAGCGTGACGTTTCTCGCGCTTCTGATATTTCCGATGCTGCTTATCTCTTATCTGGCTGTGATAAGCGTGTGCTGTCTGCCATACACGATATGGAGCGTCAGCTACCAGAAATTCAAGGCCAAAGCATGGTGCACAATGTGCCTGACAGTGCAGACCATATTCTGGCTCCTTTTTGCCACCTATCTCATCGGGGGAGACTTCCGAGGACTGATGCCCCTGCGGTGGGCCGACATCGCATTGCTTCTATGCACCTACGCCCTGACCCTCATCAGCGTCCACTTCCTCGTCCCGCGCATTTTCCATGCCGAACGAGCCGACGCCGCCACCCCCACCCCTGTCTCTTATACACAT
>UQDU01000022.1 GCA_900539915.1 uncultured Bacteroidales bacterium | reverse complement strand
AACCAGCCATTTAATCAAAAGATACACCACTCAGGATTTAACTTTTGTTATTAAATACCCTCTAAATCAGTTTGGTTACATCGCAGGATTCTTCCTTATGCAAAGTTAAGGATTATCAGCCGATTACGCGCTATATTCACGTATAAATCTCCCCAAAACCTCCCAACGAAAGTTAAAACAGCATGCTAATCCGTAAAATTGGTAGTAACATAGCCGATTATGGTAATTGGAAGGAGATATAAAATGTGTAAATTTGCAATTGTCACTAATCATTATATCGCCTACACTCTGGTTAATCTCAAACTCACGTGGCGGGTTTGCCGCTACGTCTCCCTGTTTGCACGCTTAGAAAACATCACCGACGCTCGTTACACCATCAATCGCGGCTACACCATGCCCGGCATCACCGCCATGGGCGGCTTCCGCCTGACCCTATAGTCTATAGATGGCAAGGAGGTGGTGAATTTTTTTAGCCGGAATGGATGTGGATTATGTTTTTTTTTTTGGTATATTTGCCAAAAATAACATATTTTGGATTTGCTCTACCGGATTACATGTCCGGGTTCTTTAATCATACCAAGCCTTTTAATTTTCATCTTATCAATCCATTTCTTACTTTAAAAACATCTACACTATGAGATTTAAAAGTCCCATCTTGCGAGGTGTGGCGTTAGGTACATTGCTGTTAGGCGCAGTCTCTGCCTATTCGCAGCAACCTAAAATTTACATTGCCTTCCAATGGCATATGCACCAGCCTATCTACACACCCGGAAAAACATTGCTCGAAACTGAGTCGTCGGGTGAGTTTTCATTTAACCTTATTGATACCCACACTTCCCGTACAGGCGCCTACACAACATGGCCTGCATCGGCAGTGCAGAAACTTATTGATGCCGGACTCCCCGGAGGCGCACAGGTAAGTTTCTCAGGAACATTGATTGACAACCTTAACGAGCTTGAGAATGCTGGTAAAGGTTTCTCGGGCTGGAAGAATAACTGGATTAAAGCGACATCCAATAAGACCGCGCTTGGCAACAAGCGTCTTGAAATGGTAGGCTTCGGTTACTACCATCCTCTGATGGCTCTCATCGACTCTGACGATGTAGCGGAGCAGATAAAGAGACACCGTGAGACATTCGCTGCCAACTTCCCCGGCATGACATATTCAAAGGGTATATTCCCCCCGGAAAATGCATTTGAGATCCACATGATCAAGCCGCTGGTTAACCAGGGTCTTGAATGGGTGTTTGTGGATAACTCACACTTTGACCGCACATGTCAGGGGCTGCCTTATGAAAAAAATTTCAGCATGGTAGAACCTAACGGTGCTGATGTTTTGAATCCTAATCCCGGCGACTGGACTCATATCCAGGGTCTTTATTGCCCGGGCAAGATTTCTGCCGGATGGGGACACCGTCCTCACTGGGTTAAGTATGTGGACCCTGCTGACGGACGCGAATACAAGATGATAGCCGTGCCGACATCGCTTGTCTATGGCAACGAGGACGGACGTGGCGGTTTCGGTGCTCTTCAATATGAAAAATGCCTGAGTCAGCTTGAATCATACAATACCGATCCCAATCATCCGATTCTTGTGGTTATGCACCATGACGGAGACAACCACGGTGGTGGTTCGGCAAGCTATTATGGTTCAAACTTCCAGAACTTCGTCGACTGGCTCAAGGCTAACCCGGACCGATATGAGTGCACCACAATAGATGATTACCTGCAGCGTTTCCCACCGGCGGATGATGACTTCATCCACGTGGAGAGCGGCAGCTGGTGGGGTGCCGGAGCTGACCCCGAGTTCCTGAAATGGAATGGCGACAAGGGTGATTACCCCGGAGCTTCCGAAGCTTATTCTCCTGACCACAACAGCTGGGGTGTCATCACCGCTGCCTCAAACTATGTCAAGACTGCCCGTCAGTCATCGCCCAATGACCAGGCTGTGAAGCAGGCATTTGAATATCTCATGATGGGTCAGACCAGTTGCTATTGGTATTGGGACGGCACCGAAAACTGGGATTCCAAGACTTCCGTAGCATCAAATCTTGCTGTGGATCTGGTAAAGTCTAAAGTGGGCAATGACCAGACACCTCCGTCAATCTACCATCCCCAGCGTGAGCCGTACAATCCCGGCGGAACAGAGTGGGGTATAGCTAAGTCTGCTGACTTCACGGTGTGGAGCTATGTGTTTGATGTAAGCGGTCTCCAGTCGGTCAAACTCAAATACCGCATAGACAAGGATGGTGTCAATCCGCTGACATCTAACCAGAATGAGACCTATTCCGGAGGTGATGAGGTTGGCGAATGGATGGAAGTAGCAATGACTCCCAAGACCATCCAGTCAATCACTAATCCCCTGCCTGAATATAAAGCTGATGAGTACAGTGCTGAGATCAAGGGTCTCAAAGATGTGCTTGTTGACTACTATATCGAAGCTGTTGACACTAAGGGCAATGTAGGTCGCTCGATTATCCTACACGTATATGTAGGTTCGAAGTCCGGTCCTGATGATCCTACGGTGCCTGAAACACGTCTCGGCAGCTATACCATCTCTCCCGAGCGTCCCACATGCAATGATGTCATCACTATCACTGGCGAAAACCTGTCAGCACAGACGATCCTGCACTGGGGCGTTGAAGATTGGACAAAACCCATTGAGGCATATCTCCCTGCAGGTTCTCAGTATCACAGTGACGGCAAGGCTGCTCGCACTCCGTTCACTCTCAATGGCAGTGGCAAGTATGAGGTAAAGATTGGTCCGTTTAACGACCCGTCGCAGAAGGTGAAATATATCAAGTTCGTCACCAACACCGGCAACAGCTGGGACAGCAATGGCGGTCAGGATTACCAGTTCCCGATCTATGAGTCCTCAGCCGTTGACGGCATCTCCGATGGCAGCCTCAATGATACCGAAATTCCTGCCGAATACTACACCCTCCAGGGCGTCAGAGTTGACAATCCTGTCTCAGGTATCTATCTTGAGAAGCGCGGTCCCAAAGTCCGCAAAGTCCTCATCCCCTGATTTTGATCTCCGGGGCTTTGCTCCCGGTCGGCATCACATTGTCGGAAGGACATGACATAATGCCATTCATGTGCTAAATAAGCAGCATTGGGCCATATTATGGCATTTCTTCTGAAGCCTCATAATAAAACGTGGATACTTCCTTGCATAAGGATGTATCCACGTTTTGCTTTATAACAGTTTCGTAGAAATCAGAGGAGGGAGTGGCGGTCGGTGATTAGGGCGTCGTCAGCGGTGACTGGGCCGAGGCTGCCTTCTTTGGCTTGGATGCAGATGTAGGTCATGGGGGTGGAGGAGGTGCATTTGAGGTTGCGGTCACAGCCTGTGGATACGCGGATCACTGAGCCTTCGGCTATGTCAAATGCCTGGTCATCGACTTGGAAACGGCCTGCACCCGAGAGGATGATATAATTTTCTTCGTTGGCTTTGTGGCTGTGGAAGAATGGGACTGCTGCGCCTGTGGGGAGGGTGCCGAATGAGATTTCGCATGATGTGGCTCCAGTTGCGTCCTTGACAAACTGTTTGCCCTCAAATGTGTGGAGGTTTCCTACTGTGGCGTGGGCGAATTTGTCGCCCCGGTCGGTGATTTTTACGTCGCTCATAGTGTTAAGTGGTAGAGATTGTTTAACTTTGCAGTGGATACCCACTATCAATCAGATAGTGCAAAGTTATATCCTAAAATTGTAATATACAATAGGTTACACAAATCTCAACTGCTTACTCAGAGGTAAGTAATACTGATTATGAACGCATTGCCGCTTGAAGAAAACCTGAAAAAATACAGATGTATTGCCGCATGTCCTGTTCGTAACGTGGTGTCGCGTTTCTCGGGCAAATGGGCCATGCTCATCCTATGTGTGCTTGCTGAAAATCCGACCACACGCTTCAGCGCCATAAGCAAGGCCGTACCTGACATCTCGCCCAAAGTTCTGACCGACACGCTGAAAGGGCTTGAAAAAGACGGACTGGTGGTGCGCAAGGTCTATGCCGAGGTTCCGCCCAAGGTTGAGTACTCGCTGACTGAATTAGGGCGCTCCCTGATGCCGCATCTGCGTGGGCTTATTTCCTGGGCGATGGAAAACTTTAAGCGTATCGGTGGCTGTAAATGACCGTCTTTTAAAGCACGAGTGACGAAAACAGCCGGTCAAATGTCTCGTCAAGATTCCGGCACATTCCAGGATGGGGGCGTGATGTCTGGAGGCATGCGCTTTTCCATGCCGTCAGCCAGCGGAAACGCTCCTCGGCACGGTATTCGGCAAAGGGGCCGCTCTTGACGGTCATGTCGGCCACTCGCACCATCCCTTGCAGTTGTGACATGATTTCTTCATGGGTGTGGGGACAGCGGAAGGCGTCAAGGCGCGTGGCCGGGAGGTTGATGGCGAGACGCAGCCAGTTGCGCCGCTTGCACATCATAATCAGGCCGATGTTGACAAACTCGCCTCGCTCCTCGTCAGGCACATAACGTACCAGGGCATATTCATATAAGCTGTTTTCGGGCATCTTCGGCATGTTTGATGAATATATCGGCATTGGCGAGCCTTGTGGTCAGAAACTTCAGATACACTTTGCGTAGCTCCTCGGGAGTGCCGGGCGCACCTTCCCATTGCAGCCAGTCGTCGGGGATGAGATTGACCACGGCCTCCAGTTTTTCAGGAGTGAGCAGAGACCGGGCTCTGGCATTGGCTTCATCAAGCATAGAAGCCTTGGGGAGCATCACATGGTCCTTGATATAGGGAAACGGGGTTAATGCGGCTTTCGCAGGGTCGCTCCAGGAGTGGTGGAAATAGAGCGATGCTCCATGGTCTATGAGCCAGATTTCACGGTTGCGCCATATCAAGGTGTTGGTGTTTCGTGCGGTGCGGTCTATGTTGGTCAGAAAAGCATCGAGCCACACTATCATGGAGGCCTCCATGGGGTCGATGTCGTTGGCATACGGGTCAAATGTCATCGTGCCGTTGAGGTAGTGCAGACCCAGGTTGAGCCCCTGGCTCCAGCGCAGCAGGTCCTGTATCTCCGCGTCGGCCTCGGTGCGGCCGAAGTCCTCGTTGAGGTTGAGAAACACCAGCTCGGGCACCTTGAGTCCGAGCATTCGTGCCACCTCGCCGCCTATCAGTTCGGCAATCAGGGCTTTAGTGCCGTGGCCGGCGCCGCGGTACTTCACAACATACCGGAAACCGTCGTCCGCTTCCATGAGCCCCGGCAACGAGCCTCCCTCACGCAGCGGCGCGATGTATCTGACCGCATCCTGCGTCCGTATTTCTGCCTGATAATTGTCCATGTTAGCTTAACAATATGCAAAAGTAACAAGTTTTCGCATATTTCAATGCTGTGTTGAAATCATATTGCTAAATTTGCATCCGTTATATTCAATTTTAATTGTTATGAAGCTCGGACGCACTGCCAGACAATCGATTGTGGCATTCCTGTTCTTCCTTGTGATGGCCGGGGTGTATGGTGCTTTGATTGCAGTCTGCAATCAGATGCTCCGTCACTATGGGTTGCTTAGCCAATTTACCAAGGTATCTCTTGTCGTGGTTACGGTCATAGGCTTCTATCTGATATTCCGATGGTTTTGCCGGCGGCTCAACACCATAGCCAAAAATTGAGCGATGTTATGAAGAGGAAGGTTGTATTAAGTTCATATTGCCGGACGGTATCGGTGCTGATAATTGTCGCGCTTTGCTGCATATTCTGGTGGCAGCTTTCCACTCCTGATGTCGGTTGGCCGGTATGGGTTCTTTTGGGAGCTATTGTTTTTCTATGCCTGTCGGCTCTTTTCTATGCGCCAGTATCGGTGACGGTAGATGACGCTAAGTTGTCGGTACGCTCACCTCTGCGCACGCTCTCGATTCCGCTTGCCGGGATTGCCGGGGTCAAGCTGTGCAGCCCCACTATGTCGGAGAAACGCCTGATAGGTAGCGGCGGTTTCTTCGGCTACTATGGCATATTCACAGAGCCGAGCATAGGCCGCTACATAGCCAGCTACGGCAAATCGTCCGACTGCTTCCTTGTCATGCTCAAAAACGGCCGCAAATATATACTCGGATGCGCCGATGCCGCCCAGATGGTCTCCGCCATCCAGGCCCGGCTCAAGCATCAACCTTTCACAAGCAGTTCAGGGTCAAGAAGGAAATCGAAAAGTCCTATTATAAGATAGCCGCTGTCAGTTCGGTGTACAGGCACATCGTCTTTGACCACGATTATCTTCTTGAACGAATCGTCTATGTTGCGGAACGAAGCTGTCTCCTGCTGTAGCTTTGCCTCATCTGGTACTGAAAACACCGACTGAATATAATATCGTCGGTCGGAATCATTCACGACAAAATCCACTTCAAACTGCTTGCGTACATCTTTCCCGTTCTTGTCAACTGTTTTCAGCTCTACAATCCCCACATCAACAGAGAAACCTCGATAAAGCAGTTCATTGAAGATGATATTCTCCATTATGTGTGTAGGCTCCATCTGTCTGAAAGAAAGAATCGCATTGCGGACTCCTATATCAGTAAAGTAGTATTTGGCGAGAGTGTTTATGTATTTCTTCCCTTTGATATTGTAACGCAAGGCTTTTTCTACCATGAAAGCGTCACAGAGATATGCGAGGTAATTAGAGATTGTTTTGTTGGAAATAGTCTTGTTCTTCAGGCTCTTGAACGTGTTGGACAACTTCGTCGGATTACATGGCGATCCGATTGAGGATGCCAGCACGCTAAGCAATTCCTCCAGTTCTACCCGATTCTTTACCCTGTTGCGCTCGACGACATCCGATATAAACACCGAATCCGACAGATGTGACAGATATTCGCGCTTCGCCTTGTCTTCTTGCAGCAGCAATGTCTGGGGAAGACCGCCATATGTCATATAATCGCGCCAACAGATGGATTTGTCGCCACCTTTTGCCAAGTAATATTCTGCAAATGAGAGCGGGTACATGTGTATGTCCTGACCTCGACCGCGAAACTCGGTTACGACATCTTTTGAAAGAAATCTGGAGTTACTGCCCGTAACAAAGGCATCAACATTTCTTATATGTAGCAGACTGTTGAGGACATCTACAAAATCATCAATCATCTGTACCTCATCAAGCAGGACAAAATATTGTCCCTTATCCTTGATTTGGGACCTGATGTGCGCGAGGATTTTGTCGGGATTCCGCAACTCGATGTTGGCTCTGTCGTCAAGGGCGACCTCTATGATATGGTCGTCGTTAACCCCATTCTCATTGAGATACGAATGGAATAGTTCAAACAGCAGAAATGACTTACCACAACGACGTATGCCGGTGATAATCTTTATCATACGGTTGCCTTTGGCGGCAATGAGCTGGTTCAGGTATGTTGGCCGAGGTATAACCATGTTACTAAAATTTGCCGTTTACGGCACTTTTTGGTAATGCAAAGTTAGCCATTGTGACTGATGCCACCAAATGGCAACAGACATTTTTAGTATTCGCTGCCATCTCCCCCCAAATGACAGGCTCTCCCACCGTGTATGGGCACGGCAGGGGAGCCTTGGCAAATCCGGAATAATCAGCGGAGGGTGAAGGAGGCAGAGGAGGTGCGGCGGCTGTCCGGGCCTGCCATTACCTCAAACTGTCCCGGTTCGGCTACATATTCCAGATTGTAATTGTAGAACTTAAGATCATCCACAGTTATCGGGAACTTTACCTCGCGACTCTCGCCGGGTCTGAGATTTATGCGCTCGAAGTGCTTGAGCTCCTTGACCGGGCGCGATATGGAGGCGGCCATGTCACGGATATAGAACTGCACGATCTCCGCCCCATCGCGGTCACCAGTATTCGTGACGGTTACCGAAGCTGTCAGGGTGCCCTCCGGATTGAGCGAATCACAGTCAACACTCACCGGCGAATATTCGAATGTCGTATAGCTCAAACCATAACCGAAAGGATACAGAGGCTCGTTGGGTATCTCGAAATAATTGGAACGGAATTTCTGAAATGAAGGGTCGGAGGGGTTTATGGGTTTGCCGGTATTGAGATGATTGTAGTAGACAGGTATCTGGCCCTCGCTCCACGGCATGGAGGCAGTGAGTTTGCCTGAAGGGCAGATATCGCCGAACACTACATCAGCAATCGCGTCAGCCGCCTCTGATCCACCGAACCATACATTCATTATGGCGGGTATATTTTCGCTTTCCCAAAGCATCACTGTGGGACGACCGGAAAAGTTAAGCATAACTACAGGTTTGCCCGTAGCAAGCATAGCCTCTAACAGACGCTTCTGTGACTTAGGCAGTGTCAAGATAGAGCGAGATGAAGATTCACCGCTATACTCAGCCGATTCGCCGACCGCTGCGACAATCACATCGGCGTCCTTAGCCACGGCAATAGCCTCAGCAAGCATTTCTTCCGCCGAACGGCTATCCCGAATGGTTCTCCCGCCTGTAGCCGCAGCTTCAAGAGCAGGATCATCCTCAAGATTCGCGCCCTTGGCATATACTAATTTCGCTTTACCACGAATGGCGTCTTCAAAGCCTTGGCGTAGACTCTTATGCCTCTTTAAATCGGCTACCACGCTCCATGAGCCGGACATATTTGTTCCCGCTTCGGCCAAAGGACCTACCAAAGCGATTGTCCCCTTTTTAGACAAGGGAAGAATGGAATTGTCGTTTTTGAGCAGTACAAACGTTTCAGAAGCTATTCGGCGAGCCGCATCACGGTTCTTCCGGGTGTAGATATCGGTCTTCTCCCGGCTGACATCATTATATTTATATGGATTTTCAAAAAGGCCAAGCTTGTATTTAGCCTCTAACACACGCCGCACCGCCTTGTCAACCGAACTTACAGACACTGTTCCCTTCTCCACACTCTGTTTCAGGGTACTTATAAATCCGGATGAACACATATCCATGTCCGTCCCTGCCTCCAAAGCTCTGGCCGAGGCCTCAGGCATCTGCTCAAGACCGTGGGTGGTTATATCACCAATGGAACCATAGTCCGTCACAACCATGCCGTCAAATCCCCATTGCTTGCGCAGAAGATCATCAAGCAGCCACTTGTTCTCGGTAGCCGGGACATAGTCCACAAGATTAAATGACGACATTACAGTTCCGACTCCTTCCTCTACAGCGGCCTTATATGGAGGAAGATATTCGTTATACATTCTTAGACGGCTCATATCTACCGTGTTGTAATCGCGTCCGGCCTCAGAACCCCCATAGAGCGCGAAATGCTTCACACACGCAAGAATATTATCCCGGTCACGAAGAGCGTCACCCTGATAACCCCTGACCATAGCCCGGGCTATACACGACCCGAGATAAGGGTCCTCCCCGGCACCTTCCGACATTCGTCCCCAGCGCGGGTCACGACATATGTCTACCATAGGGCTGAAGGTCCAATTGACGCCTGCCGCCGATGCTTCGCTTGCAGCGATGCGCGCCGACTCCTCAACAGCCTCCATATCCCAGGAGCAAGACAGAGCAAGCGGAATCGGGAAAACTGTCTCATATCCATGAATTACATCCAGACCTACAAGCAACGGAATCCCTAAACGCGTCTTCGTCACGGCAATCTCCTGAAGTTCCTTAGCCTTCTGTGCGCCCTTTATATTGAAAGTGCCTCCAGCTTCGCCACGAGCTACGGTAGCTCCTATATCGCTTTCGATAGTCTGTCCGGTGACGATATCGCCACACACTGGGAGATTGAGTTGACCGAGCTTCTCCTCAAGAGTCATCTTAGAGAGCAATTCGTTAATGAAACGGTCCATCTCCAGGCGTTCCGCCTCATTGGTCGGGACAGCTCCATACACCATCCCGGCTGAAATTATCAGTGAACTAATTAAAACGTTGTATCTCATTTAGTGTAATCAAATTTAATTGTTGAACGTATATCATCCGAAGCGGCTCCAATCGAAGCGACAAACTTACCCGGTTCGCTTACCCAAATGTGTTTTTCCGCATCGAAATAAGCCAAATCCGAGGGGTTAAGAGTAAAACTCACCTGTTTCGTCTCACCGGGAGCAATGGATACTTTAGCGAACCGCTTGAGTTCCTTGGCGGGACGGACTACACTGCATTTCGGATCCGAGAGATAGAGCTGTACCGTCTCAGAGCCGGCGAGCGAGCCGGTGTTAGTAACAGGGACAGTAATGACAATCTCTCCGTCAGGTCCCATTTTGGCGGCTGAAGCTGTCGCCTTGCCGTATTCGAAAGTAGTATAACTGAGGCCGTGGCCGAAAGCGAAGAGCGGTTTTATCTTCCTTGTGTCATGCCAGCGATAACCGACCATAATACCTTCTTTGTATTCAAGATCCACTATATCGCTGCCGTCATTGCGGGCGACACCGGGGTAACTGCCAGTAGAGTGGGCCGCATTATCGGCAAGAGCCGCCGGGAAAGTAAAGGGCAACTTGCCCGAGGGATTCACACGTCCTGTAAGAATATCAGCGATTGCGTTACCGGCTTCCGAGCCGATGTACCATGCCTGCACTATGGCCGGAACCTTGGATGCCCAAGGCATCGCCACAGCATTGCCGCTGATATTGACTACAATAAGTCTCGGATTGACCTCCGCGAGAGCAGTGATGACCTCGTCCTGCGCATAAGGCAGTTCGAGCGCGCAGCGGTCGGAATCCTCACAATCCTGTCCGGCGCTCTTGTTGAGTCCGCCGACAAATACCACATAATCGGCATTTCTGGCTTTATCGACAGCCTCGGAAATAAGTTGCGCGGGAGTACGGTCATCAGCCAGATTCTGTCCGGTAACGACACCATTGTATTCACCGGTAACGTCTCCGACATATCCTCGGGCATAATCAACGATGGCGTTGCCTTCAAGAGCCTTACGCAGTCCGTCGAGAGGCGAAACCTCGCGCTGTACTTTAAGCGACGATGACCCTCCGCCTACAGTCATCATTTTTAAGGCATTTTCACCGACAACGAGTATTTTTGGATTACCCTTCGAGGAGATTGGCAGAAGATTGCCTTCGTTACGGAGGAGGACAATTCCCTCTCCCGCAATCTTTCTCGCCGCCGCGTAATGTTCCTCACTGCACATGGCTCCATGGCCTTTGGAAGGATTCATTGCCGTGCGGAATATCAAACGTAACACACGACGGACTTTGTCATCGAGCTGCTTCTCAGACACCTCGCCTGACGCCAAGAGATCACGATAGGGATTGGCAAGATAATAATTGTCGTATGCATTGCTGCTCCCGTTCGACAGCCCGTTGGTCCAGCTTCCGAACTCAAGATCGAGTCCGTTTTCTATAGCTTCACGGGTATCGTGCGTGCCGCCCCAATCGCTTACGACGGCACCGTCAAATCCCCATTCGCCTTTAAGTATATTATTGATAAGATAACGGTTATGACATGCATGTTGGTCACGGTAATAATTGTAGGCGCCCATTATACTCCATGCGCCTCCCTCCTGCACGGCGGCTTTAAAAGCCGGCAGATATATTTCGTAAAGAGTCCGGTCATCGACTATAGGGTTGGTCGTATGGCGGTTGATTTCATTGTTGTTTAGAGCGAAGTGCTTCACGCAGACGGCCACTCCGTTATCCTGGACTCCCTTTACATATGGAACGACCATGCGGGCAGCCAAATAAGGATCTTCCCCCATATATTCGAAGTTACGGCCATTAAGAGGCGTACGGTAGATATTCACACCCGGCCCGAGAAGTATATCCTTGCCACGGTACAAGGCCTCTTCGCCTATAGATTTGCCATATAGTGCCGACATTTCCGGATTCCACGTCGCTGCGAGACAAGTGAGAGCCGGAAAAGCCACACATGAGTCATTAGTCCAACCCGCCTGATCCCATTCGTCCCATTTCACTTCCGGACGTATCCCGTGAGGGCCGTCTGTAGTCCACAGTTCAGGAATGCCGAGACGCGGCACACCGGGAGATGAGAATTTCGACTGGGCATGTATGATATTGAGCTTCTCCTGACGCGTCATTCGCGAAAGAGCATCCTCTACCCTTTCCTCAATGGGCCGGGAATTGTCAAGATATACAGGGGACTCAGCGGATACTGAGACTCCCAAGCCGATAGCGACTAACAATAGAAATATTGTGAAACGCATATTATGATTTAGTTATATATACCAAGTAACTATTCAAATTATTTATAGTAATCAATCGTTTTATTTCGACCAATTACTTAATTTAATTCCTCCGAGAGGAAGAAAAGGGGGACGGGGGACTCCGTCCCCCCAAAAAACAATCTTCTCCACCTCGTTTTAATCCATTTATGGCTTACTTGCGAGACAATACCACAGTATACGGTCTGTCACACGGCATAAGGGGCGTATCGACAGTCATACAATGGGTGGCGGCGTCATATTTGCTTTCGACCTTGCTTCCGTTGAGCGTAGCCTCAGCCGGGCCGTCCGAATTATATACGCGCAGAGTATATCTGCGTTCCAAAGGCATATCGGGATAGGAACCTTTACGCGCGCCGATTGTCAATACGGTCCGGTTCGGCTCATACTTCTGCTCTACTTCCGTAACGGCATACTGAGTGGCATAATTCTGACTGTCACCCTCATCCTCATAAAGTCGGCCACCACCGTTTTCTCCGGCTATGACCGTCATTTCAAGATGGTCAGGCCGTTCGGTCACGCGCTTCACCTCAGGAGGATTCCTGAAAATTACCGAACCGCGACGGTAAAAATACGGAATCTGATCAAGCGCATATTCTAATACCTCACTCGATCCGCCTTTCACAAGACGATTGTGTGCCGCACTCCACCAGGCCGTTCCCTCCGGAAACCACACCTCCTTTTTGCTCAGTCCGTTTTCCGATGGGGCAGTTACCGGCGCTACCAGTATATCATTACCGAAATAATACTGTCCCTCATGGCTGTAAGCCGCTTCCTCTTCCGGATGTTCATAATACATCGGGCGACATATACCCACCCCTGTATCATAACTTTCGCGGGCCATAGTATAAAGATAAGGGAAAAGTGAATAACGGAGTCTGATAGCATCGTTCATCAACGGGAAATTATCATATTTCCATAGGCGGCGCTCGATATATGTGCCTTTGGTCGCGTGAGTACGGAATATCGGGGTAAACACTCCGCTCTGAAGCCAGCGCAACAACAATTCAGGGTCATTGACAGGATGGTAATTGGGCATATGGCCTCCTATATCGTGCCCCCAATAGCCATAGCCGACGTTTGAGGCCGTGGCCGTAAAATACGGCAAAAACGCGAGAGTCGGATAATTGATAAAAGTATCCCCCGAAAAACCTATCTGATACCTATGACTTCCGAGACCACCCCATCGATGAAATATAACCGGACGATGGTCAGGGCGGCTATGCTTCATCTCGTTGAAAAAGACATGATTGCACCAGAAAGTCTCGCCAAGTCCGGACATACGCGGATTTGTGAGATTTTGCTGCCAGTCGAGCCACCAGAAGTCTACCCCCTGCTTCTCTCTCGCACGTATAATATGATTGAAAAATGTGCGGGCAAAGTCCCGGTTCTCGAGCTGCCAGGGCACTCTTTCCTTCGATATCGGATCCATCCCCATGTCTTCGGAAATCTCCTTATAGAAATCCTCATCCCATGCCACGCCATCGGCAGGATGAAGATTGAGAGCGGCATGGATACCGTCGGCATGAATATCGGCAAGAAGTTCCTCGGGATCCGGAATGAGATTGGTGTTCCATGTCCAGCCGGTCCAGCCTCCGCGTCCTCCCGACACCTCCTTTTCCCCGTTATAGTGCCAGTCCATATCGAGAATAAGCACATCGGCATTAATATCCTTCTCGCGGAAATTGCTCAAAATATCGCGGAAATCCTGCGATGAATAATTATCATACTTGCTGTACCAATATCCGAAGACATAGTCAGGCGGCAGCGGTATCCGTCCGGCAACCCGCGTAAAGTCCTTCAACGCCTTTTTGTAGTCATGGCCGTAGCCCATAAAATAGATATCGAGAGCGGTCGAGTCACTTCTCTCCGTGACCCAGGGGATATCCTCTGCGCCTGTAAACGCCAGTGACCGACTGCCGTCAGGGCGAGTCGCCGAAGGAGAATCGTCAATGACGGCCCATCCCGACCGCGATATCACACCATTCTCAAGACGATCGCGATAAGCGTCACCGTCATTGCCGTCGAGTGTGCGGGTCGTTCCCTTAAGATTGAGAGAATCCCTGAGGCCGGGATACCACATAATCTGTCTGCCGTCCGGACCGGTCATCTGTATACTCAGATTATCGGGCGAAGCCGGTTCGGTCATAGGATCACTTCCCTTCCTGTAACGCAGTTTCAGCTTTGGAGTTGTCAGGGTGAGATAATCGCCCTCATCATTAGTCGTATAGCTTACCGGCGGCAATTCTCGGTTGACTATTGCAAACGTCGCTTTGTCTTCGAAACTGCCTTTCGGACTATACTCTATGCGGACCATTTCGGGAGTCAATACCGTAAAACGGGTATTGCCGTCAGTCACGACAGATTCCGGACGAGCCACCGGATTGTCAGCTGAGATGATGGGCGACAATGCGCACACACCCGCTAAAAGTATAAACAATCGTTTCATACAGCAAAAATATTATTATATAAGAAAAAACTGGAGTTATTCCGACTCTTGAGCCGGTAAACATCAGACGCTTCAATGACATATTCTCCGTGAAGATTGGTTGACACACCATTGGTCGGTATGGCTTCTTCCCCGGCGATATGCATGACAGCTGACATTACCCGTTTTTTTCCATTGACCGCGAATTGATTGGATTTCGGTTTCATGGTTTATGGATATTTATCCGATGGCAAAATTACTTCTATGCAATAAGCGCCAGAAGTCAAGGTAAGTGCTTTTGGTAAATATACCCAAATTCTAATATCCTATTACACAGAGAAGTATCACTAAGGGCTAAAATGAATATGGTAAGGTGTCCGATATATGTCAGTAAGTGGTAAATTCGATCATAAAGCCGGTTTTCCCAACCCTTTCACCGTTTCGGCGAACGACTCTTTGGCAACAGCCGCCTTATTGCGGGTACGCTGGCGAGTGTTATACACAGTCTGTACGGATACATGGAGAAACTTGGCGATCTTAACGCTGTCATTAAGACCGAGACGGACAAGAGCATATATCCTGAGTTCCGTCGTGAGCTGATCAGGACGCTTAAGGACAATCCTCTCTTCAGGCCGAAGAAGGCTATTGAAGTCAGAGACGAAGTCGGGATATATGGCGAGGAATACCCTGTCGAAATTGGCATACAGCTCTTTCACCTCGACATGCGAAAGATCAGGATTCTTGGTCAGGGCATGTATCTCTTCAAACTTGCGTGCCGTTATCATGCGCAGGATATTCCTGCGGAAATCGTCCAGCTTGTCTATGTAGTCGGAACAGAGGCCGAAAATTGCCGCAATATACCGCTCCTTTGACTCATTGATGCGCGCCAATTCTTCAGCGCTGTTACGCGTCTGCTCATACATCTCCGACAGTTTCGCATTTGAATCGTCAAGCTGCTGTCTTGTTGTCTGTAGTTCGGCGATTCTGTCCTGAAGTTCCCGGTTTATAGACTCGATGTCCGAGCGTGAGCGGCGAAGCTGACGTGCCTTACGCACCATAGCCAGCAACACAGCCACAAGGGCGACCAAAATCACTATCAAAGCCACGAGATATATCCGGCTGCGACGCTCCTGTTTCAGATTGCGGTCATGAATTGCACTCATAGTGAGTTCCTGAAGTTGCGCGAGGTTTCCTGCTCTTACGCGACTTTTGTAACTGTTGGCGCAGGCTATGCAATGCGTTATATATGCGTGACTACGGTCAAGGTCACCCATCTCGAATAATATAGCAGCAATCTCCTCGAGCGACGCTATTTCCTTGTTGGATATGCGCAGGTCAGCTATGGCTGAAAGAAGCAGGTAATAGAGTTTGTTGTCATAATCTCCCGCATATTCATATAGTTTGCTGAGCACCCAAGCATCCATGGCATCGCGACGAGTCGTAAAATTACGTGAATCCACGCTTGCTTTAATCACAGGTATGACACTTTTAGCATCCTGCTCGCACTTTAAATGAGCCCATCCCATAAACCAGAAATAATTCGGATTGTCAGCCGTAATGCTTGCTACCGTTGCCTGAAGCAGGGAATCAAGTTCGGCGGGATAAGCCGCACCCCCTGGATTCAGAACACCGGTGGGGCCGATATATTGGGAGTGCCTGCTGTCAAGAGACAGCAGGGATTCATAATACTTCCACATCATTGGAGCAGACAGATTATTGACGTCTATATCGGCAAGCGCCAGCGATGCCTGGTCGAACAGACCGGTAGCGGACAAGACATAAGCACGGTTGAGCTGCATGTCATCAATCAAATCCTTACGACCAAGCAAGCGGGCCAATTCAAGGGCACGCTCCGCATACATGAGTGCCGAGTCTGAATCATAAGTGCTGTATTCTTCATACAATTCAGACGCAAGCCAATATCTGCGTTCGACATCAGAAGCCCTGAGAAAGGCCTCACGTTTTGTTGTTATTCGTTCTATCTTGGCCTCATTCAAACTATTGGAACATGCAAGCAATGAATCGACTTCATTCAGCAACTCCCGAATTCTCGGTTGCACGTCATAACCCGCATACTGTGGAGACGCATGTGATGAAATCGCCATAAATATGACGATAATAAGTATAATATATGGTCTTCTTAATTGATACTGCATCAGACACAAGGCATTATCTTGTATTTCCTGTATTCATGTGCTAAACTAAAAACTACTTAGTTTCCTACAAAGTTAGGGACTTTTTACCGATATCCGATGCATGTAGTGTTTAGTGCCTAAAAATGACGCTTATTTTCCGAGTTTCGTCCGAGCTGTGTCTTTGTAATTTACTGACTACTATATGTTTGGAACCGTATTTGGCACTATTTTGGCACTAAAACCTATCGGAAAATTCTTAGTGCCATTTTAGTGCCAAAACTATGTCCGGAGAGGTCTTTTCTTGGTCTGATTTCAGTCCTGAGTTGAAAGGGATAGACACGAAAAAACCGCAGAACTATTTGATAGTCTGCGGTTTGTCGCTTAAAGGCTGATTTTTGTCGCCTTAGGTTGCGGAAAGACAGGGATTCGAACCCTGGGTGCCCGTAAGGGCACAACGGTTTTCGAGACCGCCCCGATCGACCACTCCGGCATCTTTCCTTGTTCGGAGTCGTTTAACGACACCGCAAAGGTAACTATAACATTTGTGTCATGCAAGCAAAATGTCATATGAATTTGTATCTTGAATATTCTGTGAATTTTGGGAGGCAGATTTATAAATGTACCTGCGGCATAATTAAGCCGTCAGGCTAATAATTATCGGAGTGGATTCAACATTTGGATTGCAAAGTGGGTTAATATGTTGTTTTGAGGTGTGCATGGCCTTATGGGGTTTCCCTGATTTTGATATTATGTGCATATGGCTTAATTTTGCGGTGCACTTTTGTCAAGATAAAAGTCTCGATTCATCATAATAATCATTCATATAAAAGTAAATGAGCGTACATCAGCAATACTCCGGTCTGACGGACAGCGAAGTGTTGAAAAGCCGTGAACAGTATGGCATTAATATCCTGACTCCGCCGGCCAAGGAGCCGCTGTGGAAGCAGTTTCTCGGTAAATTTTCCGATCCTCTTATCATCATATTGCTCGTGGCCGGAGTGCTTTCCATCGGCATATCGCTCTATGAATATTATGGATTGGATGAGGGTGCCGGTGTGTTTTTTGAACCGGTAGGCATCTTTATCGCCATACTTCTCGCTACAGGGCTCGCTTTCCTGTTTGAGATGAAGGCCGACCGCGAGTTTGCCCTGCTCAATCAGGTCAATGACGACGAGCCGTATCAGGTCATACGTAACGGGAGCGTCACCAAAGTGCCTAAAAAAGATATAGTTACAGGCGACATCGTGCTGCTCAACACAGGCGAGGAGATACCAGCCGACGGTAAGCTGCTCGAGGCAGTCACGCTTAATGTAGACGAGTCCACTCTGACCGGCGAACCGATGTGCCATAAGACGGTCAACCCCGACGATTTTGACCCCGATGCCACCTTTGCATCAGACGAAGTCATGCGAGGCACCAAGATTATGGAAGGTCACGGAGTGATGAGGGTGACCGCTGTCGGCGACAGTACCGAAAACGGCAAGGTGTTTGTGGCCGCCCAGATTGACGATGGAGTGAAGACTCCCCTTGATGAGCAGTTGCAGCGTCTCGGGGGCGTCATCTCCAAGATAGCATATCTATGTGCGTCCCTGATAGTGGTAGGGCGATTGCTGATATACTTCACTGCCCCCGGCCTGCAGTTTGACTGGATGCAGTTTCTCGCATATCTGCTCCAGACTCTTATGATAGCCGTCACCCTCGTGGTGGTCTCGGTCCCTGAGGGTCTGCCTATGGCAGTGACGCTGTCGCTCGCCTACTCCATGCGCCGTATGCTCAAGACCAACAATCTCGTGCGCAAGATGCACGCATGCGAGACCATGGGCGCGACTACCGTCATCTGCACCGACAAGACCGGCACGCTCACCCAGAACCAGATGCGCGTCCACAGTGCCGATTTCTACGGCCTGCCTGACGGAAAGCTTTCCGGCGACCCACTGAGCCACACGATAGAGGAGGGGATAGCGGTCAATTCCACTGCCCAGCTCGATCTATCCGACTCACTGAAGCCTGTCGCTCTCGGAAATCCTACCGAGGGTGCGTTGCTGCTGTGGCTGCAATCGCAAGGCATTGACTACCGCCGTCTGCGCGAGGATGTGACAGTAGTGGAAGAGCTGCCCTTCTCCACCGAGCGCAAGTACATGGCCACAGTGGTGAGCGATGCCTCCGGTCGCCATATATTATATGTAAAGGGTGCGCCCGAGATTGTCTTCTCGCTCTGCCGCAATTTCCCTCCCGGAGTGACGCGCCAGAGCGTCGATGCGCAGCTGTCGGCCTATCAGAATCAGGCCATGCGCACTCTCGGATTTGCCTGTCAGGAGCTTGGGAGCGATGACGCCGCCATCGCCGACGGCAAGGTCGTTGCCGGCCATCTATCATTCCTGGGCATAGTGGCTATTGCCGACCCCGTGCGCGAGGAGGTCCCCGATGCTGTCCGTGAGGTGATAGATGCAGGTATCAAGGTAAAGATTGTGACCGGTGACACGCCCGGTACAGCCAAGGAGATAGGTCGGCAGATAGGGCTGTGGACGTCGTCAGATACCGATGCCAACATAATCACAGGCCCGGAATTTGAGAAACTGTCAGAAGAGGAACTCAAGCAGCACGTAGGAGACTTCAAAATCATAGCCCGTGCGCGTCCTCTTGACAAGAAACGCCTCGTAGAAGCCCTGCAAGCCAACAATGAGGTGGTGGCTGTCACCGGCGACGGCACCAACGATGCCCCTGCCCTGAAGGCCGCCCAGGTGGGCCTCTCAATGGGCGACGGCACTTCGGTGGCCAAGGAGGCATCGGATATCACCATCGTTGACAATTCGTTTTCGTCAATAGGCCGTGCCGTCATGTGGGGGCGTTCGCTGTATCAGAATATCCAGCGTTTCATCCTCTTCCAGATGACTGTCAATGTCGTTGCAAGCCTTATCGTGCTCGTGGGCGCATTCATGGGCATGCAGTCGCCGCTGACCGTGACCCAGATGCTGTGGGTCAATCTCATCATGGATACCTTCGCAGCCGTGGCTCTCGCCTCGCTGCCTCCGTCGCGGCGTGTGATGGAACACCGTCCGCGCCGGCGTTCGGCATTCATCATCTCGCGCCCCATGTGGACGTTCATCCTGACCACGGGAGGTATCTTCTTCCTGCTGCTGCTCGGACTGCTGTGGTATCTTGACAGCCATGTCGTGACATCGCTGCTTCACATATTCGATGCCCCCGAGGGGCTGAACGTCGTCAGCCAGTACGGGCGTACAGTGGCTGAGGAGCTTTCGCCCTATGAGCTGAGCCTATTCTTCTCTATATTCGTGTTCTTGCAGTTCTGGAACCTGTTCAATGCACGGTCATTTGCGAGCGGACGCTCTGCATTCCATTTCCATGGGTGCCAGGGATTCCTGCTCATAGCCTTTATAATCCTCGTGGGGCAGATAGCCATAGTGCAGCTCGGCGGAGCGTTCTTCAATGTGTCGCCGCTGGGAGTGACCGACTGGCTGCTCATAATAGGCTGCACCTCTCCGGTGCTGTGGATAGGTGAACTCGTTCATCTGCTCACCGGGCGCCGCCACCACATGGATTGACCCAAAATCCCTACTTTTAGGTATTGCGGTGGGCTTCTGGAGGCGGTAACTTTGCACTACCATAACAGTTGGAATTTTTACTTCATAATTACGTCAGCCACAAAAGGTGCTTTCGCTGAGAAGCGGATAGCACCTTTTTCATAAAAAATCACTACCTTTGGGGCGTAATCACACAACACTTCATCACTTATGAGCCAGAAAACTAAACGATTCATACTTCCCGAAAACGAGATTCCCACACACTGGTATAACATCCAGGCCGATATGGTCAACAAACCGATGCCTCCGCTCAATCCTGCCACCAAGGAGCCCCTGAAGCCCGAGGACATGTATCCCATATTTGCCGAGGAGCTGTGCCGTCAGGAACTTAACCAGACCGACCAGTGGATTGAAATCCCAGAGGAGGTACGTGAAATGTACAAATACTACCGCTCCACTCCGCTGGTGCGTGCCTATGGCCTTGAAAAGGCTCTGGGTACACCGGCGCATATCTATTTCAAGAACGAGAGCGTCAGCCCCATGGGTTCACACAAGCTGAACTCGGCTATCCCACAGGCATATTATTGCAAGAAGGAGGGTGTCAAGAATGTCACTACAGAGACCGGTGCCGGCCAGTGGGGCGCATCGTTGGCCTATGCAGCCCGCCTCTTCGGACTGGAGGCAGCCGTCTATCAGGTGAAGATTTCCTATGAGCAGAAACCCTACCGCCGCTCCATCATGCAGACTTTCGGTGCGCAGGTGACACCTTCGCCCTCTATGTCGACACGTGCCGGCAAGGATATTCTGACCGCGCACCCCAATCATCAGGGCTCTCTCGGCACTGCTATCTCCGAAGCCATAGAACTCGCCCGCACCACTCCCGACTGCAAGTACACACTCGGCTCAGTGCTCAGCCACGTTGCCCTCCACCAGACCGTCATTGGCCTTGAGGCCGAGAAGCAGATGGCGCTCGCCGGCGAATATCCCGACATGGTCATAGCATGCTTCGGCGGTGGCAGCAATTTCGGCGGAATTGCGTTCCCGTTCATGCGCCATAATATCCTTGATGGCAAAAAGACCCGTTTCATCGCAGCCGAACCGGCGTCATGTCCCAAACTCACACGCGGCAAATTCCGCTACGACTTCGGCGACGAGGCCGGCTACACTCCGCTGCTGCCCATGTACACCCTCGGCCATAACTTCGCCCCGGCCAACATACATGCCGGCGGTCTCCGTTACCATGGTGCCGGCGTCATCGTGTCGCAGCTGCTCAAGGACGGCCTGATGGAAGCTGTAGACATCCAGCAGCTCGAGTCGTTTGATGCCGGTGCGCTGTTTGCGCGTGTCGAGGGCATCATCCCGGCTCCCGAATCGTGCCACGCCATCGCTGCCACCATCCGTGAGGCCAACAAATGCAAGGAAACCGGAGAGGAGAAAGTCATCCTCTTCAACCTCTCGGGTCACGGACTGATAGACATGGCAAGCTACGACAAATATTTCAACGGCGACCTTATCAACTATCCTCTCGACCAGGGTGAGATAGACCGCAACATAGCCGAACTTGACTCCATGGGTCTCTAAAGACATTGTGACTGAAGCTTTGTCCGTAGGTGAGGAGGCGCTTTGCCGGCCACGATTGGTAAAAATTATGAAAGACAATGAACTTTTTATAATTTTCAAGCATTATTGATATTGATTATCTAACTTTTCATTTACCTCATAGTTTTTACTAATCTGATGAAAAAAATTCTTTTCGTTGCCGTGGTAGCCATGGCTGCCACTCTGGCATCATGCAGCGGCACAAAACAGGCAGAAGACAAGGGTGCAGCGCTCAAAGCCAAAATTGAAAACTGCACCAATCCCGACTCTCTGAAGCTCTACGTACAGCAGGCTCAGGAATATGCACAGAAACTCATCGCCGAGGGCAAGGACAAGGAAGCCCAGGCTTATCTTGAGGAGGTCACACCGGCTGTCACAGCCAAGGATCCTTCGCTCGTCAATGTGCTCAAGGCACAGGGCGATTCTGTAGCAGCCGACCTCAAGGTGGCAGCATCAGCAGTGGCCGACAGTGCGTCAGCCAAGGCCGGAGAAATCAAGGACAGCATCGCATCCAAGGGCGCAAAGGCCGTTGACGCAGCCAAAGGCGCAGCCTCTGATGCAGCCGGCGCAGTGAGCGACGCAGCCCAGAAAGGTGCCGACAAAGTCAAAGACCTCGTAGGCAAGTAAAACTAACTCTGCAATCTACAAAGCACACATTCTTTTTACCTCCACGTGGCGGTGCCGGTTTCCGGCCACCGCCACGTCTCGTTTTCGCGACTCCCAATCAGAGTACTTCGCGGTATGCGGCACTCCCCATGGGCATCGGGTACCGACGGTAGATAGGGGGGACAATGTGTCGCAAGTTGACAAGTATGCGTGTAGCATGTCAGATGTGCTGACAGAGGTGTTGTCCAATGTCACTACTGCAATGAGTGCATTCAATTTAGTGACATAGAAGTGTAGCCTGGCGCGTCGCCGATGGGGTTGAGGCACGTCGGAGGCGTGCCGGCTGTGATTAACCCCATGCACGGAGCGACAGCGACGTTCATGGGGTAGGAGAGAGGCCTCTCGAAAGAGGTAGTTCTGCAACAACCACACTACCTCCTCTCCGATGTGCCTTCATTTCATGGGCGAGATGCCGCCGTCAGGCTCCATGACAATGTATAAAACCAGCAAGGATATGACGATATGCAAAAGTAAAGTAAGGTGTTGGGATGCAGTAGGTTGTTGGGCTATGCTATTGTGTTTACTGCGATAGAGAGCATATCAAGAGCATAGGCTCGCGGATGGGGCTATGTCTTATGTGGGGTGGGGTCAGTGAATCATCAGGGACTTGATGACGGGGGTGCCTACGGCGTCGTTGAGGAGCTGGATGATACGGGTCTTGAGGAATTCGAGTTCGCTCTTGAGGGGGGCGGACGAGATGTAGACGTGCATCACTCCATGGTCAACGAAGCGGCGCGTGGTGCGGCGGTTGATTTGCGGCCCAACGACCTCTGGCCACAGGAAACATGCCTGTTGCTCGTTGAAAGTGTCATCGAGATGGTTCTGACGCAATACTTCGTCAAAAATCTCGCCTATCGACTGTGCTTCGGTGCGTTTCATGGCTGTATGGGGGTAAATTCGCCGTTGTCCACGCTCCAGAGCCTGACCTCCTCCGATGTGGCGGAGAATATCTCGTCAAGGTGCTTGCGGTTGGTGTCGGTTATGAATATCTGGCCGAATCGGTCGCCTGACACCATACGGATTATGCGCTCCACCCTGACCGAGTCAAGTTTGTCAAATATGTCGTCGAGCAGCAGCAGGGGGCGCAGGTGGGTGGCAAGCGACAGAAATTCATATTGAGCCAGGCGCAGGGCTATGGTAAATGTCTTGCACTGCCCCTCGGATGCCGTGCGGCGCACGTCCATGCCGCCAAGTGTCATTATAATGTCATCGCGGTGGGGGCCTGATGTGGTGTGCCTGATGATGCTGTCCTTGGCGCGGTTCTGTTCAAGCAGACGCTCCATGGTCATCCCGGGCTCGTTTAGCTCGCTGTCATAGCTAAGCGTCACCTCCTCGTCGTCACCGGCCATGAGCCGGTGGAAGCGGCTGAATATTTCCCCCAGCTCGGCCACGAAGCCCGACCGGGCGCGGTGTATGGTCTCGGCAGCAGCAGCCATCATCATCTCGTTGACCTCAAGGAGAGTGGGATCATATACGCCGTCGCGGAGCATGCGGTTACGCTGCTCGAGTGCGGCATTGTAGCGCATCAGGGCATCGAGGTATGTGGCGTCGCTCTGTGAGATGACCATGTCCATCCATCGGCGGCGGTCAGTGCCGGTGCCACGGATGAGGTCAATGTCACGCGGCGACATCATCACGAGCGGAAACAGGCCTATATGCTCCGAGATGCGTTTGTATTCCTTGCCTTTGCGTTTGAGGCTCTTGCGCTTACCGGCGGCATAGCCGAGAGTCACCTCTTCGGGCTGTCCCTGGCGCATGTATGAGCCCTTGATCATAAACAGCTCCGAGCCGCGGCGTGTGAGCATGCGGTCCTGTGCGCCGGTGAAGCTCTTGGTGAACGAGAGCGCGTAGATGGCATCAAGGAGATTGCTCTTGCCCATGCCGTTGAGGCCCAGAAAGCCGTTGAAGCGCGGAGATAGCGATAGGCGCGTGTCCTGGATGTTTTTGAAGTCTGTGATGTTGAGGCTGACGAGTTGCATCTTTAAAGCCTGTGGTTGATGCGGTAATTTCATTGACAAAACAAAGATAGTTAATCTCAGGGAGACTTCGGTCTCCTTTTTTGTGTTTTGTCAGTTTTTGAACCTTAGATAGGATCCGCTCTTGGGGGCGCTACGAGGTGCCCCCGCCGCTCAGGCATCCCCTCCTCGGGAGAGTGAGGAGAATGCCTAATATGTTCCGAAATTTTTGCACTTCGGTTTGGAATCTTCATTCTGAGGTTTAATTTTCAATTATATGCCAATTGTCGTTTCTTAGGTTTTGTCATACGTTGCCGGTCGTAATGTCTTTAGCGGTATCCGTCATGCCGGATTTGCGGAACCGGCGGTCAAAGGTAACACTATGCAATTGGGGGCAGGGGACAGGGATGGTGTGTCTGGCGCACGGTTGGATGAACAGGAACTATATAAGGAGAGCCGGAACAAAAAGTCCGGCTCTCTATATTCTTGTTATGTTGGTGGTGATGTTCGGGATTGCCCCGCTGTTATTTCAGGATGATTTTGGAGATGTGGGTCTTGCCTCCGCTGGTCAGGCTTACAACGTAGAATCCTGCCGGAAGGGCGTGCAAGCTGATTTCCATGTGGTCGGTGGCCGATGTCCGTTGCAGGCAGAGCATGCCGTTGGCCGAATGGATTCTGATCCGGCTGCCGTTATCGGCGTTGTCGATTCGCAGGATTTTCCCGTCCAGACTGATTGAACAGCCGTCGGCCGGGAGGTCGCCCACGCCGCTGCTTGCTGTCTGCATTACGCGCAGTGATTCTTCATAGGGGTATATGCGCAGATTGCAGAAGCTATAGTTGGTCATGGGAAGCACTGGTAGGATTTGTACCATTTTGCCTTCGGAGGAAGCATCGACCGGGAGCTTGACTTTGGCCTTGAGGGTCACGAAGTTGCCCTGCGAGATGGTTGCCGGACCTTCTATGGCACCGCCTTCGGCATTAATTGTTTCGTCTGTCTCATCGTCTATGAGTACAATACGTGCGTTAGTATAGTCGAGCGGGATGTCCGCATAGGCATAAGCTGTGAGAGAAATTTCAGTTTCCACGCCCTGAGGTATCACAGAACCGGAGGTGAGTGTCGCGTTCTCTGTAAGCATAAGCACCGGAGCACCACCCTTTATGCCGGCCAAGTTATAGATGAGGTTGTTGTTCTCGCCGTCGGCCTTCACCATCTTGCCGTCGGCTTTCACTTTAAAGTAGCATTGGTATATGCCGAACGGCCAGTTGAGGAAAGCGTCGGACGATGCTTTAAGCTGCAACTGCTGGGGTGTGCCGGCGCCCACCGACGTGTTCCACCGGAGAATGCATTTCTCCTGTCCTCCCCAGAAAGGACGTGCCCACAATTCGAGCGGGCCAAAGTAGGATGTGGCGCAACTGAGCGTAAGGTCGATATTGAAATTGACATCCGGTTCGAGATATTTCTCGTAGTCATCAGAGGCACTTTCAACCACCACGTCATACTGGCTGTTTGGTATATTCACGTACAGCGGATCGAAACCGGTGGCGATAACCTGACGGCCGAGATCCTCGTACGTCACATATATACGGTAAACGCCATATGAGGGGAACATGTCGCCTCTCATGGTTATGTAAGGGGAGATGGTTTCGCCAGCGGCAAAATTCGTGGGAACGAATGAACCGTGGGGAAGATTCTCGAAGTCGGGATTGTCCGTTTCCATGCTCACATGCACCGGATAGAAATTGAAACGGGTGTACGTCAGCGGGGAATCGGCCTTGTTGGTAATTTCTGTCAGGAAGGATACGTAGGCGGTCTCGTCGCCCGGCAGAAATTTGGTGTCGGGCTCGAACCGGTTCACGGTAATATCAACGTATTCCGCCGGGAGCGGGTTGACACGGAGTTTCATTGATTCGCCGTAAGGATATGAGCGTACTGCCGAGTAATACACATTGCTACCGTCGACCTGGTCGTAGATGGCAGGTGTGATGACATAGGTCTTTCCGGTGCCGCAATTCAAGGCGTTGCTGACTTTCAGTTTCCCCTTGATTACAAATTCCTCACCTTTGGCAATGGTGGATGAGGATATGGTGAGGTCTTCGACATCCCCGATCCACTCATTGTGGGTTTCGGGGTGCTCCACATCGTGGCAAAGCAGGGAGACTGTTGGGTTGGTCATGTTCAGGTCAGTGCGGCAGGTGAGACGGTATTCCACATCGAGCACATCGCCCGGATTGGCTTCGTTGCGTTCGCCGATTTTAGCCGGGGCTGCGAGCAGCATCAGATAGGATTCCATCCCTTCATCGAAAAAGTCGAGTGTGCCCATGTTTGTGTCGCCGGGCACTGTTTTCCATTCATTTCCCGACTGATATTTAAGGAATAGCGCATATTTGCCAAGAGATTTCTCCAGCATTACATCCGGCGAAGCGCCAATCCATGTCGCTCTGCCGGAGCGCAATGAAACCGCGCGTGCGCCCACAAGGAAGGCTTCGTCGGGAGTCCCGTTTTCAGGATATGCCCAGAATTGAACCTGACCCTCATAGTACGTGCCGGGTACATAAGGGGTTATGTCCGTCCCGATATACATGCCGTCCGAGAGGGGGAGCGACACGAGGCCGAGCGGCTCGCACAGGAAGAAGCCCTCCGAGGGAGCCTCCATGGCATTAACCCATACCGGTTCCTGCGGGGAGATGTCAGCATCCTCCTGACGGAAATACATGCGGTATCGTCCGGCTTTCGGCAGTTCCGCGCCATATGCGCTGACTGTGACGCCGACTGTTGCGCCGGGGTATAAAATGGCAGATCCGTATCTCCAGCCATTTGAATCGGAGGAGGGAATGATGCCGGTGTCCTCGTCCTCATGAATCAGGCAATAGGAAAATCCGGCCCACGACTGGAACGTGTCGGAGAGGCTCTTCACGCTTACAACAATGGGGAAATCCTTGTCGACTGCGGCGATAAGCATGTTGGCCGTTGCCCCTGTCACCGCAATGGTCGGCTCGCCCTCCGGCAGAGGTTTATCAAGATAGAACTCGCCGTTTTTCACCACGAGCCGTATATAATCGCGGTCCTTGGAGAAATCGCGGGTCTCGCCCAGCGTGCCTGAACTTTTGTCGGCATAATAAGCATACTGCGGAATGACCTTATACTCCCCGTCGGGTATGTCGGCTGATTCTATACCACCGTCGAAGGAGAAGGATTTGGAGCTGTAATAATATGATGGTCTGAGGTTTATGTCGTGACAACCCTGCTCGCGCTTCTGATAAACCACGTTCCCGTTCATATCTGTGAGCGTGAGGAAATACTTCAGGTCACCCAAATTTATTGCAGAACCGGATGAGTTGTAGAAAAGTGCTGTGAAAATCACAGAGGAGCGGGAACTTAGTTTTCCGTCCGCGTCTCTGTAGCTGTAGTTTATGTTGCTGAGAGTCAGGGAAGTGCGGTATGAGGTGTTGTCAGTGTCTTCGTTTCCCGGTTTAAGGTTCAGGATAACGTCCTGGTCGCGGTAATATGCACCGTTGCCGGCACCTATGCCGAGATTATCGGGAGAAAGGATATTCATGTCGAAATATCCGTCGCTCATTCCTCCCCAGCCCCAGTTGATATGCAGAAGGCCGTTTTCGTCAATGCCGTCGCAAACGAATTGGTGACCCGACTTCCCGTCTGAGCCGGAATAGAGCACCGGACTGCCGGCAAGGAGCGAGCGGCGTATCTCACCGTTCCACTCCGCTTCCGGCTGATTGCCGCGCAAACTGAAACGTGCATCGGGCGAATAAGAGAAATGCCGTACAAGAGCCGGAAGAATGTAAGCTGACTGCGCACCGGACTCATTGGCACCATAATCCATCTCCACGGCATATCCGAAGTCGCGCATGAGGGTGGCCACGGCTGTGGCCTGAGTGTCGTTGAAATTCACGGGCATGTATTTCTCCGCGTCATAATCCCAATCGCATTCATATACATCGAGCATATTGTCCCAGTCGTAGACGTGGGATGAGAGGTCGATTTTCTCGGAGTTAGAATAGTACGGATATGCTGTCACCTCGCCTTTCCCCTTTGAAGGAAAATTGAAAAATTTCATCACCTGCGTCACGGCGGTTGCCACGCATCCCGATGGTGCGCGGTCTGAGCCGAATGTGGGTGCGAAGTTGTTGTAGGGCATATCCTGATTCCATTTGGTTTTCATAAGCGGCGCCACCGCTTCCCCTTTGAGTTCCGGACCGGCGGCATTTACTGTCAGTCTGCCCTCAGCCACGGCCTTCACTATGGCTGAATAATCGTGCAGCCACGCCTTCATTTGTGGTGGCAGGGCTGTAGGGTCGGAGGGGAAACGGCGGTCTAACGAATAACCCGCAAGCGGATTCGGCATGGCATCATCTGCAGAAATGATAGCGAAGCCTTTCTCCGAGGCGGTTGTCACCACATAATAGGCGTCGGTTGCGGCTGCGATTTTGGAAAAGCGAACACCGGGGCTCTTGGACATGCCATGCGGCGGACTTATACGTAACGCCGATTCGGCATTGGCAACGGCAATGGCTTTGTCGGGACTTATGCGTTCCGCGCTGAGTGAAAACCATGTCAGCACTGACATCATGGCCAGATAAATGAATCTTTTCATAAATTGGAATTATATTGATTTTGCTAACAGTTCAGTTATAGATGCAATATTAGTGAAAATATTTGGTAAAAACTTTAAAATTTCTGAAAGAGTGGCGATTAAATGTGAGTTTTAACTTTCGCGGTAATGGAATACAAATTTAACAAAAACAAAAACATTTGGAAATATTTGGCAGATAGAGAGAAAATTACTTACTTTGCAAACTGTTTTGCGGCCTCATCCTACGAAAGTGTCTAAGAATGATGCACTTGGCGCGATATGAGAAATGGAAGCGGCCTGAAATGTCACCTTATAAGCCTCGTGCTTTACAGTTTTACAAAACCAACCACAAGAGATAGATTTAATTGAACAGCCATGTCAAAGATTTGTCAAATCACAGGTAAACAGGCTATGGTGGGCAACAACGTTTCCCACTCAAAGCGCCGTACAAAGCGTAAGTTCAACGTCAACCTCTTCAACAAGAAATTCTATTGGGTTGAAGAAGACGCTTGGATTACTTTGACCCTCTCTGCCGCAGGCCTCCGCACCATCAACAAGAAGGGCCTCAATGCTGCACTGCTTGACGCAGCCAAGAAGGGTTATCTCACCGAAGTCAAATATTTAGACCTCTAATCAGCAACAATGGCAAAGAAAGCTAAAGGCAATCGAGTCCAGGTGATTCTCGAATGCACCGAACATAAGGCCAGCGGTATGCCCGGCACTTCTCGCTACATCACCACCAAGAACCGTAAAAACACCACCGAACGTCTTGAGCTCAAGAAATACAATCCCATCCTCAAGAAGGTGACTGTTCACAAGGAGATTAAATAATATAAGTTTCACCCGGTAGAGACCCTACTTTACAAAATCCAACGATATGGCAAAGAAAACAGTCGCTTCGCTGCAGAAGGGTGAAGGACGTACATACAGCAAAGTCATCAAGATGGTGAAGTCACCCAAGACCGGTGCTTACACTTTCCAGGAGACTATGGTGCCCAACGACGCAGTCAAGGACGCGCTTAAGTAATCCTCCACTGACTGATATAAATCAAAAACACAAGAGACAGCAGCCGCAACCGTCTCTGCGGTTACGGCAAGCATAGCCTCTTTAGCATAACTTCGGCATGCTCCGCACAGTGGCTCACAAGCCCCGTGCGGAGCATACTGCATTTCTAACCGGGCGGATGGTTATACGTCGTATAAATCTTATAAGTCTTATAGGATAATTGCCGATAAAAATTTCGTAACTTAGCGACCTGAAACACAGCGGACATATAAGCACCTATGGCATCACTCACTTTCGCATCGCTTCGCAATGACATACGTCACCGCAGTCTCCAGCCGGTATATATACTGGCCGGGCAGGAGGGGTATTATGCCGACCGCCTGATTGAGGCCTTTGAGGGGGTAATCGACGAGGCTGACCGCGATTTCAATCTTTTCGTAATCTACGGGTCGCAGCAGCTTGACGTGGCTAATGTGGTGGAGACCGCCCGACGCTATCCCATGATGTCGGACCGTCAGGTGGTGATACTCAAGGAGGCGCAGACCATGAGGGCCGACCAGCTCGACAAGCTTGCCGGATATATCCTGTCGCCTTCGCCCACTACGGTGCTGGTGATATGCTTCCGCGGCGACAAACCTAAGGGCAAGGCTATGATGGATGCCGCCAAAAAGGGTGCGGTCATATTCACTTCCGAGCGTCCCAAGCCCAAGGACCTGCCGCAGTGCATCAAGGCGATTGTCGACGAGCACGGCCTGGCCATCGAGGTCAAGGCTCTGACCATGTTAAAGGACTATCTCGGTGCCGATCTGTCGAAAGTCCATAATGCCGTGGCAAAGCTGGCCATGGTGCTTCCGCCCAAGGCCACAGTCACCCCCGAGGCCATAGAGCGCAACATAGGCATATCCAAAGATTTCAACAGCTATGAGCTGACCGATGCCATCATCTCCCGCAATTTCCGCAAGAGCATGCAGATTGTGGAGTATTTCAAGGCCAATCCCAAGTCCAATCCGCCACAGGCCGTGGCAAGCAGCGTGTTCAACCTGTTTTCCAATCTTCTCGTATATCATTTTACGCCTGACAAGAGCCCTGCGTCGCTGATGGCAGCCATGGGGTTCAGCCAGTCGTGGCAATTGCGTAACTATGAGACCGCTGCGCGAAACTTCAATGCCTTCCAGACAGCCGAAATAGTTTCAGCCATACGTGATTTCGATGTGAAATCAAAGGGCATCGGCAGCCGACAGGATGCCTCGGAGATGCTGCGTGACCTCATCTACCGCATTTTCACGGCGCGTGGTGTGCTGCCCTCGTAAATTTTACAAGATTTATTAGTAACTTTGTGGCGGTATGTCACTGAATCTTACCATCGATCAAGGCAATACGGTAGCCAAAATGGCACTGTGGGATGACACCCGGCTCGTTGACATAGTCAACGAGGAGCATTTGTGCGTACAGACCGTCGAACGTTTCACCAACGGGCGCGGAGCCATCGACGCCGCCATATATTGCTCCGTGTCTGACGACGGCAAAGCCGTGCTCGAAAGCATAAGGCACATAGCCAGGCATGTATGCCGCTTGTCGAGCCGTTGCCGTCTGCCTATCAAGATAGACTACGGCACTCCGGGCACTCTCGGGGCTGACCGCATAGCGGCGGCTGTAGGGGCCGTGTCGCTCCATCCTGACCAGAATCTGCTGGTCGTGGATGCCGGCACCGCCGTCACATATGATTTCGTCACAGCCGACGGGACATTTCGCGGAGGCAATATCACGCCGGGTCTCAAGATGAGGCTTGATGCGCTCCACCGATACACAGCACGTCTGCCCCAGCTTGAAGTGCCTGCGAGCATCGACCATCAGAGGGTGCTCGGCAAAGACACAGCCGATGCCATGATACTCGGCGCGGTCTATGGCATCGTGGGTGCCGTGAGCTTCTACATGAGCAAGTTGCGTGACACCAAGGTGGTCATGACGGGCGGCAATGCGCCGTTGCTGAGTCCGCTCCTTGATTTCGAGGTGGACGTAGAGGAGCATCTTGTAAGCAAAGGATTAAACAGAATATTACTATACAATGAAAATAAGAAATAAAGTTATAACGCTCCTGGCCGTGGCGATGGCTATGGTGACGGCATCTGAAAGCTTATCGGCACAGACTCCCTACTCCAAGTTTGGCTACGGTATTCTGCGTGACAATGCCACTTCGGCCCAGCGTCAGATGGGCGGAGTGGGCTATGCCATGTCGTCAGGCCGTCAGATCAATGTGATGAATCCGGCCAGCTATGCTGCCCGAGATTCTCTTACATTCCTCTTTGACATGGGGCTTGATTTCACCAATATATGGTCAAGCGAGAAGCTCCATAACTCCGATGTGACCAACAAGCAGCACAACTACGGCGGTGGTCTCGACTATGTGACCATGGCTTTCCCTGTGAGCAAGCGTCTGGGCATGTCTATAGGTCTGCTGCCGTATTCGTCGATAGGCTACTCGTTCGGCTCCAAGATTGACAACGGCTCTGCGTCACGTCAGGGCTCCGGCGGTCTGAATCTGCTGTATCTCGGTGCCGGATTCAACATAGTCAAGGGTCTCAACGTGGGTATGAATTTTGCCTACTTCTTCGGCACAACCTACAATGACGTTTACGCCATACCGGCCTCTACAGGCACCATGTCGCTTTTTGAGCAGATCATACAGGTACGCGACTTCCATATGGATTTCGGTATCCAGTATGGAATGGAGGTGGCTCCGCGTCAGCGTCTGACAGCCGGCCTGACATTTTCGCCCGGTAAAGCCCTGCTCGGCAAGAGCATGGTGCTCCAGTTTGACGAAGTTACCTCTGCGGGCTCCAGCGGCCATGTAGGCGACACCATAGCCAGCGAGTCGCTGCGCCATCATTTCGCCATCCCGGCCACATGGGGTGTCGGCCTTAACTATGAGCGTAACCGCAATTTCATGGCCGAGGTTGATTTCACCTACCAGGGATGGAAAAACGCCAAGTTTGAGCCTAACGACAATTTCATAGGCACCAAATTTCAGAACCGATACCGCATAGGAGCCGGCCTGCAGTGGGTGCCTGACCCCCGAGGAAGCTATTTCCGTCGTGTGGCATATCGTCTGGGTGGATATTACAACCGTGATTACATCACCGTCAACACCAACTCGGTCAAGGACTTCGGCCTGTCGTGCGGTTTCGGTTTCCCGGCGGTGGCCGGCAAGACCGTGGTCAATCTCGGTTTTGAATACAAGCACCGTTCCACATCGCCTGTGAAACTGCTTACCGAAAACTACTTCAATATCACACTGGGCGTGAACTTCAACGAACGCTGGTTCATGCAGAGCAAGATTCGCTGACACACCGCTGCAAATGAGACAATTGCTGTCATCGGTCATATTATTCATAACCGTAATGGCCATCACGGCCTGTAAGGAGGAGAAGAAGGAATTTCTGTCGGGACGGATTAATCCGGAAGTATTTCCGACAATGATGACGCGCGATGTTGAGACACTTATAAGCGACTCGGGCATAACCCGTTACCGCATAATTTCGCCCTTGTGGTTGGTGTTCGACGAGGCCAAAGTGCCTCACTGGCGGTTTCCCGACGGTCTGAATCTTGAGAAGTTTGATGACCTGATGCGTCGCGACGCCACAGTCAGATGTGACTCGGCCACATATTTTAAACTCGAGGAACTCTGGCGTCTTGACGGCAACGTGAGGATTGCAAACGTGGCCAAGGAGAAATTCCTGACCAACCAGCTTTTCTGGGACCAGCAGAACCATAAGATTTACAGCGACTCCTTCATCCACATAGAGAAAAGCGACCGCATCATAGAGGGCTACGGATTTGTCAGCGACGAACAGCTGACAAACTACACGGTCAATAATGTGTCCGGCATATTCCCTGTCAGCGATGAAGGTCCGATGTTTGGCGGTGCTCCCTCCGGCGATGCCACAGCTCCGTCGGCTGCTGACAGCATATCGGCAGTACGGACCCCTCCGCAGCGCACTTCGGAGAAGCCCAAGCCGGCACCTTCCACTTCGTCACAGAACGTCAACCAGTTAATGCCCGTGCCGGGAAGAAATATGCCGGGGTCGCCGCAGCCCAAGAAGCCGGTGACATCATTGGGCCGTTAGGCTTTGACAATTGTTATACTATGTATAAAAATCAGATAGGCAAATGCTTGTATTGACCATAATAACGCTTCTGTTCTCAGCCCTTTTCTCGGGGGTGGAGATAGCCTACGTCACGGCTGACCGCGTGCGCACTCAGCTTGACGTGGAGAAGGGCGGACTCATAGGGCGCATCATAGACCGTTACTATTCCTCGTCACAGATGTTCATATCCACTATACTTGTGGGCAACAATATCATGCTTGTAATCTACGGTATGGGAGCCGCTGCGATACTCACCGGGCCCATCAAGAGCTGGGGCGTGCACAATGAGGCGCTGATACTGCTGCTGCAGACGGTGATTTCCACGCTGGTCATACTGCTGACGGGCGAGTTTATCCCCAAGACGGTGTTTCGCATCAACCCCAACAGCTATCTGCGGATTTTTGCCATGCCGCTGTGGCTGTTCTACATCGTGCTTTATCCCATATCATGGTTCACCACCAAGCTGTCACAGTGGCTGATGAAACTTGTGGGCGTAAAGGGCGAGGATGCCCCATCGGCCACGCTCTCTATCGCTGACCTCAATCAGTATCTCGAGCGTACCATCGAGGAGAGCGAGCGTGACAGCGCGGAGACCCAGGTAGAGACCGAGGTCAAGATATTCCATAATGCATTGGATTTCTCCACCATACATCTCCGCGACTGCATGGTGCCGCGCAACGAGATTGTGGCCGTGGACATCGAGGACACTTCGCGAGAGCAATTGTCGGAGCTGTTCACATCATCAGGCCGCAGCAAGATTATCGTGTATCGCGAGGATATAGACAATATAGTCGGCTACATACATGTTTCGGAGCTGTTTATCCCTGATGTCGACTGGACTACGAAAATCAAGCCGGTGCTGTTTGCCCCCGAGGCCCTTCTGGCCCATAAGATGATGAAGCGTCTTCTCGGCGAGAAGCGTTCGGTGGCTATAGTTATCGATGAGTTCGGCGGCACATCGGGCCTCGTGACCCTCGAGGACCTCGTGGAGGAAATCTGCGGAGACATCCGTGACGAGCATGACAAGGCCGAGGAGGCCATCAAGGAGACTGCCCCGGGAGTCTATGAATGCTCAGGGCGAGTGGAGGTGGAGACGCTGCGTGACAAGTGCCATCTTGAGATACCCGAAGACAGCGAGTACCAGACTGTGGCCGGATACATATTATATAATACCGGAACAATACCTGTCAAGGGGGAGACGGTCATAATCGGAGACCTCAGTTTCACGATTCTGCGCCGGACATCCACCCGGTTGGAGCTGATACGTATAGAGCCGGCACCCAAGCCGGAGTGACATAACAGCAGAGTGCGGATACACATTTATAATAAGAAGAACGGCACGTAGCCCCATGGTGGGTTGCGTGCCGTTTGCTATGTGTGAAAGAGTATAGGTCAGTCGTCTACGTCGATGATAACCAGATTGCCGTTGAGGTCGAATATCAGCTCCTGTGAAGCCAGTGATGCTGTCTCTACCTTGATCAGCTTGCCGTTCTGGTAGGTGAAATCAATTGACTCCACATTGTTGGCCTGACCGTTGCTTTTCAGCTTGTCGTACATCTTGCGTCCGACGAGGTCGCGTACAAGACCGGCTTTGAGCACTGCGTTGTCGGGAGCGTCTATTTCAAGGATTTTTCCCTGTGCGTCAAATTCAATCTCTGTGCCGTCGGCCAGGTCTACATCAAAGGTGTTGGGGATGTAGTCACGTTTTACTTTGCTGACATTGACTCCCTTGTAGTAGTGGCTCAAAAACTTGAGGGCCGGTTGTGGAAGGTCGCTGATCGATGAGCTTTCACTGCTGACCACGATACCCGGGTTGCCGCCGTATTCGCGCGGCATCTGTTGCTGTTGTGCGTTGGCTGCCGGTATGGCCAGTGCTATGGCGAGAATACCTGAAAATAATAGTTTTGTAGTTTTCATACCTGTAAAAATTTATTTGGTTGTAATTATTGATTTCCTGTTTCGGGGAGAATCCTGACGTGTCCGCCGGCGTTGATACGGTAGCGCGCTGATGTGTGCAGGGTCATATTGGTTACGGTAAACACGTAGTTTTCTATTTCATTGTCGCCGCTGTCGGGGTTCCTGTAGTAGTGGAAAAATGACGGATTTTCCTCAAGGCTTGCGTCCGCGCGCCCGGCATATGTGTTGCCTTCGCCTTTAAGGCCTGAGTAGGCTGTAGCGATGGCCTGTTCGACATTTCTGAATCCCTGGCCTGTGTAGTGGTAAACTTCGTGGCCTGTCGTGTCTGTTATTTTTACGTCTATGAGATTTGTCGGATGGATGATATTTGCTTGCATATCATGTGTATTAAAGTGTTGACATTTATTATTATAACAATCAAACAGGTATAAAGTAAGTTGAAGTTAATTAATTAACAGAAAATCACTATATTTGCATCTGGCTATGTCCGCCTGAGACATGAAGATGCGGCGGACCTGCATGTAACCTGACAGATATGACTCACGATAACGCCCACGAACTGTTTCCCATCGTTGACGAAGATGGCTCTGTGACCGGCTCGGCCACGAGGGGGGAGTGCCACGGCGGCTCCATGCTGCTCCATCCGGTGGTGCATCTCCATGTGTTCGACTCGTCGGGGCGGCTGTACTTGCAGAAACGTCCCGAGTGGAAGGACATCCAGCCGGGGCGGTGGGATACGGCGGTAGGCGGTCATGTGGATTTCGGCGAGACGGTCGAAGACGCTCTGACACGCGAAGTGCGCGAGGAGCTTGGACTCGCATCGTTTTCACCGGTATTTGTCAGCCGGTATCTGTTTGCCTCAGAGCGTGAGCGCGAGCTGGTCCATGTATTTGCTGCGGTGGTATCGGATGTAGGCAGCATCCGTCCATCTGAGGAGCTTGACGGAGGCCGGTTCTGGAACATTGATGAAATCGAGACCTCTATGGGTAAAGGAATTTTCACCCCCAATTTTGAAAATGAATATACCCGGGTCTTGAAGCATTCGCTGCATGAGCTTGAAGGCTTGCCGCGGCTGAGTTGACGGTCATCAAAAAAAATGATAAAAAATTTGACGCATATAATATGTTGTAAATAAGTTTATTACGATTTTTAGATTTGAAAATTTGCAGAAAAAAGTATCTGTTATGAACTATTTCATACGCTCCGCGTTTTATAGGTACATAGCAAGATTACTTTTTCCATTGCAAGAAATGTGATAATGATTGGTTTATTATCAGAAGAGGAGACTCTGTGAAGCGTCTCCTCTTCTGGCGTTTATACCTGACGGTTTCAATGTTGGCCCTATAGTCACATTTCGGAAACCCCACACATCGTTATTACTGAAAGTTTGCCTATATTTGCATCATGCTTATCCCAAGGTGCATACGTAGATTGGCCATGGTCTCGGCTATGGTGCTGGCGGCTGTGGTCGTGTGCCACGGCCAGATACTGAATATCCCTGACGCGCCCAAGCTCAATACAGATTCCATAAAACGTGATTTTGACCTCGGGCCTTATTTCGGGTTGTATAAGGATAACTATTTTATAATAGGTGCTCCGATAGGATATAAGGCCACTAAGGAAAATTCTGACGTAAAGTTCCAGATTTCCATATCCCAAAGATTGACCCGCGCCACTTTGCCTTGGGGGACTTATCTCTATCTGTTTTATACGCAGAAGTGTTTTTGGAATGTCTTCGAGAACTCTATGCCCATGACCGACCTGAATTTCAATCCGGGAATAGGCTGGTCAAAACCCCTTTTTTCCCGTGACCGCTTCATAGGCAAGGTCACTCTGATACTTGAGCATGAAAGCAACGGGCGCGACGGTCTGCAGTCACGTTCGTGGAACAAGATTTCGCTGGCCACAAACATCATCATAGACCCTACGCTGACTGTCCATGGCAAGGTGTGGATTCCTATTATCGACGGAGGCCAGAACAAGGACATCCTGGACTATTGCGGCATCTATCAGGTAGGCACTTCGTTTACCTCCATCAACCGCCGCTTCGGGCTTTCGGTGCTGCTGACCAAGCGGCGCGGATGGAATCTCAACTACAATACCACCGTAGAACTTTCGTACCGCATATTTCCGCGTGACAACCAGTTTCTCTTCATGCAATACTACAATGGCTATGGCGAAGGCTTGCTTGCGTTCAAGCAGTTCCATTCCATGCTACGTGTAGGCATATGTATCAAACCGCGTCTGTTCACTGAATATTGATTTAGAGGGTGTTTAATAACAAAAATTAAATCCTGAGTGGTGTATCTTTTGATT
>UQDU01000021.1 GCA_900539915.1 uncultured Bacteroidales bacterium | reverse complement strand
TAATCAAAAGATACACCACTCAGGATTTAACTTTTGTTATTAAACACCCTCTTAATCGCGTGAAGATTGCGGTATGCGGTGTCGGACTATGGCTGACACCGCTATCGTTATGATGCAGCAGAGGGATGTGTAGATGAAAAATGTGCGGTAGCCGACCATCTCCTCAATCCAGCCTGACACCATGCCCGGGAGCATCATCCCTAACGCCATGATGCCCGTGGCTATGGCATAGTGGGAGGTGCTGCGCGAGCCGTGGGCGAAGTGGATGAGATATAGCGTGTAGGCCGTCGTGCCGAATCCGTAGCCGAATTGCTCTATGGCCACGCATATGTTGACCATCAGCAGCGATGAGTCCGTGGCAAAACTCAGATATACGAAGGTCAGGCATGTCAGTGACATGCTCCATGCCATGGGCATGAGGCATCGCCGCAGCCCGTAGACCGACACGAGCCATCCGCCTGATATGCCGCCGGCAATCAGTGCTGTCACGCCTACCGTGCCGTAGGCAAATCCTACTATCTCTGTGCCGAGTGACATACCCCCGGCCTCGTGTGTGTCAAGCAGAAACGGCCCTATCAGTTTGACAAGCTGCGCTTCGGGAAAGCGGTAGAGCAGCATGAAAAGCAGTGCCCCCCATATGCCCGGTTTGACAAAAAAAGACGCTATGGTGTCCCAGAACTCGCGGAGTATGTCGGCCACTGAGCGGTATGCTCCTTCGCTGTGGTCGTGGCTGCATCGCGGCAGTGTGAAAGAGTGCCACAGGGCCAGAAGCGCAAACAGACCCGACAGCACAGCCATAGACCACTGCCACGCCACCGCTTGCGGATGATTTTTGGAGATGTATCCGGCCATCACTACCACGCCTCCCTGGCCGGCTATCATGGCGAGGCGGTAGAATAGCGTGCGGATGCCCACCCACAGCGACTGGTTGCGTTCCGACAGCCCTATCATATAGAATCCGTCGGCGGCTATGTCATGTGTGGCCGAGAGAAATGCCATCAGCCAGAAGCATCCCAGTGTCAGCCTGAAAAATCCGTCGGCCGGGACTGTCAGAGCCACAGCTGCCAGTGACGCCGCAATGGCCCATTGCATGCAGAGAATCCATCGGCGTTTTGTGCCGAAGATGTCGACAAACGGACTCCAGAACGGCTTTATGACCCATGGCAGATAGAGCCATGCGGTGTAGAGGGCTATGTCGGTGTTGGAGATGCCGAGACACTTATACATTATGACTGCCACAGTCATCACCACTACATAGGGGATGCCTTCGGCAAAAAACAGCGACGGGACCCAAAGGGCTGGTTTCTGTGACATGGAAATTTACAAGATTTAAAGACTTATAAGAATTTACAAGCCTCCACGAGCCTACCCCCCGGAAAATAGTGGGTGAGAATCTCAGCCGATGTATAGCCTCGCTCTCCCATGACGGCTGCGCCGATCTGGCAAAGTCCTACGCCGTGGCCCCAGCCGGCACCGTGGAGTATGATGCGCGAGGGGAATCCATCGCCGTCTACGCCCTCGTAATGCACTGTAAATGCCGAACTGTAGAGATGGCTTTCTGAGAGCACTTTGCGTATCAGCAGTTCTTTGCCGATGACAACATCGCCCTCTGAACCGATGAGATGCAGACGCTCTATACGCCCTGAGGCTCCCCGTTTTAGCGGCTTGAGTGCCTTTATCCGTCCGATATGTGCTTCGGGCAGACGGTGGTGGATGTTTTCAGTCAGCATATCGGCATCCCATGTGACGGTCCAGCGGTAGAAGTCGGCTGTCAGCTGGTCGTAGTCCTTGAGCACCTGACGGAGGATTTCAGGGGTGGGATTGGCACAGAACGCATCGGGGCGTGATTCTATCCACTGCTCGGCTTGCGTCTCGGTGCGCAGGTCGGGCAGACGGTAGGGATACGGGCTGTCGGCAAACGCTTGCAGACACTCATGGTGCTCGTGTTCGCTCCAGCATGTGCCGAACAGTTCGGTGGCGCCGCCGCAGCATTTTGAGAACCGTGCATCCACCAGTGCGCCTCTGCTGTCGGCAAGCACCATGCCGCGTGTGGCCGATATGGCTTCGATGACACGCGGATTACGGGCCTGTGACAGGCCTTGGTAACGCTGGCAGTGGTCATCGGCACATACATCGAATGTGTCATGGTCTTCGCGGTCCCACCAGCGTATGATTTCGTGTGAGTTACCGGTGGCCTCTGATCGGCCATGACATGTCTTAACCGACTTGTGGGAGAGTATCTGGGCGAGCACCCATGAACGCGATATTATGGCATGTGCCTCAAGGAGTGCCGGGGAGGCAGTGGCGCTCATCTCCGATGAAATCACGCTGCACAGATACTCCTCGATGCTGACTGTGTTGACAAGGCGCAGGTTGCCGTCGCCCTCGGGGAGCAGTTCGAAGCTGCCGGGATATGAGAGGTCGAGTTTTTGCTCCCAGTGGAAGCCTATGCCTATGACCACATCGTGCACGAGGGCGTATGATTCAGGCGTCAGAGCCGAAAACCGCCTGCCGGCATCGCGGCTGTCAAATGTCAGCGTGCCGTCGACAGGTATGCCGTCGGAGTCGGTGTATCCGCCGTGAAATTCCATGGTGATGGTGGGTGCGCAGAGCAGACCTACGCGCAGGGTGATGTCGGTCATAACGGGTGGCTTATGCAGTCAAGTATGAAACGGTTAAAGGTCTCCTCCGGGAGCAATACCTCATCCATCATGGATTGGAGCTTGCCGGAGGTCAGTGTGTCAAAATCGCTTTTGCGCGGCAGCACGATACATCCGCCCATGTCTATGGCTCCTGGGCTGAATATGACTCCATCGTCGCCGTAGCACCTCGGGCGGTGGCGGTCACGCAGTATTGCCGTCAAAGCCATCTCTCCGCTGTCAGGGATTGATGTGGCGTAGAGGTTGAGCCTCGGCTCGGATTCGCCCGGATTCACTGGAAGTAGTGACAGTGCGTTGGTCATCATGTCGGCCATCTCGCCGAAGTCAGTGCCTGAGACGGTCACAGGCCGGGTGGTCAGTGACGGATTGAAATACAGACGTGTAGTGCCGCGAGTTTTCAGCACACGGCACCCGTCGCCGGCAGTCCCCTGCGCTATCTGAGGCATATTTGTCGTGTTGACAGCCTGTAGATGCAGGTGGTCGGGGGCTGACGCTCCGCTGTGGGGGCCGTTGTAAAACACCGTGTAGTCTCCAAGACTCTGTGCTATCTCTAACATCTGCTCCATCACATGCTTTGAATAAGCCTGCGGAGTGTGGGTAAGCGACGGGATGGTCAGATGCCTGTCATATATGGGGAAAGGGTTGACAAGGATTTCCAGACCGCATCCGGGCAGTGGCAGACGGTGTTGCACCTGCGGACGGTTGGATGCACACAGGAAGCATGGCCGCTCCGCTATGGACCGTGCGTCAGTGCGTGCGCATGTGCTGACAGCGCGGTCAGGAAGATGCTTCAGCTCAAACTCTCCTCCGGCCAGCGAAAGGGTGCGGCGTAGAGCATGGTGCATGCGGCGGTATCGGCCATCGGCATCGGGCCATACGGCCAATTGGGCCGGGAAAAGCTCCTCTACCCGGTTTCGCAGCATGTCGTCAGAGGTTTTCATGGCTGCGAGTTCGCTCTGATGCGAGCGTTGATTTCCGCCGTGCGCAGGAAGTCCTTGTAGGAGTTGTAGCGGTTGAGCGTGGCGCGGTCAAGCTGTGCGTCGGAGTTTCCCTGCCAGCGGCGGCACAGATACAGCTCGTCATATATACGCCCGATATGGTATGAGCGTGACAGCCGCAGAGCCATGGCGTAGTCCTCGCCGTATGATACATCGGGGAAATGCAGCTTGCGCACTATGCGAGTAAGGAATGCACGTGGGGCACCCATGCCGTTGACGCGCAGCAGATTGTTGCGGCCGTTGTGGTCGGTCCACTCCTTGTGGTCTATCAGTCCGGGCGGTATGGTGTTGAGGTCAAAGTCGGTCAGTCGGTAAGAGCCTACCACCATGGCGCATCGCTCGCGGCGGAAGGTGTCGGTGATGCGTTGCAGCGTGTCAGCACCCGAATAGATGTCGTCGCTGTCAAGCTGCACGGCAAAGCGTCCGCATGCGGCATCGTCAATGGCTCGGTTCCAGCATCCACCGATGCCGAGGTGGCGGCTCTCGGGTACGATGACCTTGAGATTGGGGTGCGTGGACGCGAGTTCTGCGAGCACTTCGGAGGTGCCGTCGGTGCTGTGGTTGTCGACCACGAGCACGTTCATGGTGCAGTCAAGCGACTGCGACAATGCGCTGAGCACCGCATCGCGGATGGTGGCTACGCGGTTACGCACAGGTATCACCACGGATACCTCCACATGGAAGAATCCCTCGTCAACGTTGACCGTCCTGACATTTTGGCGGCTTATCAAAGCCCCTATGGACGATAGATGCTCTGTGGCCACCTGCTCCATCTCGGCCTGTACGGAAGCATTGCGCGGGTCCACGTAGTCAAACTGTCCGCCCGACGATGCCGATGAGTCAAAGGTATAGAGAGCTTCGGGGATGTGTAGGATTGTGCCGAGGCGTTGTATCATCAGCCGCAGGGCATAGAATCCGGCACCGTGCAAATCAGGGTCTATGGCTCTCGTGCAGTGGCGGAACACGTCATGGCGTATCATCACTACAGGCCCGAAATCAAAATCGTCTCTGATGGCACCTGCCTGTAGGGCGATATGACGGTCGTCTATACCGTCGGCATAGACCATCAGTGCATCGCCATCACGGAGCATGGAAACCATGCGTTCGCGTCCGAGAGGAAGCCAGTCGACGTGTCCGGGGCGTAATTGGAGTTCCACGATGCCGTCGTGGCAGGGCATCGCCGCTATGTCAAGCAGGTATTTGGTGTCCATCGTGGGTTGCTGCTCGGTTTGTTACAGATTGTGGTATTTTATCAGACCGGGCATCGAGCTCTTGACAATCTGCTCGATGCGTATGCCGTAGGATTGGGCTATCTTGCGCACGATGTCCTCGTAGAGGCATGCCACTGACCCGACGAGCGACACCGAGTAGTCGTTTTTGCGGTATCCAAGCACGTTGCGCGTGAAGAATTTCATCAGCGATGCGTAGACGAGCTGGTAGACATAGGGGTCGTCAAGCATCGTGGCGAGATGTGCTGACTGTTGCGACAGCCAACGGTTGGGGAACGGCCCGGCATACACATGATCCATGACCTCCTCGGGGGTCAGCTTTGACTCCTTAAAGAAGCGGTCACGCACATGCTTGGGGGCTATGCTTTTGAGGCAGTCGCCGAAAAAGGCTTTGCCTATGTAGGCTCCGCTGCCTTCATCGCCGAGGATGAAGCCGAGCGATTTGACATTTTCAACGATTTCCTCGCCGTCATATATGCAGGAGTTGGAGCCTGTGCCGAGGATACACGGCAGTCCGGGCTTGTCGATAAACAGGCCGCGCGCAGCTCCGAGAAGGTCGCTCATCACCGTCACCGGGGTGCGGAACTGAGCCACGAGCGAGGCTTCCATAATCTTGTTGCGGTCAGGATTGGCACATCCTGCGCCATAGAAGTATATGTGTTCCCACCGGCGTCTGAAAAATGCATCCGGCAGATTCAGACGTATGCTGTGGGAGATTTCTTTGCGTGTCTGGAAGTAGGGGTTGAGTCCCTCTGTGAACACATGCTCTACTATCTTGTCGCCATCGGCGAGTACCCATTCGGTACGTGTAGAGCTGCTGTCAGCAATAATTTTCATGTCTGGATTGAGATGTTTAAGGTAGCTTTTTTGGAGAGCATTGCTTGCATACCTAACTATATTAGGAGAGAAGCTTCAAACAATGATTAATGGATATAGATGAATGAGTGGTGGTTATTATTGGTAGCAAAATTAGCACTTTGTGGGCGTATCAGCAATATATATGAGCATGAAATATTGTAATTTATATGCGTGGAGTCATTTAAATTTCGTAAATTTGCATTAACGATGTATAAATCTACCGGGCGAAATCATAGCCCCGGTCTTACCAATCATTCACATAACATGTTCAGAATCATACGATATGCTTTAGTGTGCATAGTGTCGTTGGGTATTGTCTCGGGGCATGGTGCTTCGGCACAGACTTACATGGGCGATGATGCTTTTGACGGTACGCACAAAAATGAGGTCACCGGCTACATGTCGCTCGGCTCTAATATAATTTCAGGCTTCTTCATGGGGCCGGCTGTGGAATACAAACGTCATTTCACCCCCCGGTGGTCAGCTATGGGGGCTTCGGAGTACCAGTTTGACAAACAGAAGTTCGGCATCTACGGCAAAGGCGAGTACCGTCTGCCGGTATGGAAATTCAATTTCTATTTTTCAGGCAAGGTGATGTATAACCGCTATCATCGTTCTGCGACCAATGAGTGGTGTTACAATCTATCTGCCCGATGGGAGGGGTCGCATTTTGCCATCACGATAGGCGAGACGCTTATAAACTACAATATGCTCGGCAGCTCGTACACCGAACCGCTTACATTTACTTTCGGAGCCGAGCTGTGTGTCATGCCGAGGAAGAATCCGTGGAATATCGGGCTGTTCTTCCGCAATTATGACGATTTCTATTACGAGAACTGGAACATCAACTGGGGCCTGTCGTTCAAGGCCAATCTGCCACGGAGGATGCAGCTCTTCGGCCAATTCAACATACGCCCTGCGGGCAGTATGAGCCAGCTTGCGAGCCGTTATGAGACATCGGGCAAGCTCGGCATAAAGTATGTATGGTAACTTCAATAAGCACTTTTTTAAATCATATTAACGACATAATGACAAAGATAAATATGCGCGGCATGGCTGCTTTTGCGGCAGCTGTTGCCTTAGGGATGATGGCAGTATCGTGTGACAAGGTCAGTCCGACAGGGGTATTGGTGGGCACCACGAGCGTTGATGACCGTGTGAAGATGAGTCTTAAGGTGTATCAGGACACTTATGACAACCGCATAGACATCAACGACACCCAGGGCGAATACTCCTTTATCGTAGGCTCTGACAGCCATCTGACCACTGATCCGGGCCGCATGGACGAGATGCAACGCGTCTTTCTCAACCACGGCGACCTGCTGATGGCCCACCTCGGCGATATTGCCGACACTAAGGCCGAATATTACATGACCCTTGCACGCTCCATAGAGTCAGGCAAGCACAACTATGTGATGAAATACTATCATCCCCTCTATGACGAGGAGACGGAGCTTTTCATAGCCCACCGCGACCTTGACAGGCTGATAGCTGCCGGGGAGATTTCGTCATATGATGATGTTGACACCATGCCTTTTGATGCCATGCTGGTGCTCCTGGCCGATTATGACATAGGCATGTTGACGGAGGATGACATACAGTATCCCTTCTTCCCTGTGGTAGGCAACCACGACATCACGCATGACGGTTGGGCGTTGTTCACCACTATTTTCAGGTCTTCGACCTATGAGTTTACCGTCAAGGTGGGCGAAGGTATCTATGACCAGTTCATATTTCTTGACTCGGCCAACGGTACTCTCGGCAAGATACAGGTCGAAGCCATAGAGGACGGCATGCTCCGAACGCATGGCATCAATGTGCGCCATACGTTTGTGTTCACCCATACAAATATTTTCCGTCCAAGCTCTAACGAATTTGCATCAACATATGCCCGTGAAGAGGGCTACTATATCCTGAAGAAATTAGCCGACTGGAACACTACGATAGCTTTCTACGGACACGTCCACAAGTGGGACGAACGTTGGTTCGGCGGCGTGCGCCATCTGACGCTTGACTCCATGAGCGAGGCAAATTCTCCCGATGCCGGCGACTACCTCGTGCGTGTCACCTGTCATGCTGACGGCAATGTTTCGGTGAGCAAGGTGAGAATGAACTATGTGGCTCGCTGAGTCCGCTTACTGCCATGGGACGGTGTCATAGCATATCTCCATGCAGCAGATTTGCCTTGGCCGGTCTGTGTCTGCTGCTTTCGGTCGGTGGAGCATCTGCCACATTGCCCTCGCGGCATTATTACCGGCTTGGCGAACTGTGTGACAGCATGGTCAGAGTGGCCTCCCTGCCTGTTGGCTCGCGTTATGTGGTCATGGAGGCGAGGGGCTCGTTGGCGGCTGACCGCGAACGCCGTGGTGCGTCGGCATGCTGGTGGGGTATCTCGTGGGGTGGCGACAGCAGCCGTTATGAGGTATCTATGAGGGGACGCAACACCGATTTCGGTAATGTCAGCGATGAGTATCTCGTGGATGTAACTGCCTCGCGGATAGCTGCGGATGGCAGCCGGGAGATGATATGCTCATCGTCGGTCTCGGCAGGGATGGCTATGGCCGGAGGCGCCAACACGCTGTCGGTGGAATTGAAGGCCGACAGTGTGGCGCATGTGTATGTCGGTAAGAATTCCCTTTCGAATGTGTTGAGCTTTGATGCCGTGGGCTGTAGCGGAGATGGTGCTGGCTGGTATGTGGTGAGCCGCGGCTGCTGGCAACCTGTGATGGTGATGGATGAAGCGGCGGCAGATCCGTCGTCGGCATTGGTTACCGCCTGGACCAGGGATTCGATAGCGCGTTATCTTATTGACCGCCGTGGAGCTGATGCAGGGGAGGGGATATGGACGTATTTTGACCGCAGCAATAATCCGGCCAAAGGCATGGTGGGCGGACGCTACATGCTGGCCACCGTAAGAAATGATGCCGGCGGTTACGATATTATATACCTCGGAGGAGCAAAGACAGCCCGAAACCGCTGGAGCGAAGGGATGCTGAAAGGACGGTTGTCACCGACTATCTTCCGTGGTCACTTTGACCTGATGTGGTATGATGCTTGGATGCAGCCTGTCAGTGACGAGGCTAACGCTACCTTACAGCAAGACGGTGCGTTGCTTGAGATCGCGTTCCCTCTCTATGAGACTACATTCCGGTTCTCGCGAGTGCCTCTGTCGTCGCTGCGCACTGACTGATGATGGGTGAGGATGAAGTTGCAGAGATAGCGGCTTTTTTAATTTTAATTAACTTGTTAGGAGAGCTAAAATGCTTATTTTTGTGAAATAGGTTTAATGACTATAAAATTAATTTCTTTTTCCACACATCTAACCAATTTTATTAATTCTTGCGTATGAGACATTTATTACCCCGATGGGCGGCATGTGTCACATTGCTGACATCAATCGCCTTCTCGGCGCGGGCCGAAGCCGACTGCATCTATATCATCGGCCATGACAACCAGTGGGAAAGACCTTGCACTGAAAATGCTGAATTTTTTGCTGACCGCAAACTCTATGAGACATCTCCTGGCAGCAACGTTTATGAGGGCGCTTTCATGTTTTCGTCATCTGCATGGTTCCGTCTTCTCTCAGACCTGCCGGTTGCAAAGGATGAATACGATTATTCTGTGTACAAGCAGTTTGTCATCGCTCCGTTTACCGACGGACTGTTGATGGAGCCTGTGGGCAAAAGCGGCCTTTACTCTACTTCTACAGTCGTGGTGACGGATTTCTGTTCGCCGTATGCGGAGCCCGGGACATGGAAACTGGAGGCAGAATCGTCACAGTATTTTAAGGTTATAGCCAATCTCAATGTAGGCAAAATATTCCTCGTGCCTACCACCGGTGCTGTGGTGGTGCCCGAGGGTAAGCCGCAGCCGACATTGGATACTGCAGCCGACTATATTTCTGCAACAGGGTATGAAGAATATGTCCCGGCCGGCAAACTGTCATTTAACTACTATGACTTCAACCGTGGCGAATGGTGGAACAATGCTTCTGCCGGAGAGCTCGTAAACGGTTATAATGAGGCCACCTTCAATATCCAGCCTGACAAACAGAAAGGTTATCTGAAATCTGATTGGAAGGGCGGTGTTGTAACAATACCTTATATGTCGGTCATCCAGCTCAGTGAAAACAGCGGCGTAGCTTCTGTCGAGGATGTCATGTATGTGCATCGCTCTACCGACGCTTTCACACCGTGGATGGGAGCTTCACAGGAGGTGGTTGACAAGTTTGACGTGCTCCGTCCTGACGGCAATGGCAACTATACGGGCTCTGTGACTGTATCAAAAGGTGAAAAAATCAATTTCATCTCGGCTCTTTCTGGCACTCAGGCTGCCAATAGCGTGATATGTCCTGCCACTGACCGAGAAATGTGTTGCAATGATGCTGTGGGTCTGTATTATAGCTCTGCCGTAGTTGCCGCTCAGGCCGACGGTGCTTATTGGATTGCGCCGAATATGAGCAGAAGCAGCGTCTATAAGGTTTCCGTCACTCCCGGAGCTAAACCGGTGGTGAAATTTGAGGGCGAGAAGGCTGCCAATGAAATATATCTGATTGGCGCTCCTCAGGGATGGACTATATCAGATGGCTCCAAGCCTCTGAAAAGGACTGTCAACGGCGGCTATTATGCCAATTATGAGATTGCGGCCGGTGATGCCATATTCCGTTTCTATTCGGCTCTTGGCGACTGGGAAAGCAATTCGCTCGGTAGCCAGTATTATGACGAAGCTATTGATTATGGCACTGTAGAGGGTGAGCAGACTCAGGACCTTATTGTTGGAGGCAAGGGCGCGTTCGAGTTCTCCACCTGGCCCGGTGGCGTAATGTACATGTATGTGGAACCATTGGCAGAGCGCGTGACTTTCTCTACAGCACCTATCGCAGCTGCCGGCGAGTACGCCAGTGAGGATGATGTGGACCCGAAGGGTGTCAAGAGTCTTTATACTGATGACGGCACCGAGGTAGGAGGCACAGACGGTGTGTACAAGATGACGTTCAGTGTCTACGAGAATGAGCCCCAGGTAATAAAGCTCTACACCTACAATCTCCCCATATCGCGTGAGGAGGCGGAGGCAGATGGCTCTTATGCTCTTACTCTGCCTGAAGGATTCCAGTGGGAGTTTGATGACCTCGGAGTTGCAGAGGCAGCATTTACCGTGCAGGAAAGCATTACTTCCGCCAAACCTAATCATATCACCGTGCAGAATCCCGAGGGCACCACGCTCCAGACATATAACCTGATTGTCGACACTAATGCAGGTAAGGTTTATCTCGAGCGTGTAGGGTCGGTGTATCATCTGTTCGGAGAGCTGACTGACGGCAAGGTGCCTTCATATGCTGACCGTGCCGATTTCCGCAAGTACGCCGTCAAGGATTGTGCCGGATTTGTTGATATCCCCGCGAACAAGCTGGACTTCTGCGTAGCACCATCTATCTTAGATGCCATGTCGCTGGCAAAAGGCAGTCAGCCGGATCCTATTCAGGTGACATTTGAGGAAGGTGTTGCCAGCGTCGGTGCGCTTACGGGCATCTTCAGAGTCAAAGCTGACGAATGGGCCGGTGGCCGCATCTTCATGTCAGGCAACAAGATTATGGATGCCCGTAATCTGGACAAGATATATGCTTATATGAGTGGCTCCGCTACCGCTGATTACAAGCAGTCAGTGCTGGCTGAGACAGCTCCGGGCAGCATGATATACGAGGGAGAGGTGGCATTTGCCGATGCGCAGGTACCCTATATGTATTTCACGCTTAACAAGCCGGAGAACCAGATGCTTACCATGCCGTTGGCTTCTACGATGTATTATGGAGGCACCGGCTATGTGATGAATGAAGGCGCAAACAATCTGGTGGCTAAAAACGGCATCGCTACAGGCGCATTGAGATACGAAGGATCGTCATTTGTGATGTGTTCGGTCAAAGGAAACGGAGCGCTTAAAGTGAAAGTTGATTTGAACCGCATGGCGATGACGGCCGAAGTCGCTCCCGACAACAAGGCCTCGGTATATGAGAGCGTGTCAGACAACGGCAGCTTTGATGAAGTCATAGCTTCAGAATCTGAAGATGCACCCGGTGCCGTGGCACTTAATACCACTGTCGAGACTGAGGAGGGTGAGAATGTGGAATTTAACTTCACTTCGCCTGAGGGCGAGATTATCGTGCCCGCATCAGGCAATGCTACAGAAGTCAAGTTTGGCGATGATGGCGTATGGGAGGGTGACTTCGTCAAGGTGACCACGCCCGTCCGTGCCCGCAGCGCAGTACGCAAGGCAGCCGCATCAAATGATGCCAAGTGGAGCATATCTCTGCCTGAAGATGCCACATCATCTCGTATATCCATGCTCATCAATGAAGATACGAAGAAAATCAAGGTGTTCTCATCGGCTCATAAAACTGACGGCTTCTTCCTGTTGACCTACAATGACTACAGTGATTTCATATGGCCCACCATCGAAGCTATCGATAACCTCCCGTCTCTTGCCAAATCGGCCGACGGGATGTACAAGGGCGAAATAAATGTGCCTGAAGCAGGTATCAGAATGATGATAGTCAAATCCCTCGCAGCCAAATACACCGGAGGTTATCTGGGGCTGATGGCGTTTGACGGCTACCAGACATTTACGCTCGATGCCGATGGCGATGAGATGACACAGCCGGCATGGAACGATGGAATGGCTTGTGACTGGATTGTCAACGCACCTGCAGGTAAGGCGCTGGTGACCTATGACGAGAAGGCTAACAAGCTGACGGTCAAGTCGGATGTCGGTCTCGGTATTGACGACATGAGGGCTGACAACGGTACCGCCTTCCGCCTGACAGTTGGCGACGGTTGCGTGACAGTGACCACTGACGGCAATCTTGACCTTGACTTTGTAAACGCTACCGGCGCTGTGGCACGACAGGCCTCCGTTACAGCCGGTACGACTACGATTGACCTCGCTCCGGGCTTCTACATAGTAGCCGGCCAGAAGATTTTCGTAAGATAATATCGTCTGACAGATATAAGCAGAGCGTCACGCCCCTGACCCATAGGAGCGTGACGCTTTTTCATTGTAACGTTAATGCTTGAATGGCGTCCCCATGTAGTAGGGGAGGTGTTGCAAAACTGTCAAATTGTAGGGCTGCACCCTGGTGCAGCCGATATACACATACTGATTGTCAGCATGTTGGCGGATGCACCAGGGTGCATCCCTACAAGTTTGAGGGGCTGAACAAGTTTTGCAACCCCCTTGCCTAAAGCCATACAAATGAGGGGTGTTGCGTTAGCAGACATGACATGGCATGACTTACTGCGATGAGTGCATTCCTTAAGTTAGTGACATTGTGCCACGCCGGGCATCAGGGTAGCGTCAGGCCGCCGTCATCGGGCAGAATCAGTATCTTGTGGGCTTTGTATAGCTGGCCGACAGCGCGTTTGAAATCCTTTTTGCTGCAGTGCAGCCGTGCCTTTATTTCCTCGGGCGACGAATGGTCGTGGAGCACGAGCACATGGTCAGCGGAGTCATGTATCAGCTCAAGTATGCGGTCGCTTACAGGACATATGCGCTCGCCGACTTTTTCATTGAGCGTAAGGTCAATCTTGCCGTCATGGCGCACCCTCTTGACGCGGGCATGTATCGTGGACCCGATTTCCAGGGGCGCGTAGATTTCATTGTCATAGATGATGCCACGGTGCAGATTGTCCACAATCACACGGTAGCCCGGATCTTCGTGGGCTATGACCAGAGCTTCCACCTCAGCCCCCTTGACATACTCCGGGATGACATTGCCGAGGAATTTCTCGATTTTGGCCGATGCGGCCACGCGCTTTGAAGCATCGTCGAGATACACATACACAAGATACTGGCATCCCTCGCGCATGGTCAGCTTCTGCTCTCTGAATGGCACAAGCAGATTCTTGGGCAGACCCCAGTCAAGGAAAGCCCCGATGCGGTTGACGGCCACGACCTGAAGATAGGCAAACTCGCCCACCCGGGCAAACGGATGCTCCGTGGTGGCTATCAGCCTGTCCTCGCTGTCGGTGTAGATAAACACCTCCAACTCGTCGCCAGGCTGCAGCGGAGTCTCAATATATCGTGCCGGCAGAAGTATCTCCCCGGCCTCGCCGCCGTCAAGATACGCACCGAAATCCACCAGCTTCTTCACCGCCAGCGTGTTGTAATCACCTATCTTTATCATAAACTGTATATTATATTTGCTTTGTAGAGATATGTCTCGGCCATGAACGGTTTCATATCCCGTAGTTAGTTTTCACAAAAGTACAACAAAATTATGATATTGACGGTTTCGGTGAGATTCGCGATTCGCGAATTGCGAATACGAGGCGGTGTAGCCAATAGTTATAAAGCATTTATTACATATAAGATGTTATTCATTTTTTAATTGTATATTTGCCTATAATTAGTGTGTCACAATTCATCACATAGCTAATCATTGTCATTAATTCAGCAGTCTAATGGCAAAAGCACATAAAGACCCGTATTCTCTCTTATATCTTATGAGATTCCCTCCGGTTTTAATTAATTGGATGACAGGAAAATGAAATGGCAAAATCGCCAACATCGAACAAATCATTAACTTTGTAATTTATAACAATACATATATATTGATATGGATAGTCCTGAAATCGTATATAAATATTTCCCGGAGATGAGTGAGGGGCAGCGCGAGATGATAGCTGCGCTCGGAGAGCTTTATGCTGAGTGGAACGCCAAGGTCAATGTGGTGTCGCGCCGCGACATTGACAATCTCTATGAGCGTCATGTGCTGCACTCGCTCGCCATCGCGAGGTTCCTGACGCCGGCCGAGGGTACACGGATTCTCGACCTCGGCACTGGCGGCGGTTTCCCGGGCATACCGCTTGCTATAATGTGGCCGCAGGCACGTCTCCATCTGATAGACCGAATCGGCAAGAAAATACGTGTTGCTTCGGACATCGCCGACCGTATCGGGCTGACAAATGTCACCCTGCAACACGGTGATTCCGGCGAATATCACGAGAAGGTGGACTTCGTGGTGTCACGCGCCGTCATGCGCCTTGACGAACTGGCCAGACTGTCGCGCCGCAACATGGCCACACGACACATCAACCCGATGCCCAACGGACTGATATGTCTCAAGGGGGGCGAAATGGAGACAGAGATGGGTGGCATGCGCCTCCCTATAGTCGAGGTGCCTGTGACCGATTATTTCACTGAGGATTTTTTCAAGACCAAAAAGATAGTATATTGTAAACTCTGATACCCATGTTAAAGATAAAGACTCTGGTATTTAATCCGTTTGACGAAAATACATACCTTGTGTGGGACACTGACACACGCGAGGCCATGGTGATAGACCCCGGGATGTACAATGCCGCCGAGAGGCAGCGGTTTGACGATTTCATCCGGGAGAACGGTCTTACGCTTACCCATATGGTCAACACGCATCTGCATCTTGACCACACATGGGGCAACGACCACGTAGCGGATACCTACGGCCTGAAAACCGAGGCCAACAGCAGCGACAGTATGCTCGGTGCACGCCGCCGCGAACAGGCGCAGATGTTCGGCATGAATCCTGATGCTCTCCGTCCGCTTGACGTGGAGATAGACCTGCGTCAGGGCGACATAATCACAGTGGGCAAATTGAAATTCGAGGTGCTGCAAGTGCCGGGACATTCCCCGGGCGGCATCGCCCTGTATTGCAGGGAAGCCGGCGTGGTCTTCAGCGGCGACTCCCTCTTTGAGCGTAGCATCGGACGCACCGACCTCCCCGGCGGCAACCATCTCCAGCTAATCAATGCCGTCACTGACCAGTTGCTCTCACTCCCCGGACAGACGGTGGTATATCCCGGCCATGGACGCCCCACCACCATCGCCGCCGAAACAATCGGCAACCCATACCTATAGACAGCCCCGATTATACCTACGGTCGGGCAGTGATACAATTTCACTAACTTAAGGAATGCACTCATTGCAGTAGGGACATGCCATGGCATGTCTGCTAACGCAGCCGCCTCATTTGCAAAGCTTCAGGCGACATGCCATGGCATGTCCCTACTACATAGGAACGTCATTCAAGCATTAATGACTGCTTAAGTTAGTGACATTGGGCAGTGATAAGGGGCTGCAAGAGGGTTTGTGGCAGTGCTGCGGCTTCGGCTGCCATTGCTATTATGTCCTGAGGGGAGTAGGAGCGGCGTAAATGCTCCATGGAGAGGCTTTGGTCTCGTTTGCTCAGCCGTATGCCGGCATTGTTGCGCACGAGGGGGAAATGGATGTAGTGTCGGGGAGGTGTCAGGCCGAGCTGCAGCATGACATAGAGTTGCTGGGCTGTAGAGAGGAGCAGGTCTTCGCCACGCACCACCTCCGTGATACCCATCAGGGCATCGTCAATGGCTACGGCAAACTGATATGCCCATGCGCCGTCGCGCCGTCGGACTATGAAATCTCCGCAATGGTCATGGAGCGATACCGACTGTGGGCCGCACAGGTCATCGCGAAATGTTATCAGTCCTCCGCCAGAATCCGTCACCCCCGGATACGGGGGCACCATAAGCCGCAAAGTTTCCCCGATGAGGGGTATCTCGCCCGAAAGGGACGCCGGGCGGCATTTGCCGCTGTAGACTATATGTCCGTCAGACTCGTGCGGAGCCTGTGACGCCATCAGTTCGGCCCTCGTGCACCGGCAGGGATATATGATGCCTCGCTCACAGAGTCGTGCAAGCTGCTCCTGATATATGTCGCCGCGGCGGCTCTGGTAGTAAGGGCCTTCGTCCCATTGCAGTCCTAACCACCGGAGGTCATCCATAAGCATGTCGGCATAGTGCTGCTTGGAGCGTTGGGGGTCTATGTCCTCGATGCGGAGCACCCATTTGCCTCCCTTGGATTTCACTGACAGGTATGAGAGCAGTGCGGCTACAATGTTGCCCAGGTGCATACGCCCCGTAGGCGACGGTGCAAACCGTCCGCGAGCCGTTGTGTCGGGCGTGGCATTGGCGAGTATGTCAGCTAACGTGTTCAATCCTGATTGCTGATTACGGGGCAATCCACCATCTCCACTCCCGGGAAATGTCTGTCGAGATATTGCCGTATGTACCTGTGAGTGTCGGGGGCGATGACTTTATCGTTGTCGAAATATCTGTTGTAGATGACACGGTCAAGTTGCAGCCCTCGTGAGGCTATGGCTTCAAGCGAGAGTATCGTGTGGCTGATGGAGCCAAGCCGTCCGTTGGTTACGAGTATCACCGGGAGGGCGTGCTCCACAGGGTAGTCGATGGTGAGTCGGTCATCAGACAGCGGCACCATCAGTCCTCCGGCACCCTCTATCAGCACTATGTCGTAGCGCGATTCAAGCAGCGCACGTGACCGCTCTATGGCCTCGAAATCTATGGGACGGCGGTCTATCATGGCCGACAGGTGGGGCGATGCCGGATATGTGAATATGACAGGGGAGGTGGTGAGGTCAGCATCTTCGGGCAATGAGTGTCCCATGATGCGACGGTGCACCTCTATGTCCTCGGAGCGGCCGGTGTTGCCTGTCTGTATGAATTTCATTGTGGCTACTTTCTTGCCCGACTCTGCGAGAGTCTTGGCTAACCAGCCGGTGACGTAGCTCTTGCCGGCATCGGTGTCTATGCCTGATATGAATATTGATTTTGACATATTGTGGCGGTTTAGATTTTCCGGAGTATGAAATATGTAGGGTGGTAGGTCAGCGTAGGGCTGTCAGAGGCACTCATCTCGGCCAGTATGCGGCGTGTGATGCCCACGGTCTGTCGGGATGTGATACCGTTGACCCCGGTCAGCCTGAGATGGTCAAGCATATCGCGCATGTCTGTGAAAGTGATGGTGACGGTCTCGTCTTCGGCAGCCACGATGCGGAGCCCGTCAGGCACTATCGAGGCAAACTCCTCTGTGGAATAGTAGTAGAGCGAATTGGGTATCATGCCTCGGAGTTCGTGGAAATGCCTTTCGCCGAAGCCCGACAGTGCCATTATGCCTCCCGGTGGAAGAGCATCGGCAGCCCGTTGCAGAAAGCGGCGTATGGAGTTGAACCACTGCATGGCCGATGCCGCGATGACGGTGTCCCATTCTCCCGATGCTAACGGATATGTCTCCGCATCGCCGACTTCCACTCCGTCGATGCTCGGATAGAGGTCTACGAGGGTGGCACGGCGGCACCAGGGAGCTTTGATGTAATGTTCGGTCATAAATCCGCATCCTGTGCCCAGTTCGAGTATGCTTACGGCTTCTCTGCTGTCATGGCTGCGCCAGAGTGCGGCCAGTCGCCGGGCTATGTGGCGTTGCACATTCGCTTCCTGTGGATATGTGGCCGATGCCGCAGCAAACCGCTCTCCGATAAGCGATTTGTCACGGACATACAGATCGAGTATGCGCTGGAAATCGGGCAGATGTGCGCCCTCCGTTTCCATGACACACGGATGCACCTTCCAGGCATGCCGTTGATTGTCCGAGGGGATTATGAGGTCGGTGTCGCTGATCATAACCCTGTCGAATATTAGCGGCGAGAGGGTGGCTGCGCCGTTGTCACGTATGGCCTCCAATTCGGGGCGCAGCGATGCGAAGTCACGCATGGGTGCATTCTCGGCAAACCGGCGGTATAGTGAGGCTGAACCGCATACACGGCGATAAAATTTGGCGAGGCTGCTCTCCGTCAGACCGTCGAGTGTGCCCTGAAAAATCCTCTCGGGTATGCCGCAGGTGTCATCAATGGGCGTCATGGTGCCGTTGACGGCTATGGCGGCTGTGACAGTAAGCTCGCTGTGGCGGTGGATAAAGTGTGCTGCGGCCGGCACTCCCCATGACCACGCCACGATGCAGATTTCATCATAACGTTCAAGCTGGGCGGTATCGGCCTCGGCGGTGCGGTAGTCATATGCCACATATAGGTCGTAGCCATCCTTGTGGAGCGATGCAAATGGGCGTGCATCCATGGCCCAGCCGGCGAAAATCACCACGGCTCTCAGGGAGCCTGTCATTTTGATGCTCTGTATGGTCATAGACGGCAGACTTTTAGCAGACAATCAGATACCATGTCAATCTCCTCGGGAGTTATTGATGCGTTGAGGCTGATGCGCAGCCGTTCGGTGCCGGGAGGCACGGTTGGGGTGCGTATGGGCAATATCTTTATGCCCCGGTCAAGCAGCGTGCGCGAAATGTCGAGCGTGCGCACCGCGTCGCCTATGATGTAGGGTATGATCTGTGTGCCCTGGTCGAGCCCGAGATTGCGGCGCATCCTTGCCGACATTTCGGCGAGGTGTGCCCGGCGGTCATCCTGCCCGATGCTGTGCTCGAGGATAAAGAGGCTCCATGCCGCCGACATGGGAGGGAGTGCGGTGGAGAAGATGAAGCTGCGGCAACGGTTTATGGCGACTTCTCGCAGCATAGGGGAGAGGATGGCATACGCACCCTGCGAGGCAAGTGCTTTGCCGAAGGTACCCACGACTACATCGACCATATCGGCATCGGCTTTGTCAGCCACTACGCCGAGTCCGCGGTGTCCGATGCAACCTACGGCATGCGCTTCATCCACATACAGCATCACATTGCCGTGGCGGCGTTTGAGGTCAAATAGAGCATCGATGGGAGCCGTGTCTCCGTCCATGCTGTAGACGCTCTCGACCACAATCCATATGCGTGCGTCGGGACTCTCGGTACGATGGCGGACTATGAGACGTTCGAGATGTGATATGTCGTTGTGGCGCCAGCGTGCATGAGAGGCATCGCTGAGTTTCATGCCGTCGATTATGCTTGCATGCACGAGCTTGTCGGCGAGTATGATGTCGCTTGCATCGGTCAGGCCGCTTATCAACCCGGTGTTGGCGTGGTAGCCTGAGTTAAACAGCAGAGCCGGACGGCCATATAAGTCGCCAAGCCTGTCTTCAAGCGCACGGTAATGGCTCTGACTTCCGGCCAGCAGACGTGCCGCCGAAGATGTCAAGGGGATGGCTGTGTTGGCCGCTGATGAAAAGAATCTCTGTTGCAACGACGGGTCGGCGGCATAGCCCATATAGTCGTTTGACGAGAGGTCTATGACGGGATGTGTCTGCCCGGAGGGTATGCTGCGCAGATTGCCTGATGATGCGAGACGGTCTAAAAGTGCTTTATAGTCCATATCTGTTGATGGCTGCTATTGAGCCAACGAGATGTCAAATGTAAAGCCGAAATCGGTGGTGGATGTAGGGAAGGCGTTGGTTGACACGATGGGTGTGTGTATCTGGTGCCTGAAATATCCGCCGAAGGAGAGCAGACGAGATACGGCATATTTTGCTATGATGTTGAGGTCGACGGTGCGTGCTCCGTTGGTACCCTGGGTAAACCGGCTCTGGATGGTGCGGATGAGTGCCTGGGTCACCTGATAGGAGAACTCACCCTGGAGGGTAAGGTCGTTGTTGAATCCGGTCTGCTTCTTGCCGAGTTTGAGCACGGAGTTGAAGTTATTGATGACATAGCCCGCGCTGACCCCGATGCGCCGTGAGAGATTTTCCACTACCTGTCCTGCGGAGGTGTTGAGGGTCAGATTGCGAGTATCGGCCCACTGTACGCTGAAGTTGAGATTGTTGTTGAGCGTGGCGGCCACTCGTATAAGCGGATTGAAGCGTTCGTTGATGCTTACCGACTGCACATTGTAGGGCGACGAGGGGAGCACAAGACCTGTGGTCTCATTGTAGAGGAAGCCGAGGTTGCCCCCTGCACCTGCGCTTTCCCATGTACCGTGGCTCGCATACGACCCTATCTCATAGGAGCACTGGTAGGCGTGTGACAGGGTGAAACTCTTGAAGATGTTGCGCATATTCCCGAGGTTGATAAGCCCATCGTAGGTTATAGTCCAGTTGGGGAGTATGTGGGCTATGGAGGGGAATATGTCGAGATACTGCTTCTCGGGGTTGGTGCCGCTGTAGGCCGCGATGAATGCCGGGATGAGCACGTCGCTGCTTGTGGGGCTTACGCCGTTGGCCGGGTCAAACGGTTTTCCGGCCTGGGCATTGGCCGGCTGGCCGTGGGCAAACACTCCCGTCTGCGGATAGTTGGTGCCTTGATACTGGGCGTTGTATCTGCGCTGCATTATCTCCACGTAGTCACACATCTTGTCAAAGGCATCGCTGCGGTAATTGTCTGATGCGCTGTAGGAGCGCAGAGCCGTGGCTATGGCCACATGCGACTTGGTGTAGCGGCCTGAGTAGGTGGTCATCAGGTTTGATGTGCCGAACTGTATGTTGCTCACCTGGTCATGGCTGCGCGCCCCGGTCAGGCGCACCTTGAATCCTTTGAAGAGTTCAAGGTTAAGCTCCATGGTGAGATTATCGTTTTTGGTAAACATGGCCGGCGAGTTAAGGGTCTCGTCTCTCATAAGCCATCCGCGGTCAAGCGCATCGTTGAGGAAGTTCTCGTCGGTCATACCGAAGGCAAACGCCATGCCCGGAGCCATGGGTCCGGATGTCAGATTTTGGCCGAATATGTCACCTGCGTTGGGGATGAACATGGGTATCTCGGAGCGGTTGCCGTGCTTCCATACCACCCTCAGGTTTCGCGGACTCATCAGCAGCCTGGTGCTGTAGGCGAGCACTTCGGTCCAGAAGGTCTTGTCGGTCTTAAGGACTTCGTTGACCGTGAATTTCAGCGACTCGTTGCCTCGGGTGAGCACCTCGATGGTGTTGGGGTCTATGACCTTGGTGCGTATCTCATACGGGGTGCCGTCGGACTTGACTGCCACTACGTTGACTTTCTTGGTGCGCAGATTGTGGCGTATGGTCAGGGTAGTGTCAGGGCGCAGGGAGAAGGTGCGCTCATATTTGCGCGGTTTCTTCTCCTGCTGGTTGCGGTTGCTGCGTGTGTTGGCAAATCTCTTGTTGATTTCCTTGAGGTAGGAGAATTTGTTGTAGATGTTGTCAAACTGCAGAGAGCCGTTGACGGTCCATGCGCCTTCGTTTTGGATGCGGTTACCCGAACTGCGTCCGCCGACTATTGTCGCGCGGTCCCAGTTGTAGGTGCCGCGGTAGTCAGCCGAGGCGTTGAGCATGTCGAGTACCGGAATCTTGTTGAATGGAGCTTTGTATGTGGCTACAAATTCCTGATTGTAGCCCCACGGTGTGCCGAGGCGCAGAATGCTGTTCCACACTGTGTCACGCCACTCTTTGTAGCGGTCAGGGAAGAGGGTGCGGTTGACTACTCCCTCGGTTTCCTCGATGCGTGCGCGTGTCTGGGTGTTGATGGTAAATTCAAGCGAATTTGTCAGCTTCCATGAGAGATTTAGGCGTCGGTTCCAGTAGAAATCCTTGGCCGCATAGGCCGGCATGGTGGGAGTAAGCTCCGGATGGTCATAGTTGAACTCGGCGCGTTGCTGTGTCTCCTCGTAGTGGCGCGTCATTACGGTAGAGAGCATGATGGTGCGTGGGAAGTAGAAGAGTTCCCAGTCACGTATGAATCGCAGATTGCGGTTCTTGCTCTTGATGAAGCTGAACGGCTTCACTCCCTTGGAGTAGGGATTGTAGGTATATGTCAAACCTCCGCTGTAGTCATTGTTGTACTCATGGTCGGTAGTGGGGTCGTGGTGGGTCTTCTTGCGGAATGAGAAATTGGCCACGAAGTTGGCCGGGTCCCACGGCTTGGGCACTTCGCTACGGCGGTCAAATTTCCACTCCGACATGGCGAAGTTCTGATTGACCGTGCGCGTGACGGAGTAGCCCTCTATGAAATCCTTCTCCTCCTGGGTAGTGGCATCGTCGACGGCATCGCTCACCTTGACATCATTGTCAAGAGGATTGTACTTGGGGGTGGTGCGCTCCATGGAGTAGGAGTAGTACACCGGTGCGTTGAGCTTGGCTTTCTCCGGCACAAAACGGTGCAGGTCTCCCTCCACGGTGACGTTGTATTTCTCGTATTTGTCAAGGCGGCGTGAATTGAGACCCTGGTCCACCGAGCCGAATCCGGCAGTCTCTACGTGTCCGCCGAACTGCACCCTCGCTATGTCGCTCAGGCCGATTGTGGCATCTATTTTAGCCGCCCATCCGCCGGAGTTGGTGAAGTCTGAGACACGCAACTCGTTGACCCATACGGTTACGTTGTCAATTTTGCCGGTGCGGACATTACGCACACCTATCATCAGGGTCTGTATGCTGCCTATGGACGGGTTGCCTTTGACGCGCAGTTTGCGGTCGCGGTTGTCGTCTGATGGTTCGGTGTAGACCTTCGATGTGTCATAATGGGCGCGGTTACGGCTGCGCTTGAGATTGACGAGGTCCTGTAGCTCGAAGTCGAAATAGTTGGGCCACACGGCTTCGCGGTCCGAGAGGCTCTGATTGTTGTATGACGGTCCTACGGGTGTGAGTATCAAAGGCTTGGCGACTTCGTAGAAGTTGTTGTATGCGTCAGACCCGAGACGGATGAACACTTCAAGCGAATTAGGCTCTATGGAACCCTGCACGGTCGACTGGGCATGGTGGCCGTGTACCCACAGCTGCATGCTCTTGTAGTTACGCACGTCAAGCGATGTAGACTTGTAGATGGCTCTGGCCGCTCCCGGCTCAAGGTCCTTGACTGTAAAGGCGAGAGAGCCTTCATTGAGCTGCTGGGCGGAGGTGGAGTTGGCTTCCTGCTCCTGGGTGACACCCGGGGGGAGCACATAGTTGATGGGCTTGGAGTCGGAGTTGTTGAATAGGCTGAGAGCCTCGGTGCTCATCTGGCTCGTAGGCGGATTGGTGGGGTCTTCGAGATTCTTGTCATACATGCGCCATGTGCCGCGGATAAACTGGAAATTGGCGAGACGCATGTGCACCGTGTTGTCGAAACCTTCAAGCTGCATGCGTATAAACCGCAGATTGGCGAAGTTGGATATGGAGCCTACCTGTGAGTCGGGCTGCTTGATGGGGATGATGAAGTGGTACCATGTCACCTCCTGAGTCGACAGGTCATCGTAGGTGATGGTGTAGGTACGTGTTTCGGTGATGCGTCCCTTGTTGCCTTCCTGACGCAGATCCGAGAGGTCTATCTCATACTGATAGTAGTTGTTTGACTCGTTCATCGTGCCGTCGCCGTTGATGTCTTCGGCGTCAGGCGTGTTTTTGTAGGCCTGGTATTGAGCCGGGGCCTCGGCGTTGTTACGTGCAAGCGAGTTGTATTCCAGGCCGTTGTAGCGTTTGTAACGCTGGAGGATGTCAAGCCCTTCCTCGTCGTAGTCATCGCCGAGATAGTAGTGGTAGTCATCGTTGGCCGGGTCAGCAATCACAGTGTTCATGGTGGCTTGGTCGGGTGACTGTGCCGACACCTTGTTGATGAAGTCACTGTAGGTGGGGAACTGCTGCTCCTGGGCGTTGCTGAGTTCATCGAGGCCTACGTCCTGTACGGGGCGCGAATCGTTGTTGTCGGCAAAAGCATAGCCCATCGACGAACGAGCCGGCACGTAGCCCCATACTGTCTCGTCAAGCGGAGAGTCAGCACCGCCGTAGGGTATGCCGTTCTCGTAGCTTTTGCGTCCATCCTTGAGGATGTCTTCGGATATGTCGCCGAGCTGTATCTTCATGGTGCCTTCACGTGATGCTGCTACAAAATTCTGAGGCGCATAGTCCATGAAGGGGTCCATCAGCCAGAATTCCAGATATTCGATGTTGTTCTGGTCGAAATTGGTGGTGTCAAGTTTGCGCATGGCGGTACCCCAGCTCTGCTGTGCCAGTTCGCGCACGGCGGCTGACTGCTCCGGCGTCACAGGGTTGTTGCGGAATCCGAGCACGTCAGGCCGGTAATAGTCGGGGTTGACATTATAAGGGCCGCGCTCGAGGGGGTAGAATGAGAAGTTGAAGGTGTTGATATAGTCGATGTCATTGACGTAATCGGCACTTCCGGGGAATAGTTCCAGCTTCTTGATCTGTCGGACATACGGGTTCTCGAGTATGACCTTATTGCCGGAGATATTGCGCGGAGCACCGCTGGTGCGCTCATTGATAAAGAGCTGGTCGATGATGTTCCAGTTGAGCATTCCGCGCCGGAAACCGGTTTCAAGGTCCGAGGGGACATTGCCTGTCTCATCTGCAATGGTGCGTTCATAGGGTGCGCTGCCTATCTGCCATGCCGAGGGATAGGCAAGTGACAATGCGCTCGATGATGTGTCGAAGTCATCGATATATACGCTTCCGCTGTTGTTGCCGCTTTTGACGGTGTGCGGTATGATCTGGGCAAACTCGCCCTTGAGGTTGAGTGTAGAGGGCTGGGTTGCGTTGACGGTCGGAATCTTGTTGAGGAGCGACGTGAGCCAGTTGAAGCGCGTGTTGTAGTCGAAGTTGAATCCCCATATGGTATTGTTGACCACATTGTCGGTGATGGAGATTTTCTGACGCTGTGTCTTCTCGGAGTAGTGCATCACGGTAGCCCCGACTGAGAAGTCGCGGTTGAACTTGTATTGCAGGTCAAGGCCGAGGAGTGTACGTTTCTGGAGCATGTTCATGCCCTGGTCTTCAAGACTGACGGAGATATTCTGTCCCGAGTCGATGATACTCTGGTTGAGGATGGTCACCAGCCCCATGGAGTAGTCTACGGTATAGTCGGTATTCTCGATAAGCCGTGTGCCTCCGGCGGTCACCACTACCGAGCCTCGGGGCACATTGGTGGCATTGAGGCGGATGGTATTGCCTGTAGCGGCCTGCATGCGTCCCTGGAGGGTGAACACATTGGAGTTCTCGGTCTCTATGTTTTCGCTCTGGAGCTTGGTGTAGAGGTCATAGTAGCAGTATTTGTCAGCTTCGGCGCGTGAGAATCCGCTGCGTGTTATCTGTTCGGCAAGATATTCGCCAAACGGCTCTGTCACCGGGAATATGATGCGGCCTGTCTGCGGAAGCACGGTGTAGCCGTCAAGCCAGTCGAAAAATCCGTCAGACGGGCTCTGGTTGGTGGTGTTGAGGCGGTCGAGACCGAGTATCTGTAGCAGAGGTGTCTGTCCGAGTGTCCCTGACAGAGGCAGGTATATCTGCTCCACGTTGCCGTTGGCCTGGTTGAGAAACTTCACATCGAGTTTGAAGTGGTCACGCACGAGTGAGTAGCCGCCGGTGTTATAGACGTTACGCATCATCAGCTTCCATGTCTTCATATCGGCATTGGACTGCACGCTTTTCAGCATCTTGACCATCAGTGGCCGCTCGGTCTCTTTGACCGAACTTGACATGGTGCCCACGTAGTAGGTGGTGCCGTTGTAGGTGTATTCGTAGGAGATGCCGAGCACCTCGTCACGTAGCTGCGAGCGCAGCGATATGTAGCCGAGCTGCTTGTTGACCGTGTATTCTCCCGATGACAGCAGACGCGCTTTCTCGACTTTCATGTAGTCGTTGCCAGAGACGAGTCCGCGTGCCGAGAGGACCTGTTCGGCACCGTTGAAGTTCTCTATATCCTTGACTGAGGCATAGAGGTCGTTGTTGTTGTTGCTGGGGCGTTTGCCTTCGTTGCCCCCGGTGATGTGGACCTGTGTGGGGTTTTGCAGGTTGGATGCCACGCTTTCGCCAAGGTCGGTGAAGGCTATGATGTCACGCGAGTTGTTGTAGTTGCCTGTGCGGTTTGTGACCCATATCTCCACGTTGTTGATTTCCACGCCTGATGTGGTGAGAGGCAGGTTGGCCGCAAATTCGTTATAGTGGTCGTAGAAATACAGGCCGAGGAAATAGTGACGGTCGGAATCATAGTCGTGGGCTTTGACCAGAAACTCGGTGGTCTGTGCGCCGCCTTCGGTCGATACGCTCTTTGAGGCGGAGTTTTGCTGGGCTACGAGGGCTGTGGCGGTGAGTTTGCCGAATTGCAGTTTCGTCTTGAGACCGAAGAGGGCTGTGGCTCCGCGTATCAGCGTACCGCCGGTGGTCATGCTGACGTTACCGGCCTCTATCTCTTTGACTATGTCGTCCTCTTCGCCTTTATAGGCCAGTTTGAGGTTCTTGGAGTCGAAATCGAAGGTGGCATCGGTGTTGTATGACATGTTGAATGACATACGATTGCCGACAGTGGCGTTGACGGTGGCCTGTATCTTCTGGTCAAAGTCAAATCTGGTGGTGCGCTGGTGGCGTTTGCTTCGCGACGGGTCGCCGTTGTACTGGCTTGAGATTCCCATGTTGATCTGCATGTTGCCGTTGAGCTTGAGGTTGACACCGCCCGGGCCGAATATCTTTTCAAGCGGTCCGAGTGCGAAATTCATGTCAAAGATGTTAAACGGATGCTTCTTTGACTCGTCAAGTTCCTCGGCGTTGCGCTGGCGGTAGTAGTCGAGCATGGACTGGCGCATCTGCCAGTCATTGTATTGCTGTGGGGTCAGGATGAAGGGGGTGGCTACCTCCATGTCGCCGACGCGAGTCCGCACCACGTAGACTCCTGTCACGGGGTCATACTCGGGAGTGGTGGTGATGTTGGAGGGGGTGGCGAGGTCGGCGGCAAATTCCTGATTGAGCAGATAGTCCACGTCAGGTGGAACGGTGTAACCCACCGGAAACGGGGTCATCAGCGAGTCGGCTGTCTGCATCAGAGGGTTGCTGACTGGGACGGGAGGAGGGGGAGGCGCTGATAGTGAACTCTGCCGGTATTGCGCTCTCGATGGCATGACCAGTCCGGCCACCGCTATGATTGCGGCGGCGATGCAGAGGCTGGAGATATGTTTATATCGGGAGTGTGGTGAATTCACTTCAGTGGGTGAGCTGGGAGATAGCAGATTACATCATCGAAAGAGCCTTCTTGATGGCTTTTTCGGCAGAGGTGAGCGGATCGGCATCGTAGATTTTCTTCAACGCTTTGAGTGAGGCCTGTCGCTGGAAACCGAGCATGACCAGGGCTGCGAGAGCTTCCTCAAACGTTTCGTCGCGTTTTCCACCTACATTTAATAACGTGTCGTCACCTGGTTTTATTTTGTCGCGGAGGTCCACTATGATTCTTTCGGCCGTCTTGGCTCCAACGCCTTTGACGCTTTTGAGTGTCGTGACATCGCCCTGCGATATCGCGGCTTCAAGCGAAGAGGGCGGCAGAGCCGAAAGCACCGTGCGTGCGGTGTTGGCTCCGACACCGCTGACTCCGATAAGCAGTCTGAACAGTTCGCGCTCTTTTGACGACCCGAAGCCAAAGAGCAGATGTGCGTCTTCGCGGATGACTTCATGGATGAATATACGGGCCGATTCCTTACCTTGCAGACTGTCGAATGTGCTAACCGAAATTTCTATCCCGTAGCCTATTCCGGCCGTCTCTATGACTATGTAGGTGGGGGTCAACTGGGCTATTGTACCCTTGATGTATTCTATCATTGGTTGTTGGGTATAATCACACCGAACGCTCCGTCAGGTCAGTGAGTCCCGGCGGAGCGTGCGTGTGAGTGTCAGGTATGCGGGATGGTCTGTCCCGTATACGTTTTATTTGAGTGTCTGGATATATTTGGCGAGTCCTTCATTAGAGGGGTCGAGGTCAAGAGCCTGCTGATAGTAGCTGCGGGCTGATTCCATGTCCTTGTTGGCAGCGTAGTAAGAACCGATGTACATCAGGCCTGATACGATTTGAGCCTGGCGTTTTTCTTTCTCACCGGCTGCCTCATAGCACTCGATCATCTTCTTGTAGGCGTCGGCTGCTTCCATGTTGGGGGTGGCGTTGCCTACCTGGAAGAGCTGTGACTTGGTGCGGTAGAGCTGGCCGGCCTTGGGCTGACGCTCGATGGCCTGGTCGATGACCTTGATGCCGGCAGCAGCGGCGGCGGCACGTTCTTCAGAGCCTTCGGGGAGGCTGAGACCCCAGTTCTTGTAGTAGTCGGCGCAGTCCCAGAGGTCGTTGAGTGAACGGTCGCCGGTGTCGATGAAACGCTGCATGGTCTTGGCTGCGAGTTCAAATTGCGATGCGCTGTTGTAGGCGGCTGCGAGTTCGTCAAGTATGTCGGTGCGGTCGGGGAATGCTGTCTCGCACTGCTTGTAGGCCTCGACAGCTGCCTCATACTGCTTGAGTTCCATCAGGATGTCGCCCTCATATTCGTAGTCCTTGGGCTGGATCTGGTCTTTGGGCACCATTGCGAAGAATTTCTTTGCGGCAGCCTCGGCTTTATCGTAGCATTTCAGCTCATAGAGGTTGTACATAACCATGCGCTGCATGTAGAAGTTGTCAGGATTCTTGGCGAGCACCTTCTCTGCAATTTCAAGAGACTTGGCATATTTCTTGCCGAAGAAAAGCAGACCGCTGTAACGCTGCTCGTCACGCTCGAAGTGGTTGGGGTTGCTCATGTATTTGCCATACTGCTCGGCGGCAAGGGTGAGCTGGTTGTTGTCATAGTATTTCTCGGCGAGTTCGCGCTGTGCAAGAGCCGAGTTGGGGAGCTTCTTGTTAAGCTCAATGAGCTTGTTGATGGCGTACTCGGGGTTTACGTGGAAATATACACGTGCATACTTCACATAGGCTTCGGGGCTGACGGGAGCACCTACTTCCTCATCGGTCACGATGGCTGTCTCATACTGGCCGGCTGATTCGCCCGCGTTGTTGACCACCATGTCGCCACGGAGCACGAAAAGGTCGCTCTCCTTGAATTTGCTGGCCTTGTCGCCGTCAGCGATGTATTTCTCTATCTTCTTGGCATATTTGATGGGGTTGACATTGAAATATGCACGAGCCACGGCTGCGCAGAGTGCGCCTTTCTCCTTCTTGTCAGAGGAAATGCCCTGCTTGAAAAGTTTTTCGGCGGCTGACTCGTTTCCGTTGAGGAGCTCTATCTGACCTTTGCCGATATAGTTGTAGCCGCACTGGGGGTTGGCTGCGATACCCTTGTCAAAGTTAGCCAGGGCTGCGGCCTTGTCGTTTTTGCGCAGGTCGATCGCTCCGAGATAGTAGTAGGAGAGGGCTTTGTCGGCAGAGGAGTCGTTGATGGTTTTGGTAAGAATGATAGCAGCTTCTTCGGGATAATCGGCCTTGAAGTAGTCGATACCGTCCTGATAGCCGCCTTGGGCCATGGCACCGAGCATTGATGCTGCGAGTGCTGAGAAAAGGAATGTTCTTTTCATGTCCTGTTCAGGTTAATTTTTTTGAGGTTTGTATTGTTGAGATTGTTTAACCGTATTGATTCAGTTATTGACTTTAAAATTACGCATTTTCTTTGTAATAAACATGACTAAGACCCAAAATTGTGGAAATTTCAGAGAAATTAAACCAATTTTGGGTCTTTATGGGATAAAAGGCAGCTCTATTCGAGGCTTACCATGCGCGGCGAGAGAGTCCCCGGGAGTATGCCGGTCATCTGGATCAGTTTCTGTCCCTGGAAGGAGGTGACAAAGCTGTAGAAGCCCTGAACCACGGTGCCTCCGGCGGCGGTGTTGATCATATACACCGAGCGGAAGAGCGGATAGCTGCCGTCATAGATGTATGCCTGGTAGGGCTTGTAGGCTGTGACTTCGTCGTTGCCGCGGACTTTGAGTACCTTGATGCGCGGGTCAAACTCTATGGTGGTGGTGTCGCTCTTGCTGCTTGCTGCGGCAAGTTCCTCACGGGTGTATTCACGCTCGCGGAGGTCGCTGCTTATCCAGCTCACGCCTATGATGCCTATGGCGTTTTTGTTGGCAGCTACGGCTTTGAACACATCGGCGTTGGTCTTCTGGGCATAGACATTGGGACCGAATTCGCCGCCGTTGAGCAGCGAGTCCTTCATGTACTGCACGGTGCTTGAGCCTTGATGGTCAAAGACCACCTCGATGTCGCCGAGCTTGCTCGGCTCTACTTCGTCCCAGCGGCGCAGCTGGCCCGAGAGTATCTGCGCTATCTCTTTCTTTGAAAGCACAGACACCGTGTTGGCCGGGTTGACAATCAGTGCTATGGCGTCAACAGCTATGCGGCTTTCGCGCACGTTTTTCTTTTTGCTTTTAAGATAATCCTTCTCCTGCTGGGTCAGCCGCCGGGTGATGACGATGGCTTTGGTCTTGAGGTCAAGCAGGGAGTCCACCGCCGAACGCTCGTCGACGTAATAGGGTATTATGCTGGCTTTGGGATAGATGTATTCGTAGACATCTATCTCCTGTGACATGATGTTTTCAAAACTGGCATCGCACACTATGGAGCCGAGCCCCGAAGTGGATGTGGTGGCAGCTTTCTTATCGCATGATGTCAATACAGGAGCTATGGCCGCAGCTGCGGCCATAGCTATGATTGAATGCTTGATTATGTTCATTGCAGATGGCTGTTTTTAGTGGTGGTTAGGATATATGTCAGACCGGAGAGTCCACGCCGGCAAACTGACGGTAGGCTCGCCAAAGGCCGTAGAGCACCAGGAGGATGCCGGCAGTCCAGCGCAGCCATATCCATGAACCGGAGAACCATCCGAATGTGCCGCACAGAATCAATACTCCCATGCCTACGTAGATGATTATCATTATAATACCGAAGATGGCTCTTAACAGCCCGTTGGAACCTTGATTGCTCATATCGTTATGTTTTTTAAGTTAATATCAACGTGTATGTGACTTTTGTATTATTAACAAATGAGTCAGATGTAAAGTTAAATAAAAATCAAAAACGGATTCGGGATTTTATAATCTATTAACACCGGCTTAAATCCGCTTATCAGCATGATTTTGTTAAATTTGTAATACACAACAATCAGCACCATATCACAGAGCTATGATATACCAGCCATTGGCCGAACGATTAAGGCCGCGCACACTTGATGACTACATAGGCCAGACCCACATTGTGGGGCCAGATGCGGTGATACGCCGTATGATAGAGACCGGAAGGCTCTCGTCGTTTATCCTCTGGGGCCCTCCCGGGGTGGGGAAAACCACGCTGGCACGTATCATAGCCAATACCACAGGATGCAGTTTCTACACCCTGTCGGCGGTGACAAGCGGAGTGAAGGAGGTGCGTGAGGTGCTGGAGCGATGCCGCAAGGATGTGGCGAGTGTGTTCAGCAAGGGGCGTCCGATACTTTTCATTGATGAAATCCACCGCTTCAACAAGAGCCAGCAGGACAGTCTGCTCGGCGCGGTGGAGGACGGCACCATAACTCTCATCGGGGCCACGACTGAGAATCCGTCATTTGAGGTGATACGTCCGCTGCTGTCAAGGGCGCGTGTTTACACCCTCAAGCCGCTTGAAGAGGCCGAACTCGACCGTCTGCTCCGGCATGCGCTGGCGCATGACTCCGTGCTGAAGGAGCGCGAGGTGGATGTGGAGGAGACTACGGCCCTGTTTAGATTTGCAGGAGGAGATGCGCGTAAGCTGCTCAATATCCTTGACCTGATAGAGCAGTCTACACCCGAAAATGAGAAAATTGTCATCAACGACAAGACCGTTACCGACCGTCTGCAAGAAAATCCTGCCGCCTATGACAAAAACGGCGAGATGCACTACGACATCATCTCGGCATTTATCAAGAGTGTGCGCGGAAGCGACCCGGATGCAGCAATATACTGGCTTGCGCGGATGGTCGAGGGGGGTGAGGACCCTGAATTTATAGCACGCCGACTTGCGATTCTTGCCGCCGAGGACATCGGACTGGCTAACCCCAACGCTCTGCTGCTGGCTAATGCGACATTTGACATATTGCGGAAGATAGGGTGGCCCGAAGGGCGCATACCGCTCGCCGAGTGCACGATATATCTCGCTACGTCGCCCAAGAGCAATTCGGCATATCTGGCCATAGATGCCGCACTCGCCAAGGTGCGTGAGACCGGCAACCTCCCTGTGCCTCTGCACCTGCGCAACGCTCCTACATCACTGATGAAGGATATGGGTTATGGCCGTGACTATATCTATCCGCATGACTATCCGGGCCATTTCAGCCGCCAGCAATACATGCCTGACGAACTCGGACACCAGCATTTCTGGACGCCGGCCGATAATCCACAGGAATCAAAAGCCGCCGAGCTGCAGAACCGCCGCTGGAACCCCGAGTGAGGATGCCGGGTGTTATTTGAAATCCTGGAGACGGGCGAGGTATTTGCCTATGATGTCAAATTCGATGTTGACACGTGTGCCGAGGGCGATGGCGTGGAAATTGGTGTGCTCCATGGTGTAGGGGATTATGGCCACGCGGAATGAGTCGCGCTGCGAATCGCATACGGTCAGCGATACACCGTTGACGGTCACACTGCCTTTCTCTACCGTCACATATCCTTTGGCAGCCATGGCCGGGTCGATGTCGTAGGTAAACTGGAAGTAGGTGCTGCCGTCGACCTCGCGGATGTCGGTGCATACGGCGGTGCAATCTACATGGCCCTGCACGATATGGCCGTCAAGCCGTCCGTTCATAAGCATGCTGCGCTCCAGATTGACGAGGTCGCCCTCGTGGAGGTCTCCGAGGTTGGAGCGGTCGAGGGTTTCCTGGACGGCTGTCACTACATATGTGTTGTCGTCATGGAGTTCCACCACGGTCAGGCACACGCCGTTGTGGGCCACAGACTGGTCTATTTTGAGTTCATCGGCAAACGAGCTGCGTATTTGCAGGTTGAGATTGCCCTGATTGCGAGTGGCGGCTACGACGGTGGCGGCTTCTTCTACTATACCTGAGAACATAAGCGTGGGTTGTGAAATGGTTTAGGTACAATTATGACAGACCGCAATACGAGGCTGCGGTCTGTCATATATGGATTGTCAAAATGGATGTCGGTAGGGATTATTCTGCCGGAGCGGCTGCCGGAGCCGGAGCAGGTGCGGGTGCCGGAGCGGCAACAGGAGCTGCGGTGTTGAAGTCTTCGGCTGCAGTCTGCTCGGTAGCGGCAGGAGCCTGTACGCGAGAGGCCTGGCCTGCGCCGATTGAAGGCATGAAGAATACAGAGAGAACTGCAAGCACTGCGATAGCACCGGCGAGTGTCCAGGTCACTTTCTCGATGAAGTTGGTGGTGCGGCGCACGCCCATGATCTGGTTTGAACCGGCGAATGATGACGAAAGGCCACCGCCTTTGGATTTCTGGATAAGCACGACCCCGATGAGCAGCACCGCTGCCAGAAGGGTGAGAACAATAATGAGTACGTACATTTTGTTGTTATGTTGCTATGTAAGTTATATTTATTTCTTGTTGTTTTTGGTCTGCAGTTCCTGAATAAGCATTAGTTTATGCAAGAAACGTAATTGGTCTGCAAAGTAACAACTTTTTTCCGGATAATTCAAACTTAGCGAGTGAATAATTTCAAAAGCCTTGGCATAACGACCCTTTTTGATGTATATCTTGGCGAGGCTTTCGGTGAGGAGCGCATGCTGGTGGGATTCGGAGCTGTCAGGCTGATGGGGCTGCGACGGAGCGGTTGATGTGGTCTCCGGCATCTGGGCCGCTGCTATGTCGATGGTCTCGGGGAGCGTGGTCTCCTCGGAATTTTTGGCGATGAATGCGTCAATCAGCCTATCCTGACGGCTCGAGATGTCCGACGGCACGTCAGCAGCATCCTGATCAGTCGATGTCTCAAGAGCTTCAAGCGAGGCCGTGTAGTCGGGTGCTACGGGGTTGAATATCAGTTTTTCAAGCAGAGCCATCTCCTTGTCGTTGTCGGCGGAGTTGCCGTAACGTTCGAGGAAGGAGTCGATGGTGGTCTCGGTGGTCATCTTCTCGCGAGCCGGTTTTGACTCGCCGTAAAAATCGTCATCGCTCTGAAGTCCGAGAGCCTCCGACACCGTGTCGGGGTTGCTTGATGCCATGACTATGGATGCTTGCAGAGCCTTGAGGTCGTCAGGGCTGATTCCCTCAGCCTTGAGGCTGTCGGCCAGGGTCGTGTCAGGTTTAGCGAAATAGGGATAGCGTTGGCGCAGCTCATGCAGCAGCTCCGGGTCGGCTTCGGCAGCGCGTCCCTGGCTCAGCAAGTCGAGGTATTTAAGAAGCTGTGCGTCCATGTGGCTGAATGCGTAGTGTTACCAGTTGCCTAATGTGGCGTTGAAAATCAGTGTCACCAGCTGTTTGGTGATGTCCTCACATGCCTGGTCCTGTATGTCGGTAAGCATGTATGACGAGTCGAAGTCATAGTAGGCCGAGAAGGTCTGGTCCAGGTCCTTGCTCTCGTCCTTGTGGTCGGTGTATTTGACTCGGACTGTGATGGTCAGACGGGTCTGGGCAGCTACGGCGTTTTCGTTGACCGACTGCGGAGTCAGCGTGTAGCCGGTGATTTCGCCGGTGAGGTCGAGGTCGGCTCGTCCGTCCACAACCTGCAGGCGTGTGTTGGAGCGGATATAGTCGGTGAGCTGGTTTTCAAACATCGGTTGGAGAGGTGCATAGACCAAAGCCGCGCGAATCGGAAACTCCCCGACGTGTACGGTCTTGTAGAGCGAATAGTCGAGGGCGGCTCCATTGAGCTTGTAGCTTATGGAGCATCCTGTGGGTATCATCAGCATTATAGCTGATATGAGGGCTATCTTCAGCGGTATAATCCGCAATATGTTACGTGTCATCATCATGATGTGATTGGCGGGTTATGGATGGGTATGTGGCGGTCAGTAATCGGTCTGCGCTCCTGCTTTGAGAAAACGGGCTGCCCATTGCTCCAGCGAGTCCGACGGCACGGACAGGGTCATCCGGCAGGTGTTGTCATGCTGCTGGGAGACTATGGCGAGATTTTCGCTCTTGACAATCTTCATCACATCGTTCATGGCCAGGTAGCCGAATGTCAATGTGATGTCAGACATCTCGCAGCCTTCTTTGCTGCCGGCATCCTCGAGGGCTTCACGGGCAGCCTGGCGGTAGGCCACAATCAGCCCGGATGTGCCGAGCTTTATGCCTCCGAAGTAGCGCACCACTATCACCACCACGTTGGTCAGACCGAGCGAGTTAATCTGGCCGAGAATCGGTTTGCCGGCTGTGCCGGAGGGCTCTCCGTTGTCGCTTGACAGATATTCGGCCCTGTCGGCACCTATCATGTAGGCCCAGCACACGTGACGGGCATCGTGGTAGCGGTTGGCATAGGCCGCGATGATGCTTTTTGCTTCGTCGGCCGAGGAGGCCGGCAAAGCGAAAGCCAGAAAACGGCTCATTTTCTCGCGCACGGTGCTCTCGCCGAGATGGTCTATGGTGACGAAACGGCTCCCCATACCAGCGTAGCAATCAGAGTATCAGCATCGCGTCGCCGTAGGCTCCGAAACGGTATTTCTCCTTGACAGCCTCCTTGTATGCTTTCATTACGAGGTCGTAGCCGCCGAAAGCGCAGACCATCATCAGCATTGTGGAGTAGGGCAGGTGGAAATTGGTCACAAGCGAAGTCGTCACAGTGAAATCATACGGGGGGAAGATGAACTTGTTGGTCCAGCCTGTGTAGGTCTTGATATGTCCGCCCATAGACACTGCGCTTGCCAGACCGCGGAGCGATGAAGTGCCCACGGCGCATACCTGCTTGTTGTGGTCCTTTGCTTCGTTGACCACATCTACGAGGTGCTGCGAGATGTTAACCTGCTCCGAGTCCATGCGGTGCTTGGTGAGGTCTTCTACATCGATTTCGCGGAAGATGCCGAGCCCGATGTGGAGGGTGAGATACTCGGGCTTTACTCCGCGTATTTCCAGACGCTTCATCAGTTCACGGGAGAAGTGCAGTCCGGCAGCCGGAGCCACCACGGCACCCTCGCGCTGGGCAAATATGGTCTGATAGCGTTCGGCATCGTCGGGGGTGGGTTTGCGGTCGATGTAGTAGGGGAGCGGTGTCTCTCCGAGTTTGAAGAGTTCTTCCTTAAACTCCTCGTGGGGGCCGTCATAGAGGAAACGCAGGGTGCGTCCGCGTGAGGTGGTGTTGTCTATCACCTCGGCCACCATGGAGTCGTCGTCGCCGAAATAGAGCTTGTTACCTATGCGGATTTTTCGGGCCGGCTCTACGAGTACGTCCCAGAGCTTGTTTTCTTCATTGAGTTCGCGAAGCAGAAACACCTCGATAAGGGCGTTGGTCTTCTCCTTGTTGCCGAAAAGACGTGCCGGGAATACCTTTGTGTCATTGAACACCATTACGTCCCCATCGTCAAAATAATTGATTATTTCCTTGAATATGTGGTGCTCTATCTCGCCGGTAGCGCGGTTGATGACCATGAGACGAGCTTCGTCACGCTCGGCTACGGGAGTGGACGCGATAAGATCTTTAGGAAGATTGAAATTAAACTGTGACAGTTTCATGAGAATTGCCGATATACAGTGGTGTGTATAAGTTATTAACTTTTGAAAATCGCTGGGATATAAGTGTTTATAGGTAGAGGTTAGCTGTCGTGACCGTCCTGACCATCGTCAGGCATGGTGATGTCGACATCGCGAATCATGGCCGTGGCTTCGTCTACGCTCATGCAGCGGTCGACCGTGAAGTCGCCTACTCGCGTACGCCTCAGGGCAGTCAGGTGTGCTCCCGAGCCGAGGGCCTCGCCGATGTCACGGGCAAGGGCGCGGATATAGGTGCCCTTGCTGCACACGATGCGCAGGGTGATGCTTTCAGGTGCATAGTCAAGCAGCTCTATGTCGTCGATGACGAGGGTCTTGGCTTTAAGCTCGGGGGTCTGTCCCTTGCGTGCCATCTTGTAGGCTCGCTGACCGTCGATTTTGACGGCTGAAAATGCCGGCGGTACCTGCTGTATGGTGCCGTGGAATTTCTTTAGGGTCTCCTCGACGAGCTCTTTGGTGATATGGCCGACAGGGTATGTGGCATCTACCTCCGTCTCGAGATCAAACGATGGCGTGGTGGCTCCCAGAGCGAGCGTGGCTACATACTCCTTCACGCCGGCTTGCAGCTCGTCTATGCGCTTGGTGGCGCGGCCGGTGCATATGACCATCACACCTGTGGCAAGTGGGTCAAGGGTGCCGGCATGGCCTACCTTGAGCTTCTTGACCTTCATGCGGCGTGTGAGCGCACCGCGCACACGTTTTACGGCATCAAACGATGTCCATCCGAGAGGTTTGTCTATAATCAGTATTTCGCCGGAGATAAAATCCATACGATATGTCTGGGATTATAACACTATGCAGAGGATACCTACCACGAGGCAGTAGACCGCAAACCATACGAGTTTGCCTTTCTTGACTATCTCGAGCATCCACTTGCATGCGGCGCAACCGACCAGGAGCGCGGCTATGAATCCGATAATCATCGGTCCCCAGCCTATCACTTCAAATGAGCTGTCAGCATCAGGGGTGCCGTGGAGGAGTTTGACGGTGTTAAGGAGGGCTTCGCCGAGGATGGGTATGATGACCATGAAGAACGAGAAACGGGCCACGTCCTCGCGGCGTGCGCCCATGGAGATACCGGCGGCTATGGTGGTGCCTGAGCGGCTGAGTCCGGGAAGCACGGCTACAGCCTGAGCCAGACCCATGACGATGGCGTCAAGCCATGTGATTGCATGGCCGGGCTTATGCTGCTCTATGGCCGGGCGTGTGCGGAAGAAGTAGGCGAATGACAGGAGGGCGGCGGTCACGCACAGGCAGACACCCACCAAGGTCAGGTTGCCTGTGAAGAAGCTTTCCACAAAGTCCTTGAAGCAGATGCCCACTATGGCCACAGGGATACATGATACTAAGAGTTTCCACACATAGGTGGTGTTGGCATCGCGTTTGAAGCCGAAGAATGAGAAACAGAGCGGAGCAAATTCCTTCCAGAGGATGATGATGGTGCTGAGCACGGTGGCTACATGGAGCATCACATCGAACTCAAGGGAGGTGGTGTTGCCTAAATTTGATCCGAGAAGCTGGCGGAATATCTCAAGATGGCCGCTTGAGCTGATAGGCAGATATTCCGAGAGACCCTGGATGATGCCGAGGAGGAGCGCGTCAAGCCAATTCATAGGTCCACCTCCTCTCCCTCAGCTGCAGCGGCCGTGGCGACCCTGGGCTTGAGTATAAGTGCGACAGCCATGACCACGTAGCCACAAAAGGCCAGTGTCGGTCCTACCACTATGCGGCGTGCGCTGAATATGTCGGGATTGAACTCTTCGGTGGTCGAGCTGCCTCCGAGCATCAGGAGGAATCCGGTTACGATCATAGCTCCTGCAATAATCATCCACATGAAATTGCGCTTTATGAGAGGACGCTCAGACGGTTTCTCAAGCACAAACTGGTCCATTGACGGCCGCTTTCCGTTTCGATTTTCAGACATGATAGTTTGTAAAAAAGGAGAATATAGGATTTTGTAATATGTATATCTATAGGGTAGGAGGATATTCTGTGCAGGATTTCACTTGTGCAGGTTATCGTAGTCTATGCGCAGGTAGTGGTTGGTGGCTATGAATGCCGAGAGTGTGCACAGCAGCACTCCGAGCACTATGACTCCGCCCAGCACCCAGCAGGTCAGATACATGGGAAGCAATGTGGCCAGTTCGTGTCCTGTGGCATAACCGTAACCGAGCAGACCGCCTATGACCGCCACGGCTATAAACCCTGACAGGAGACCGTTGAAAGCGCTCGCCAGCACGAACGGACGGCGGATGAATGCCGGTGTCGCACCCACTAATTTCATAGTGTGGATTATGAACCGTCGGGCATATATGCTGAGCCGGACGAGGTTGTTGATAAGCACGATGGAGATAAACAGCAACGCGGCGGCTATGACGGCCAGCACTATGGCGGTCTTGTTGACGGCTTTGTTGATGTTTTCGATCATGCGGGCCTGTAGCCTGACTTCGCTTACTCCGGGCATGGTTGCTGCATTGGCAACGATGGGACGCAGCGAGTCCACATTGGCGTATCGGGATTTGACGTTGATATCCATTTCGGGGCGGAACGGATTTGTGCCAAGCAGGGTCACTATGTCCTCTTCGTCGCCGGTAGACTGTTTCCATCGTTCGAGAGCCTGTGCCGGAGACGTGTATTTTATGGCTGACACATAAGGCGCTTTGCTCCACGAGCGCAGCAGGGCATTGATCTGGTCAGGCGTGGCATTGTCATCCATGATTACTGTAAATCCCATCTTCTGCCGTACCTGCTCTGACAGCGAGTGGGCGGCTATGCCGCCGAGTGACATGATACCTAATACTATAAGCACAAGTGACATGCTGATCATTGCCGTCATCTGTGCTGCGAGGGTCGATAGGAGTCTGCGTTTTTTCTGTCCCATAAAGTGCTGTTGAAAGGCGTGGGAAGTAGCGGTCGTGGTAATTGGGCGCAACTTGCGCAATATCCTGCAAATTTACTACATTTTTTGCCCCATGTCAACCCTCAGCCCCAACTTTTTGTCGTAAATGCGCTTTTGTTGTTGCCCGGATTCGCCATTTTTAATATGGCGTGAACGTGTGTGCCCGGTCAGGGTCACTTATCAGTATTGCAGATAGATGAAGGGGACGATGTCACTCTGGCGTACCTGGATTATCAGCAATATCACGAGAGCGAGGAGCACGGCGAGGAGCACGGCCGGCATGCGCGTCATCCCTTTCTTTATGGCGTCGCTCCAGCTCGACGGGGCGAGGTGCATGAAGTAGCCCAGGAGGATGGCGAGGACTATGAATATGTAACCTTCGATAAACTGCGGAGCCACGCTGATGTGGAAGTCGGTAAATATCTGCTTGCCCATGGCAGCAGCATCATCAAGGGAGCGCGAGCGGAAGAACACAAAGCTGATAGCCAGCAGATTGAACGTGAAGAACATGTTGGCGCCGACACGCCACCAGCTTCCTTTCTTGTCGTCGGGTAGTCCGGGAAACAGCCTCTTGATTTCCTTATGGATGACCAGAAACAAGCCTTGCAGACCGCCCCATATCATGTACATCCACGAAGCTCCGTGCCACAGACCGCCTATGACCATTGTGGCCATCAGGTTGACGTGTTTGCGTGCGGTGCCTTTGCGGTTGCCTCCGAGCGGTATGTATAGATAGTCACGCAGCCATGTAGAGAGCGATATGTGCCATCGGTGCCAGAATTCGGTAGGATTCTGAGACTTGAATGGTGCACGGAAGTTGTCAAGGAAGCGGTAGCCGAGCATCAGGGCTATGCCTATGGCTATGTCGCTGTAGCCCGAGAAGTCGCAGTAGAGCTGTATGAAGAATCCGTAGACGGCCATGAGATTTTCAAATCCGCTATAGAGCGAGGGATTGTCGAATACACGGCTGACGAAGTTTTCGCTTATGTAATCGGCCACAACCACCTTCTTGATGAGACCGGCTATGATGAGGAAAAGGCCGTTGCTGACCATCTCGCGTGTCGCGGTTTCGTTAGCCTTGATTTGCGGCAGCATATCTTTGGCGCGGACCACCGGGCCGGCAAGCAGAGGGGGGAAGAATGTCAGGAAGAATGTGTACTCCAGCAGATTGTCACACGGCTCCATCTTGCGGCGGTAGAGGTCCACGATATAGCTTATGCTGCGGAAGGTGAAAAACGATATGCCGGCCGGAAGGATGATGTCGTCAAACGACCACTCCATCCGCGTCAGATTGACAAACGTCTCCATGAACAGACGGAAATACTTGAAATACACAAGCATCCCCACGTTGACGAGCACATTTATTGTTACAATCAGGCGGCGCACTCCGCGACGCTCGGCTCGCCCCATCCACTGTCCCAGCAGGAAGTCAAATATGCAGACTCCGAGCAGTATGAAGCAGTATTCAGCCGATGACTTGTAGTAGAAGTAGAGCGAAAAGAGGATTACGAAGATGAGTTTGGCGTTTTTCCACCGCCTTATCATCTGGTAGATAAGTATGAATCCTGCAAATAATACAAGAAACAGGCCTGTGTTGAACAGCAGAGGGTTGGCCGCGTCAAATCTGATGACGTCGGTCAGCCTCTCCCAGTCGATATTTAGTTTGTCAAAAATTTCTGACACTGTTGCGGAGCTAATTATGATTGGTTACAATGGATTCTTGAGTCTTGCGACACATTATCAGACTCCATTTTGTACTAAGAGGGTGTTTAATAACAAAAGTTAAATCCTGAGCTGCGGATTTTGAGATGGATT
>UQDU01000020.1 GCA_900539915.1 uncultured Bacteroidales bacterium | reverse complement strand
TGAGATGTCTCGTGGGCTCGGAGATGTGTATAAGAGACAGGGGTGAGGGGGAGGAGTTGTGGAGAGTGGTGGGTCAGGAGATTTGTGCACTTCTCCGGGATGCCTCCGGGGGTGTTGTGGAGGAGGGAAAGGATGGAGGCCAGGGATTCGGGATGGCACGAAAACATAATGCCGTTGACAAATCTGGTCTCTGACAGTTCTGAATCTACCGGGCGCATGGATAGGCTTCCGTCAGATTCGACATGGACTAATTGATTATACGCGATTCCATCAGGAATCACGACTGCACTTACGAGAATCTTTCGAGCCATGGGATTTCAATGGTCATTGTTGGTCATGGCTGATGAACGGGTCACGTGTACGGAGTAGCGTCACTGAATCCACGGCCACTACGTTGTTGCCGGGACGTGGAGTATAACCGATGGCAAATGTGACTTTAGAGGCGAATTTGGCTGTGTCAACTTTAAATTTTATGCTGTGCCATCCTGTGCTGCCAAACTGGCGGTGCTCCATGTCGTTTGTGTCGTCACCATAGATTATGGAAGTGGAGACCTCTACAGGACCTTGGTTGGCGACAGAGTGGAAACGTAATTCGTACTCGTCACCGTCTTTCCAATACCTGTCACGCGAGATTGATGCCGTGATATACTTATTGAAAAGGCGTGTGTGGAAGTAGCGAGGCTGAAGGTCGCGCCATACTATGGCCGAGTCTCCGTCCACATTACCGTATGAACCCATGTCCGCCGATTGTGAGGGGGAGACCTTGATGCCGGCAAGACGTTTGTCAAGTATCTTTATGACTTCGTCATACACTTCCTGATATTTATCCATATGGTAACCATACCAGGCAAGAGATGTGTCCATCGTGGCTGCATCAATGCCATGTTTCAGATACACCGACTGTCGCAGCGTTATTTTTGCCGAATCGCCTCTGTAGTTATTGTAATCCTGCTCCATCATACCTTCTGCTTCATGTATGTCAGCCAGAACCTCAGCCATGTCGCCTGTAGACAGCACTCCGTCAGGACGATTGGAGCAACCGCTCAGCACAGCCAGAACCACTCCCGGCACCAACATTATATGGAGACAACGGCGTTTCATCAGGCTTCCTCCCGATGGGAGAAGAATTTGCTGTGGAAGATGATAAGAGCTATCAGGCCGACAGATATGGCGGCATCGGCGAAATTAAAAATAGGCTGGAAAAACAGGAAGTGGCTGCCGCCTATAAAGGGTATCCATGACGGCCAGTCAAAACTGAAGAGAGGAAAGTAGAGCATGTCCACGACCTTCCCCATCAGAAACGGGGCATAGCCGCCACCTTCAGGAAACATTACGGCCACCTCCGGAGGCAACGGATTGTTGAAAATCAGTCCATAGAACATACAGTCGATGATATTTCCGGCTGCACCTGCGGCTATAAGTGCCAGACAGGCCATCAACCCTTTGGAGACATCGACGCGGTTACGTATCCTGATGATGTAATAAACCACACCTGCGGCAACGAGTATGCGAAACAGAGTGAGGAAAATCTTGCTTCCAAGCTCTATGCCGAATGCCATACCATTGTTTTCGACAAACAGGAGCTGGAACCAAGAGGTGAATCTGATTGATTCACCAAGATACATGTTGGTCTTTACCCATATCTTCAATGCCTGGTCTATTATGATGACGAGGATTATGATAAGAGCGGCAAGACGTCCTTTGGTCAATGTCATAAAGGGAATGCTTTGGTTTCGTTGCAAAGGGGATTTATGAACCCCTTTATTTCTTCTGCTTCACTTCGATGCACAGAGTGGCATGAGGCACAGCACGAAGACGTTCTTTGGGTATGAGTTTGCCGGTCTCGCGGCATATGCCGTAAGTCTTGTTTTCTATGCGTACGAGGGCGGCCTGTAGATTCTGTATGAATTTCATCTGACGCTCAGCCAGACGGCCCGATGCTTCCTTGCCGAGAGTGCTTGCACCTTCCTCAAGCACCTTGAATGTAGGCGATGTGTCGGCTATGTCATTGCCTTCGGTGTTGGTGACATCGGCTTTAAGCAGGTCATATTCTTTTTTTGCCTTGTCGAGCTTGGCAAGAATCAGTTCCTTGAACTCCTGGAGCTCTTCATCGGAATAGCGGGTCTTTTCACTCATAATGTGACGGTTAAGTTATTCGAGGTATGGTTATGATAAGGTAAAATGTTATTAAAAATATTTGTGGGCATCAACGAGTGATGCTCACAAATATGTTGTTTTCGTCTATTTCAAGGTTTTCGGCATCCTTGTCGTTTTCATCGACCTTGCCGACAGTGAGCGCAGAGGCCAGAATCTGACGGCTTATAAAGTCGTTGAAGTCGCGGACTGCATCAGCCATGTCGACGTCGGCATCCACTACCACTTTGATTCGGTCGGTGATGTTATAGTCACGGCTCTTGCGGATATTCTGGATGCGGTTCACCAGCTCTCTTGCGAGACCCTCACGCTTGAGTTCGGGAGTAACGGTGACATCAAGTGCGATGGTTATGTTGCCTTCGTTGGCAACAAGCCAGCCGGGTATGTCCTCAGATATAATCTCGACATCGGAGAGATCCACCGGTTTCAGAGTCCCGTTGATATCAAGCATTATCGAACTGTTACGTTCGAGTTCAGCTATCTGCGTCTGTGTCATCTGCTGTATGGCGGCGGCCACCTGCTTCATATCCTTGCCATGCTTGGGACCGAGTTTCTTGAAGTCAGGCTTGACACGCTTCACGAGCATGCCCTCGCTGTTGTCGGCAATCTTAATCTCCTTGACATTGACCTCAGAGCGTATCAGGTCGCTGACAGCCTCGACAGCTTTGCGCTGCTTTTCGTCCACCACCGGAATCATGATGGAAGTCAGCGGCTGACGCACCTTTATATTGACCTTGCGACGGAGAGCCAGCACCATGGATGTGATGGTCTGGGCCACCTTCATGTTTTCCTCAAGCTGCTTGTCAATCAGGGTGTCGTCAGCTACAGGGAAATCGGCGAGATGCACGCTTGTGGCATCGCTACCCTTGGTCACAGAAGTCAGGTCAAGATATAACTGGTCAGCATAAAAAGGAGCTATGGGTGCTATCAGCAACGCCACAGTCTCAAGGCAGGTGTAGAGGGTCTGGAATGCAGCAAGTTTGTCTTCGGTCATCTCTCCACCCCAGAAGCGTTTGCGGTTGAGGCGCACATACCAGTTGGATAGATTGTCATTGACAAACTCATTGATGGCGCGGGCAGCTTTGGTAGGCTCGTAGTCTTCAAGTGAGCTGTCCACATCCTTGATCAGAGTGTTGAGCAGAGAGATAATCCAGCGGTCTATCTCGGGACGCTTGTCCATGGGCACCTGTGGCAGCGAATTGTCGAAGTTATCCACATTGGCATACAGGGCAAAGAATCCGTAAGTATTGTGGAGTGTGGAGAATAGCTTACGTGACACCTCCTTTACACCGTTGATGTCAAACTTGAGGTTATCCCATGGCGACGAGTTAGCTATCATGTACCAGCGCAGAGGGTCGCTGCCTGTCTCTTCTATGGCATCAAAGGGATTTACAGCATTGCCAAGACGTTTTGACATCTTGTTGCCATCCTTGTCAAGCACAAGGCCATTGGAGATAACCGCCTTGTATGCCACCGAATCGAATATCATGCCGGCTATGGCATGGAGCGTAAAGAACCATCCGCGAGTCTGGTCCACTCCCTCGGCTATGAAGTCGGCAGGGTAGAGGCGACGGCTGTCAAGTCCTTCTTTGTTCTCAAACGGATAATGTATCTGGGCATAAGGCATCGAGCCGCTGTCAAACCATACGTCTATCAAATCCGTCTCACGTTTCATAGGCTTGCCGCTTGCGCTGAGGAGCACTATGTCGTCGACGTAGGGACGGTGGAGGTCTATGCGCTCATAGTTGGCCTTGGAGTAGTCACCGGGTATGAAACCTTTGTCCTTGTAGGGATTGGACTTCATCAGTCCGGCTGCCACAGATTTTTCTATCTCGTCATAAAGCTGCTGTACGCTTTCGATGCATATTTCTTCAGCTCCGTCCTCAGTGCGCCATATGGGCAGTGGGGTGCCCCAGTAGCGGCTGCGAGAGAGGTTCCAGTCCTGGAGATTCTCAAGCCACTTGCCGAAACGGCCGCTGCCTGTAGATTCAGGTTTCCATTTGATGGACTTGTTAAGCTCCATCAGACGTTCGCGGGCAGCAGTAGTGCGGATAAACCAGCTGTCAAGCGGATAGTAGAGCACCGGCTTGTCAGTGCGCCAGCAGTGGGGGTAGCTGTGGACGTGTTTCTCAATCTTGAATACACGGTCTTGCTGCTTGAGCCACATGCACAGTTCTATGTCAAGTGTCTCCTTCTGGTCGGCATCATCAGCCGGGTCAAATGCGTTCTTGACATATTTGCCGGCCCACTGTCCGTAGGCTTCAACATTGACACGCTCGCTGACGAAATCCGCTTCAAGATCCTCCAGACGGTAGAAACGGCCGGTAGGATCAACCATCGGACGCTGGTTGCCGTCCTTGTCTATAAGGAGCATGGCCGGAACATTATTGAGCTTGCTGACGCGGTTGTCATCAGCTCCAAAAGTACCGGCGATATGTACGATGCCCGTACCGTCGTCGGTGGTCACATAGTCTGCCGGGATGACGCGGAAAGCACCTTCGCCGGGGTTTACCCACGGCATGAGCTGCTTGTATGCCATGCCTACAAGGTCCTTGCCTTCCACCGAAGCAACCACCTGATAGGGGATGAGCTTGCCACCGTCATAGTCCTCCAGGCTCATATCGGCAGCTTTGGGGTTGAAATAGCTACCCATCAGAGCATCAGCGACTATGACTGTTATCTTGGCTCCCGAATAGGGATTGTAAGTGCGTACTATATTGTATTTGATAGAGGGACCTACAGCAAGAGCACAGTTGCTGGGGAGAGTCCATGGGGTAGTGGTCCATGCGAGGAAGAAGGGTGTGCCCCAGCCCTGCATTTCAGCAGTCGGATTGACCACCTCAAACTCGGCGGTGCAGGTCGTATCCTTGACATCGCGATAGCATCCGGGCTGGTTGAGCTCATGGGAGCTAAGACCTGTGCCGGCAGCCGGAGAATATGGCTGTATGGTGTAGCCCTTATACAGATAGCCTTTCTTGTAGAGCTGGTTAAGCAGCCACCACACGCTCTCGATATATCGGTTGTCATAGGTGATGTAGGGGTTCTGCATGTCAACCCAGTAACCCATGCGGTCAGTAAGGGTTTCCCATTCGCGAGTGAATTTCATCACTTCGCGGCGGCATGCAGCGTTATAATCGTCTACGGAAATCTTCTTGCCGATATCCTCCTTGGTGATACCGAGCGATTTCTCTACCCCAAGTTCTACAGGGAGTCCGTGGGTGTCCCAACCGGCTTTGCGCATGACCTGAAATCCCTTCATGGTCTTGAAGCGGCAGAATATGTCCTTGATGGTACGAGCCATGACATGGTGGATGCCAGGCATGCCGTTGGCCGATGGCGGCCCTTCAAAAAACACAAAAGAGGGACATCCCTCACGTTGCTTGAGCGTCTTCTCAAAAAGATGCTCCTCTTGCCACCGGGCAAGTCCGCGCTTGTTTATGTCCGAAAGGTTGAATTTGTCGTAGACGTTGTATTTCTTGTCCATAATCTATCAGATGGAAAGCCCCATGGCTCTGACACCATGGCGATATACTTATTTGATTGACCGATCGGAATCGGTCATTGAGGGTGTTTTAAGCACCGCAAATTTACGAAATATTCCTTTGAAATGCAATATCACCATATCATCGCTATATCAAGGGGACAAAAAGCGCATTTCATCCGAAAAATTATTAAATTTGCATAAATGTTTAAGCCATTTTCTCTCAACATACACGGGCGCCTGATTGAATATGACCGTCCGGCAGTCATGGGCATCATCAATGTGACGCCTGACTCGTTCTATGCCGGTTCGCGCACCAAGGCCGATGAAATAGGCCGGCGTGTGAGGAGCATGATAGACGACGGAGCCGACATGATAGATATCGGTGCCTATTCCTCACGTCCCGGAGCCGCCGAGGTGAGCGAAGCGGAGGAAATAGACCGCCTGTCGGAGGGGATGGCAGCCTTGCGTGAGGCCGCGCCTGACGTAGTGGTGTCGGTAGATACATTCCGTGCGTCGGTGGCCAAGGCGGCCATAGAGCAGATGGGCGCAGACATCGTCAACGATATTTCGGGCGGTGACCTTGACGGACGCATGTTTGAGACCGTGGCTTCTCTCCGGGTGCCCTATATCCTGATGCACATGCGCGGCACCCCGGCTGATATGCAGACTTTGACCGAATATCCTGACGGCGTCACCGCAGAAGTGCTGCGTGACCTGTCGGTCAAGCTGCGCACGCTCAGACTGGCCGGAGTTAACGATGTGATAGTTGACCCGGGATTCGGATTTGCGAAGACACTGGAGCAAAACTACCGTCTTATGGCCGATTTGCCTATGTTTACCGAGATGCTTGATGCCCCGGTGCTCGTGGGCGTGTCGCGTAAATCCATGGTGACACGTGCCTTGGGCATTACTGCCAAGGATGCCCTCAACGGCACCACCGTGCTCAATACCATAGCCCTCCTCGGGGGCGCTCAGATATTAAGGGTGCATGATGTGAAGGCTTGTGCCGAAGCCGTCAGGATTGTATCCATGTTACCACAGCCATGAATATGATTAGTCTATGGAGCCCTTTGGATTAAGAGATGCCTTTGATATAGCGATAGTAGGTCTGCTGCTCTTCTACCTCTACAGGATAATGAAGGAAAGCGGCACCATAAATATCTTCATCGGTGTGCTGTCTCTGATAGTGGTGTGGGTGTTTACCTCGCAGATTCTGGAGATGAAGCTGATGGGCACGATTCTTGACAAGTTCATGAGCATAGGCCTGCTGGTGCTCGTCATCCTCTTTCAGGACCAGATAAAGCGATTTCTGGTGGAAGTGGGCGACCATAAACGCTGGCGGTTTCTCCACAACTTTTTCAAGCACCACCGCAACGCCGAGGAGTATTCCGAGGGCAAACAATACGTGCTCCCTATCGTTTATGCTTGTATGAGCATGGCTAAGAGCAAAACCGGCGCACTGATAGTGCTTCGTCAGGGGATGCCGCTTGACCAATATGAAAAAAGCGGCGACATAATTGACGCCCTGATCAATACGCGGCTCATAGAGAACATATTCTTTAAGAACTCCCCCCTCCACGACGGTGCTATGATCATAGATAATTTCAGAATTATGAGTGCCGGCTGCATTCTGCCTGTAAGCCATGACAGCAATGTGCCCCGTTCGCTCGGCTTGCGTCATCGTTCGGCTCTCGGCATAGCCCAGGTCACCGATGCCTTTGCAATAGTCGTGTCAGAGGAGACCGGCAACATCTCGGTAGCCTACCGAGGCAAACTCCACATGCGACTGTCTACTGCCGAGCTTGAGCACCGCCTGTCGGCTGTCATAGGCAACAACAGGCCATGATTTTTAACCAGTAAACAACCTAAACCGGATATATTACAATGCTTACTCCTGAACAGCGTCTGCAAATCGAAGAGAAAGTCGTGGCAATGCTGCGGACAGTATTCGACCCCGAGATACCTGTGGACATCTACAGCCTCGGGCTGATATATAAGATTGACCTTGACGATGACGGCAATCTCGCCATAGATATGACTCTGACCGCACCCAACTGCCCGGCTGCTGATTTTATCGTAGACGATGCGCGTATCAAGTTAGAGAGCATTGACGGGGTCAAGAACGTAGACATACGCATCGTATTTGAACCTGAGTGGACCAAGGATATGATGAGCGAGGAAGCGAAGCTGGACCTTGGTTTCCTTTAATCAAATTCAATGCACCAACTGACGCTATAATTCAGAAACACGCTATGGTATATTTCCTGTCGGATTCACACCTCGGAGCTTCATACATAAGTGATCACAGGGCACATGAGGCACGGATAGTGGATTTCCTGCGTGGCATACGCAAGGATGCCGCCGCATTGTATCTCATGGGGGATATGCTTGATTTCTGGTTTGAGTACCGGACGGTGGTTCCCCGAGGCTTTGTGCGCTTCTTCGGAGCACTTGCCGAGCTTGCCGATGCAGGGGTGAAAATCTACTGGTTCAAGGGCAACCACGATATGTGGGTGTTTGACTATCTGCCTAAGGAAATAGGTGTTGAGGTAGTTGATGGCCCCATAATCAAAGAAATTGACGGCAAGACCTTCCTTCTTGACCATGGCGATGCCGTAGGAGAACGGCCGGTAGGGTTCAGGGTGCTACGAAAAATATTCCGCAACTCCATGTGCCGTATGCTCTACGCCACGATACACCCACGGTGGACGCTCGCGCTCGCACATGGCTGGTCAGCCCAGAGCCGCAAGGCCGGGACGGCATCGGAGTACTCCACCAAAATAGCTGACGAAGAATATGAGCCTCTGGTGAGATATGCGAAAGAATACATGGCCGATCCGTCGCATCCAAGAGTGGATTATTTCATATTCGGCCATCGCCACGCCATGCTTGACAAGCCGCTTGCCGATGGCGCACGAGTAATCATACTCGGCGACTGGATCAACCACTTCAGCTACGCATGTTTTGACGGACACGATGTCAGGCTGCAAATCTATGACAAACGAAACTAAGAATACAGATAAATAATCTTACCATATATAATAGATAATCATGAAGACAGCACTTATAACCGGTGTTACGGGTCAGGACGGGTCGTTTCTGGCGGAACTCTTGCTTGACAAAGGTTATGAGGTACACGGTACCATACGACGCAATTCGTCGGACTTCCGCGAAAGGATATCGCATCTCGAGGGCCACAAGCGCTTCCATCTCCACTATGCCGATCTGGGCGACTCTATGAGCATCATGCAGGTCATATCCAAGATAAGGCCTGATGAAGTCTACAATCTCGCTGCTCAGAGCCATGTGCAGGTCAGTTTTGACTCCCCGGAGTTTACAGCCGACGTGGATGCGGTAGGTGTGCTCCGCATACTCGAGGCTGTCAGGCTGTGCGGTCTGAAAGACAAATGCCGCATATATCAGGCTTCTACCAGCGAGCTCTACGGCAAAGTAGAGGAGGTGCCACAGAACGAGAATACACCGTTTCACCCTTACAGCCCCTATGCCGTTGCGAAGCTCTACGGCTACTGGATAGTCAAGGAATACCGTGAGGCCTATGGCATGTATTGCTGCTCGGGCATATTGTTTAACCATGAGAGCGAACGCCGTGGTGAAACTTTCGTGACCCGAAAGATTACACTCGCTGCAGCCCGTATAGCGCAGGGTAAGCAAGACAAGCTCTATCTCGGCAACTTGTCGTCGCTGCGTGACTGGGGCTATGCACGTGACTATGTGGAGTGCATGTGGCTTATGCTCCAGCAAGAAAAGCCTGAGGACTATGTGATAGCCACAGGCCAGCAGCATTCCGTCAGGCAGTTTGCCACCCTCGCTTTCAAGAACGTAGGTATCAACCTGCGCTGGGAAGGCGAAGGCGAAGACGAGAAGGGTATCGACGAAAAGACAGGCAAGGTGCTTGTGGCCGTAAGTCCTGACTTTTATCGTCCTACCGATGTGGTCAATCTGTGGGGAGACCCTACAAAGGCCAAAGCCAAACTGGGCTGGAACCCACAGAAGACTTCGTTTGAGGATCTCGTCAGGATAATGACCGACTCCGATATGCTCAAGATTGCCTCAGAGAGGGAAGGGGAGCGCGTGCGCACCAACCTCGCTGAATTTCTTGAAAAAGGCATAGTGAAGTGAATCCACATGCGACCGCTGAAAAAAATAATACTCTCCGATGCTTTGGCACATCGGAGAGTACGTATTCAGTGAAATCATCATCAGTGGGGGATTAGACCCGCTTCGATGGACTTAACGTTTTCACTGCATCAGCAGCTATTCCCACTATTATTTACAGTTACATCATCGCTGATTGGCTTTAAACGAATATGTGATTTTTACTGCTCGGAGTTGTGTCGTTTCATTAGCGGTATTTCTTCAAGGCAGTTAAAAGTAACAGATATGAACACTAATATTCCACTGCAAAATTAGCAAGTAAACATATCTTAAACAAATATGATTCAGAGTTTTAACTCACTTTGAAAATCTTACATCCGTATTTGGTGAACAGATATATATAAGAATGAATAATAGTTAACCAGGGCTGTCAATCGGCTTACAAATCACCCAATAGTAGTCATGTCAGAAATCGTACTTGCCGCTACATTCCCTAACATTCAGGCGGCTGCAATAGCTAAAGGGATGCTGGACTCATATGGAATACCCAGCTTTGTTGACAATGAAATAATGTCGACGGTATATCCTATAGGTTTCAACGCGCTTGGTGAGGCAAGGCTGATGGTCAATGCTGATGACCTTGACCGGGCATTGAAGCTGCTTGACGAACATCGTGACATAAATTGAGCACCGGCGTATGATACTCTATCGCAATGTCACCCCCGAGGATGCCGCGGAGATATGCCGCATCTACAACCCTTATGTGACCGACACCACCATCAGTTTCGAGCAGGAACCGCTCAGCGTAGAGGAGATGGCCCGGCGCATAAGGGACATCTCTTCGGAATACCCCTATATAGTATGCGAGGCCGACGGTTGTATCGCCGGATACTGCTACGTGCATCCGTGGAAGGAGAGAGCGGCCTATGGCGGCACTATGGAGACCACAATATACCTTGACCGCAAGTATATGCACCGTGGCATAGCTAAAGAATTGATGCTGCTCCTCATAGACCGTTGCCGCCACTTGGGTTATCACTCGCTGATAGCATGTATAACGGCTGACAATGCCGACAGCTGCCATTTCCACCACAAGCTCGGCTTCAAGCTCGTAAGCCACTTCAAAGCCGTAGGCCATAAATTCGGCCGTGACCTCGATGTGGTCGACTACCAGCTGATTCTCTGAATCCCCCCTCTATATATTAGGCGCACGGCTTTGACAAGAAGCCTCTGGGTCTACTAATGTGTTGCAAAAACACGAACTCAAAGAATGCACATATCGTAGTAGGGACATGCCATGGCATGTCGCCTAAAGCCATGCTAATGAGGGTGATGTATTAGCAGACAGGCCATGGCATGTCCTACTTTGATGGGGTTCACTGCTTAAGTTAGTGATATTGACAAAATAAAGCCGCTCCGATAGGAAATTCACATCGGAGCGGCTTTTTTGTAGGGGAATGTGACTGTTGATCAGAGCTTGCTGAGGTTGAATGAAGCAAACTCGAGGTCGGTGGCAGCCTGTGAAGCCAGATTACGGTCAAGCGATATGGCTTTGCGGAGGTTGGTCATCACCTCGGCCTCGTTGTTGGTGCGGGCACCTACGATGGCCTTGAGATAATATGTGGTAGCATCAGGAGTGATATTGTTGAGTATCCTCTGTGCTGCGCTGTAGTTCTTGTTGAGAATCTGTGCGAGAGCCGCATTGTTGCTCTGGGTGTCGCCAAAAGCTCTGAGAGCCTGGTCGTTGTTGCCCTCCATGAGGTAATATGTGCCGAGAGCACCGCCGAGACCTTCTACATCGGCAGCCTGGCCGAGTTTCTGCTGGGCTGTCTGCATATCCTTATTGACGAGAGCGAGCAGAGCCTCGTTCATGGCTATCTCCTTGGCTGTCGGGTTGATTGCCTTAGCCTTGTTAAACTGTGCATTGGCCTTTTCGTACTCGCCGGCTGCATAGTAGAGATTGCCGAGGTTATTGTAAGCACGATAGTCAGAGGGGTACTGGGCGATGGCTGTTTCATATATAGCCTGTTTGCGAGCCTTGTCATTGGTCAGATTGGCTGCATAGAGGAGCTCGTCAACCGACAGGACTTTGGGATTCTTGTCAAATGCCTCGTTAATCTGCTCGTCGCTGCGTCCGATGACATTGACCGATGCTGTCAGGCGAGAGCGGCGCAGTTTGGGGAGGATGGTTTCAGCGAGCTGGTCAAAGATGCTTGACATGTTGCGGATTTCCTGTTCGCGCTGTGCCGGGTCTTTATACATGGAGAGCACAGAGAGGATAAGCTGCTTGTCCTGAATGTCGCTTGCAGCCACCAGTTCCTGGAAGCCTTCCCAGTCCTCGGGGGTAAACTGAGCGGTCAGTTCGCCGAAGCTTGAGATTTTGTCCTTCTTGAGCTGGTCGTTGAGATACTTGGAGGTGTTGGTCTCGCGGTTCTCGGCCAGCTGGGTGTTAAATTCCAGTGAGCCTTCGGGCGAAGCATATGATGAAATGTTGATTTCCTCGATTACACGAGCCGTATCCTGTGCTGCCTTCTTAAGGTCGGACTTGAAAGCGTTCATGCCCTCGGAGTTGGTTTCGCCCGAACGTACATTGGCCTGATTAATCAGGAAGTGGATGTCAGCCTTATATTTTTCGTTGACGATGCGCTGATATTTGTCGGCAGCAGCAGCCGGAGTCACAGTGCCGGCATCCGAGAGAGCCGCTGTGGCTATGACACCGTCGCCCACTTTGACCGAGGGAAGCACATACTGCTTGTTGCCCTGACGGACGTTGAAGTCAAGATACAATTCGCTCTGGCGCATCTCCGGCTGATACACGTAGTTGACAGGGATAGTCATAGTGCCGCCGTTGTCATAGCTGATGGTGGGATAATTGCCACGCACCTTTTCGCCTTCAAACATTACGGGAGCCGACTTCAGTTCGCCGTTGGCAAATTTCAGGGTAGGGGTGACGGTGAGCTCGGCGTTTTTGACAAAGAATTTCTGGGGCACACGCGCAGTCACTGTGGCTGGTACGTTCTGGCCGACCACTTCCAGAGGCTGAGGATTGCACGAGAAATACTCGGATTTGAAGTCTTTCATCTTTGACGAACATCCGGCGAGAGTCATTGACCCCACAGCCAGCGTCAGTAAAGAGCATTTGGAATAGATGTTCATAGTTACAAAAGTAAAAATTGATGTGATGTCATTGGGACATACAAATATAAACCTTTTTTCAACCGATTGTTGTTGCAATCAATAGTTGAAACTTTTTTTAACTTTTAATACAGCCGATTTATGCCTACATTTGTGTCAGCAAAAACGTTATGCGGTAGTGGCTCAGTTGGTAGAGCATTGGCTTCCCAAGCCGAGGGTCGCGGGTTCGAGTCCCGTCTACCGCTCCAAATCCCAATCTACTGATTATAGGTAGATAAAATTAAATCAGTAGTGTTACAGTAGGCTGTGATTTTTCGCATAAAATAAAGTCGGTAACTTAAGAAGTCCCGAGAGGGACGGCCTCATGCTAAACCGTAGATGAGAAATCGCGTAGCCATGACGAGTCCGGGGTTAAGCATAAAATCATCCCTCCGGGATTCTGTTATCCAAACTGCATGCAGAGAGAGTGTATCCGCCCCAGGCTCCCATGCAAGCATAACCTATTGTCAGCCAGATATGTAGTAGTGACATGCCATGACACAATGTCGCTAACTGAAGGAATGCATTCATCGCAGTAGGGACATGCCATGGCATGTCTGCTGACGCAATACCCCTCATTAGCATGGCTTCAGGCGACATGCCATGGCATGTCCCTACTACTTGCGGTGTATCAGCGCGTCGCTCATTGTGGGTGTGTACGCGAGAGAGGCATACTCGGATATATAGGTATAGGTGTAGAGGCCGTTGCAAAACTGTCAAATTGTAGGGCTGCACCACGGTGCAGACGATATACATATACTGATTGTCAGCGTGTTGGCGGATGCACCGGGGTGCATCCCTACAAGTTTGAGGGTCTAAATGCAAGTTTTGCAACACCCTTAGCTGTGCGTAACCCACCCATACAAACCTCGGAGAGGTTTCGCCCCACATGCACGGCACATTGATGGCGCAGCCAGAGTGCAGTCAGGGCTTCCACGCCGTGACGCAGAAGCCCTGAGAGATGTGGGAGAGGATGTGGGTCTTAGAGGATTACCTTCTCGGCTTTGTTGTTGATTACGCGGATGTAGACACCGTTTGAGGGGTTCTCAACACGTGCGCCCTGGAGGTTGTAGTAAACGGCTGTACCTTCTTCTGCGTCAACAGAGTCAGAGTTGATATTGTCGATAGATGACGAGCCACCGTAGATGTACATGACGGGCATAAGGTCGGCGGCAGGTGATGCAGCTACAGAGAAATTCTTGTAGCTCTCTGCCCATGCCACTGTAACCCCTGTGCGGCCAACGTTTGTAATAGTGCCGTTTCCTTGCTCATCGATGGTTACGTTCCACAGGTAGTTATCTGTAGCTGTCTCGGCAACATTGAAGCTCATGTGAGAAGCATCAAGGTAGAGATAACGCCCGTAGCTGTCCTGGATGGTGTAGCTGTCGCCCTCTTTGGAGAATGTAAAGAGATTGCTTTCGGGAGCAGTAACGTCAGAGCCGTCAACGGTGCAATCTTCTACCACGAGGTAGCCATATGGTTTGTCTGCTGCGATAGGTGTTGCAACCTGCTCGCCACGCATGAGGAAGTATTTGCCGGCTTCCATAGCAGCAGCTTTGCGAGCTGTTACCATCTTACCTGTGACAGTGAGAGTGTACTGTGCTTTTCCTTCATAGTAGGTAGCGGTTTCAGCTGATATGGCGGTAATGGTTGTGGTGCCGATACCCTCAAGAGTGATTTCACCAGTTGACTCGTCGACAGTAGCCACTTTCTGGTCGGATGAAGAATATGTCACCTCGCCATCAGAGTTGCAGGTCAGAGCGGGGTTGTCAAAAGTCTTGTCGATAGCCACTGTGTATGCCTGCTCGGGGAAAGAAAGCTCAGCGACTTGCTTCTGAGTACCGGTAGGGGTGTAGGTGATGACCATCTTGGTAATCTGCACTGTCTGGTTTTTGCCTTTTGAATCTTTTACTGTATTCGCAAATTCAACAGATGCGGCATTTCCAGTCCAAGATGCACTTGATGCGCCAGAGAGAGGTGTTTTGTCAGCACCATAAGTAATAGCAGTCAACACCTTACCAGTGAATGCAATCTCAGTGATATTGCCTCCGGTTACCGATACGGTAATACCGCTACCGTTATATACTCGCAGCTGACAAGAAGGGCTGGTGCCATAAACACGGATACCGTTTCCAGTTCCTTTATTAATTGCGATTGTGGCAACGCCTTCGGCCATGCTTCCTGTTGTGACATACGTATTATTGTTAGGCGTAAATCCATAGATTTTTCCATCGGCATCAGCAGTCGTGAAGTCAAAAGTGACTTCGGCGGCTGTAGCCGCTGACACGCATGCCAGAGCGGCAAATAAAGAAAGTAGAGTCTTTTTCATAATTAGAAATTTGAGATTAGTGTTGGTGATTAGGGAGCAGTGGCTTTTAGCCATGCTTAAACGCGCATTTTACATGGTATCTCATTGATTGCTTGGAGCTAAGTGACAACAATAAACCTTCTTCCTATAGGCACAAAAACACATCAATCGAACTCAATCTAATTAATTTCAAAATAAATTTACTAAAATTTGAAAATAACACACAAAATGTATTGACAAACATAAATTTATTCCATATCTTTGTATCATCAATCATCTAATATTGCATTAATCCCTAATCACAAACATTAATCTCAAATTTCTAATTATGAAAAAGACTCTACTTTCTTTGCTCTGTCTTGCAGGAGCAGCATCAATGGCTTTTGCTGCTGATGTCACAGAAGATTTCAACGACTGGACTACACAGGTTCGGGATGCAAACAATCCACAGACTGTCACATCTCCGAAGTCAGGATTGAAATGGACATTCTCAGGATCCGCATACACATCCAATCCAAACTACACACCTATCTATGTGATGTTAAAATCTGGAGCGACTGCGGGTGCAATATCAACAGATTTGGATTTTGAAGTCACTGAAATACAGATTACGACTCCAAACCAACCTTCCACCAATGCCGGTAACACCATCACTGTCACAGTTGGCTCAAAAGATATTGTGACCAAATACAAAATCAATGCAAAGAATACCACATTCAAGATTCCCGTTGCGGCAGCTGATCGCATAGCTAAGGGCACTTATAAATTCCAGTCTGACGGCTCCAAGAACTCTCAGATAGCTAAAATCGTATTTGTCGGTGCATCTGCAGAACCCAGCATATCACTGGTGACAGAAGAGCTTAACTTCGCTGCACCTGCCAATGTTTCGATAACAAAGAACATTGAACTGGCTGTAGAAAACATCTCTGACGACATCAATTTCACCACCACAGGTGATGTATTCAGCGGCAACGGCTCAATCGGAGCAAGCGATGTGGCTGAAGGTTTCCCCGTGACAATGAAATCCGCTACTGCAGGTACATTTACCGGTGAGACCACAGTGAGCGCAGAAGGTGTGTCAGCCAAAGTTGCCCTCAAGGCTGTCGTTGTAGAGAACGAGGGTACAGAAGCTAATCCTCTGACTGTGGCTAACGTTCTTGCTCTCAACAACCTCTATACCGAGACAGTCTATGTTACAGGTATCGTAAACGAGAAGACCGCTGCCAACGCTAAGGATGGAGTCATCACAGAAGCAGAGACAGCATCAAATTCCAACATCATTCTCAAAGATGCAGAAGGCAACATGATTCCTGTGGCACTGCCTACCGGTGACGCCCGTACAGCCCTCAATATCGTAGCCAACCCGGCCAACGTCGGCAAGACAGTTATTGTAAAGGGTACTCTTGAGAACTATTTCGGTGCTCCCGGCGTGAAGAAAACCGTATATGTATCCGGCCTTGAAGGATCTTCTATCGAAGACCTCAACTCAGATATGGACAACGCCGATGCTACCTACTACAACCTCCAGGGCGTCCGTGTAGAGAACCCCTCAAACGGTGTCTACATCCGCGTAATCAACAACAAAGCCGAGAAGGTAGTCCTCTAAGACCCGCCTCCTCTCCCACATCTCCCAGGGCTTCCGCGTCACGGCGTGGAAGCCCTGCTTGCACTCTGGCTGCGCCATCAATGTGTCGTGCATGTGGGGCGAAACCTCTCCGAGGTTTGTATGGGTGGGTTGGGCGCGTAGCCCACAATGCCACTAACTTAAGGAATACGTTCATCGTAGTAGGGACATGCCATGGCATGTCTGCTGACGCGATACCCCCTCATTTGCAACGCTTTAGGCGACATGCCATGGCATGTCCCTACTACCTCATAACGCCATTCAAGCATTTACGAACTGTTTAAGTTAGTGACATTGTGGCATGACATGTCATTACTGCATAAGAACACCATCCAGGCAGTCCCGAATAGGGACGTACTCATTACGGACGGCCAGAAATCCACCACGAAAAAATCCCGGAGGGATGGGCTTATGGTAGAATCTTTGGTACCATAAATCCATCCCTCCGGGACTTTTGCTTGGTATTGGGTCAGAGGGCGGCGCGGATGGCTTCGGCTATGCGCTCCATCTCCTCGGGGGGGAGGTTGAGCTTGGGCTTGCGGAAGTCCATGTCGGCCTCGGTGCGCATGGGCACGAGGTGGATGTGGGCATGGGGTACTTCCAGACCTATCACACACTGTCCGACCTTGCGGCAGGGCATAGCTTTGCCGATGGCCTTGGCGATACGCTTCGCAAAAAGCTGCATGGCTGCAAGCTCCTCGTCCTCGAGATCGAATATGTAGTCGACCTCGCGCTTGGGAATCACGAGTACATGACCCGGAGCTACCGGATTGATGTCAAGAAACGAGAAGAAGCGGTCATCTTCAGCTATCTTATAAGAGGGTATTTCGCCCGATGCTATCTTGGAGAATATCGTTGCCATAGAGTGAGGTCAGAAGCTGATTTTTACGATTTCAAATTTCACTATGCCGGCCGGCACTTTGATTTCTACCACTTCGCCGAGCTTATGGCCGAGCAGACCCTGAGCGATAGGGGTGCTTGAGCCGATTTTCTTCTCCTTGAGATTGGCCTCGGAGTCGGCTACTATGGTGTATTCCATAGTCATGCCGTTGGCGGTGTTCTTGATAGTGACTGTATTGAGTATCTGCACCTCGTTTTCGTTGAGAGTGCTTTCATCGATGATTCGGGCATTGGCCACAAGATCCTTGAGCTGGGAAATCTTCATTTCGAGAAGTCCCTGGGCCTCTTTGGCCGCGTCATATTCAGAGTTTTCAGAGAGGTCACCTTTGTCACGCGCTTCGGCTATGGCGCGAGAAATTTCAGGACGCTTCACCGACTCGAGATAGGCGATTTCGTCCATTTTCTTTTTATAGCCTTCTTTGGTCATGAAAGTTATTGCCATGGCTAAAAGATTGTTTTAGATATTGATAATTAAATAGTTAAGTTATATAATCAATGAATTGCGTTTTCCGGAAGCACGAAAAAAATTTGAATCTCGATGACACCCGGGGGCGGCATGAGATCCACATTAGGCGCTATGGCCGGAAGTGAGGAGATATATGTAAGTGTGTGTATTAGTGTCTACAAAGGTAGCAAATTAATTCAGATATTCCAAATCACGCAATGGTGAATGCAGCCTGTCTGCCTCGCGCCGGAGGGTCACACGGTTAGCTCGATATGGTTGGCATCGGCCAGACGCTTCATATTCAGGATGGCGTAACGCATGCGTCCCAGGGCCGTGTTGATGCCTGTCCCGGTGGCTTCGGCAATCTCTTTGAACGACAAGCCCTGATAAAACCGCATCTGCAGCACCTCGCGCTGGTTGTCGGGCAGGGCATCGATGATGCGGCGTATGTCATCATGGATCTGTGTGTTGACCATGCTCTCCTCTATACTTGCCTCGGCGAGCTCGGCATTATTGAGGATAGGGGAGTTCTCATCATCGGTCGACACCGTTTTCTCAGCCTTGATCTGTCGGAAATGGTCTATGATTATATTGTGGGCTATACGCATCAGCCACGCAGAAAATTTGCCGGTATCCACATACTTGCCCTGACGGATGTTAGTGATGACCTTGACAAACGTCTCCTGGAAAATATCGTCGGCGATGTCGGCATCGTTGACGATGCGCATTATATATGCAAAAAGTTTCGTCTGATGACGCCTCAGCAGCTCATCAAACGCTTTATTGTTACCATTGACATAAGCTTCTACCAGACCGTTGTCGGTCATCTGTGAAGTTTCTAACATGACTTTCAGATTGAGTGATTGAAGTAATTATGTTCCGATAGGCAGAATTGTGAATGTGTGATTGATATTAATGAGTGATTGATATTAAGGTATATTAAGCTATAATATATAGCTTTTACACCGCAAAGTTAAATAAATCATATTGATGCACAAAACGCCTCTATATTAATTAACACTATTTTACCCTGTAAGTTTATAATAATTGCGGTTTCAATCGCGTTTTATATGCAGACAGCTCAATATGCAATAAAACACCATACCATACTGACATTTCCATTCATTGCTTATGGCAGATACCTCTACTCCTAAATTATCACATACATCGTCACGCATACATATCCGGGTCAACCAGATGGCCTGCGGCAACCACCATGCACAGCAGCGTCGCGTCATGCCTTCAAGGCTGACCGTGGAGTTCATACGCCAGTTTGCACGCGCCTACCACGTGACATCCATACTTCCCGATGATTTCAACGGGATAGTGCTCAACTGAGCATACCCCTACAGGCCTCTCAGAGATTGATGACCATAGTGGTCATATCTTCGGTGTCAACCACCAGCATGCGGTCATAGAGAGGTGTGCCGCATCTGCATATTATTTTTATTGCTTCGGAAGCCATGGTTGCGCCGATTATTCCCGGCAGCGGACCGTGTACGCCGCCGAGAGCGCAGGGTGTGAATCCGCCCTCGGCTGCACTTTCGGGGAAGATGTCGCGATAACTCTTATATCCCGGCGACCATGACATCACCTGTCCGCGCCATTTCTCCACCCCTCCCATGACATACGGTATGCCGGCCGACACGGCATAGTCTGTCACCATGTATTTGGTGGCCGGATTATCGCTGCCCTCTATGATGATGTCGGCACCTGCGATTGATTCACCTATATTGCCTCGTGTCAGCAGTCCGTCTATACCTGTGATGTCAATGTCGGGGTTTATCTCCCTCAACCGCCTTACGGTGGCTGAGGATTTCTTTTGTCCGCACTCCGACGTGGCAAATGACAGCTGCCGCTGCAGGTTGCTGATGTCAATGGTGTCAAAGTCGACGACTGTCAACCGCCCGACACCGCTGCCGGCCAGATACATGGAGACTATGGAACCCAATGCACCGCAGCCCACCACAGCCACATGTGACTCCAGCAGACGCTTCTGTCCGTCAGGTCCGATGCCGTCAAGCATTATATTGCGGCTGTAGCGGCGTTTCTGATTCTCTGTCAGCGGCTCCATATCAGTCAAATATGCGGTCCCAGTCTTTCCATACCACGTCGTAGCCCCCCTCACGGATGGACTGTGTGACAGCCTCGGGGCTGCGGTGGTCAGTGACCTCAAACTGTTCCAGGGCGTCAGGGCACGATGCGTAGCCGCCCGGCTCGGTCTGGGAGCCGGCACTCATGGAGGTCACTCCGAGCTGCATCATATTCTTGCGGAATTCGGGCTTTTCACGTGTCGAATAGGATATATCCGCATCATGGTCGAATATCCTGAACGCGAATGTCAGCTGGGCGAGCTGACGGTCGGTCATCACCACATTGGGCTGATAGCCGGTCTCGCTGGGACACATACGGGGGAAATTGATGCTGTAGCGCGTGCGCCAGTAGTGCTGCTGGAGATAGCGCAGATGCCGGGCCATGAAAGTGACATCGGTGCGCCAGTCTTCAAGCCCTATCAATACCCCCATGCCTATCTTATGCACCCCGGCACGCCCCATGCGGTCAAATCCGTTGAGTCTCCAGTCATAGAATGACTTCATGCCCCGGGGATGATAATGTCCGTAGCGGTTATAGTTATATGTCTCCTGGAAACATACCACTCCGTTGAGCCCTACATTGATCAGCCTCTCGTAGTCACGCTGTTTCATAGGCATCGCCTCCAGTGTCAGATTGTGGAAATAGGGGCGGCAGGTCTTGAAAACCTCCTCCATGTAGTCGGCTCCGTTGAGCGACGGAAATTCGCCCGAAACTATCAGCAGATTCTCAAACGGGCCCAAGCGGCGTATGGCCTCGCACTCGGCCTTGACCTGCTCCATAGTGAGAGTGGTGCGCGTAAACGGATTGTCGTGGTTAAATCCGCAGTAGACACACTTGTTTGTGCAGGCATTGGATACGTAGAGAGGTATGTACATGGATATGGTCTTGCCGAAGCGCTCGCGTGTGAACATGCGGCTGAGGCGCGCCATCTCCTCCAAGTGGCTGTCGGCGGCAGGGGAGATGAGCACCATAAATTCCTCCGGCGTCAGCTGACGGCCTCCCGAGGCTTTGGCCAACACGCGCAACACATCACGCTCTGTAAATGTGTCAAACTTGGCTGCGGTCTCGTCCCAGTCCCACTGACGCACTATATCGCTGAAACCATGTCCGAACTTAGATTCTGAACTCATATGTATATTAGTGATTTCTTATGGTTGGAGCCTGGCGGGGCTTATTTGTCGCATGAGTCGGCCACATTCTGCGATATGCGCATGGCGCAGAAGTTGGGACCGCACATGGTGCAGAACTTGTCATCGGCATCAGGAGCGTTTCTGCGTGACTCAAGATAGTATTTACGCGCTTTCTCCGGGTCAAGAGAGAGATTGAACTGGTCCTTCCAGCGGAATTCAAATCTGGCCTTGCTCAGGGCGTTGTCCCTGATTTCTGCGCCGGGGAGCCGCTTTGCGAGGTCGGCTGCATGCGCAGCAATCTTGTAGGCTATGACACCTTCGCGCACATCGTCGAGAGTCGGAAGCGACAGATGCTCCTTGGGAGTCACATAGCAGAGCATGGCGGTGCCCATGGCACCGATATTGGCTGCGCCTATGGCCGAGGTGATATGGTCATAAGCCGGAGCGATGTCGGTGGTCAACGGACCGAGGGTGTAGAAAGGTGCATCGTGGCAGAGTTTCTTCTGAAGGTCCATATTTTCCTGTATCTTGTACATGGGCACATGGCCGGGGCCTTCTATCATCACCTGTACGTCATGTTCCCAGGCGCGCCGGGCAAGCTGACCGAGTATCTCCAACTCGAGGAACTGTGCACGATCGTTGGCATCATACGTGCTGCCGGGACGCATGCCGTCGCCGAGAGATATGGCCACGTCATATTTGTTGAGTATCTCGCAGATTTCGTCAAAGTGCTCATAGAGGAAGCTCTCGGAGTCATGGAGCTGCGTCCACTGAAGCATGATGGAACCGCCACGGCTCACGCATCCTGTGAGACGCTGCTTGACCAGGGGAGCATGCTCGCGCAGCACGCCGGCATGTATAGTGAAATAGTCCACTCCCTGCTCACACTGCTCGATAAGCGTGTCGCGGTATATCTCCCATGTCAGACGCTTTACATCGCCATTTACCTTCTCCAACGCCTGATATATGGGCACAGTACCCATCGGAACGGGACAGTTACGAATGATCCACTCGCGGGTTTCATGTATGTTGTCGCCGGTGGAAAGGTCCATCAATGTGTCGCCGCCCCAGTAACAGCTCCACACCGCTTTTGCCACCTCTTCCTCTATGCCTGACGACAGAGCCGAATTGCCGATGTTGGTGTTGATTTTGACGGTGAACTTCGAGCCGATAATCATAGGCTCGGCTTCGGGGTGGTTGATGTTAGCAGCGATTACAGCGCGTCCGGCGGCGATTTCGTCACGGACAAATTCGGGAGTGATGTATGACTCTATTCCTAACGCCTCATTGTTGAGATTCTCGCGAATAGCGGCATACTCCATCTCGGGTGTGATGATACCCTTGCGTGCATAGTACATCTGGGTCACACGGTGGCCCTCCTTGGCTCTGCGCGGACGCTGCTGCACAGGGAATCTGATGGCATCAAGCGATGTGTCGGCGAGACGCTGACGTCCGTACTCACTCGTTATCGACGGCAACAGTTCGGTGTCACCGCGCTGCTCCACCCATTTTGTGCGTTCACGCGGCAAGCCCTGATTGATGTCTACGGTATAGGCAGGGTCGGTATATGGACCGCTTGTATCGTAGACAGTGACAGGGTCATTGGGATACTCCACGCGCTTGCCGTCCTCAATCTTGACTGTAGGGTACTGGTGCACCTGACGCATGGCCACCTTGATGTCAGGGTGTATCTTGCCGTTGACGTATATTTTCTCGGAGTTAGGATAGGATGAGAGGTCTATATTGGAAATTTTCATATGTTTTCTGGGCTTGGATTTAATCAGTCATTAAGAAAAGAGGTGAGCGGAGAGGAAGCCTGGGCGCACGAGGAGACTGTGCCCAATCCGGCAAGATAGGCCTCACGGCCTGCTATTGTGGCCATGCGGAACGCATCAGCCATCGCCACGGGATTTCCGGCTACTGCTATCGCAGTGTTGACCAATACGGCATCAGCTCCCATTTCCATGGCTTCCGCAGCATGTGACGGTGCGCCGAGTCCGGCATCCACCACCACGGGCACACAGCTTTGCTCTATGATGATTTCTATGAAATCGCGTGTGCGCAGTCCCTTATTTGTGCCGATAGGAGCGGCAAGAGGCATCACTGCAGCAGCACCGACCTCCTCAAGACGTTTACACAATACAGGGTCGGCCTGGATGTAGGGGAGAACCACGAAACCGTCCTTTGCCAGAAGCTCAGTGGCCTTGAGCGTCTCCACGGGGTCAGGCAGCAGATACCGTGGGTCAGGATGTATCTCAAGTTTAATAAAGGGTGTGTTGAAGATTTCGCGGCTCATCTGGGCAGCCAAAACGGCTTCCTTGGCATCGCGCACGCCTGATGTGTTGGGCAGAAACTGCACATGGTCGCGGTTGATATGCGTCAGCATGTCATCAGTGGCTTCATTGAGCATATTGATGCGTTTCATGGCCACAGTAATCATCTGCGACTCAGATGCTTTGATGGATTCCAGCATCAGTTCGGGAGAGGAGAATTTTCCTGTGCCAACAAAGAGGCGTGATGTAAACTCTCGGTCACCTATCTTGAGTATATCTTTTTCCATGACGGGAATATATATTGATGGAGATTAAATAATATCTGTGAATTTGCGTGCAGCTTCAGCGATGTCAGAGGCATGGGCTATCGCACCGCTGACAGCCACGCCGTCAGCACCGGCTTTGATGACGGCCGGAATGTCGTCAACGGTGATACCTCCGATGACCACCACCGGGATGTCGATGTCATTGCGCCGCATATAGTCCAGGACAGACGACACGCCGCCGATACCGAGCACATCTGCGAGATTTTTCTTTGTGCCTGTGAAATGCAGCGGTCCGAGACCGATATAGTCAATCGGCTCGCGTGAAACCCTCTTGATGTCATCAAGGCTATTGGCTGTAGCCCCTATGATGGCCTCCGGGCCGAGCAATCTGCGTGCTTCAGCCGGAGGCATGTCGTTTTTGCCGAGATGCACACCGTCGGCACCGATTTCAAGAGCCAGTTGCGGATGGTCATTGACTATGAATATGGCCCCCGAGCGGCGGCACAGAGGCAAAATCTCTAAGGCCGTGGATTTCACGGTCTCGGCGGCAGCATCTTTCATGCGTAGCTGCACCCACCTGATGCCACCTTTAATGGCCTCACGAGTCTGCTGTACGCACTGCTCCGGAGTACCGTCGGTTATAAACTGCACCATGTGTGCGGTAAGGGCATATCGGTGGAATTCATCCATATCCTTGGTCCATAGGATTGCCCCGAGCATGGCAGCTCCGGCAAATCCGGCACGTTTTATTTTGTATATGTTCTGCGGAGTAACGCCTCCGAGCGCTATGACCTGATGGGGGCCTATCGCTTGGCGCAGAGCTGCATCAAGGTTGAATTTCGAAGCGTAACCTTCCTTTGACAGCGAGTCAAATACAGGGGAGAGGAACATATAATCGTACTTGGCTCCCGAGGCCTCCACTTCCTCTATCGAGTGGCAGCTCTTTGAAATCAATCCACCCACAGAGTGAGCATCTGACAAAGTATCCTTTGACGACAGATGCAGCCCCAAGCGTCGCATGTCAGGCACTACGTGGCATGAATGCAGGGAAATCCTGTGGTGCAGAGACGACGGCACCCCTGATAGTATGGCCGCTATCTCTTCGGGTGTGGCACCCGGATGGCGGAGATGCACACGATGAAACCCGGCATAGGTCAGCAGACTTGTGATTTTCGCAGCCTCGTCCTTGACAGGTATTTCAGGTGTGATGGCGATATTCCAGAAAACAGACGACATGGCATCAACCTCCATAAGCCGCTTTGATTATCACTACCTCATCATCGGGAGCCAGATAATGGTTGTCCCAGTTGCTCCGCGGAATCAGGGTGTTGTTGACGGCTACGGCTATCCCTTTGTCTGTGCCATAGAGGTCGGCAACCATTCGGGCAACGGATGTATTGTCGTCCAATGTATGCTTTTTTCCGTTTAATGTCAGTTCCATATGCATCAGATTTCTTTAGTGCAAAAATCTTTAAGTTCCCACAGATGATGGACAGGACCATGTCCGTGGCCGAGCACAAGCGACTGTCCTGATTTGATAGCCGCCGACAGCCAATCGATGGCCCGTCGGCACGCTTCAGTGACATCATAGCCCTTAGCAAGATTAGCCGCTATGGCCGATGACAGCGAGCAGCCGGTACCGTGGGTATTGTTACTTGGCAGCAATTCGTGTTCATATCGCGTCACTGTGCCGTCTCTGCCAACAAGGACGTCGGTAATCAATCCGTTTTCAGCCGTAGTGTGGCCGCCTTTAATAAGGATATTGGCTACGCCTGTTTTGGCAATGATATGCTCTGCTGCGGCAAGTATATCGTCCGGAGTCCTGATAGACAGTCCTGACAGACGTTCAGCTTCGGGAATATTGGGAGTAACTACAGTGGCAATAGGGAACAGATGATTCATAAGCGCATCACCTGTATCACCCGATGTAAGCGAGTCGCCCGACGTAGCCACCATCACGGGGTCAACTACGATATTTTCCATGCCGTACTTACGCAGTATCTCACCGACAAGCGCTATGCTTGCGTCATCAGGGAGCATTCCGGTCTTGACTGCATCCGGGCGCACATCGGTAATCACCGCATCAAGCTGCGCTTCAATCATAGGCAGTTCAATACGGCAGAAATCCTTTACTCCACATGTGTTTTGGGCTGTGACCGCCGAGATGACGGTAGTGGCATATACGCAATTGGCGAGACAGGTCTTAAGATCGGCTTGTATGCCGGCACCTGCTCCAGAGTCGCTCCCGGCGATAGCCAGGACGTTGATGTAGTGTTTTTGCATCTTTTTGACAGTTTTTCCTTCGGCGGGATTATCCGCATCAGGTTCCATGGGTATAATCTCAGCCTGAGAGATGGTCTCTCAGACACCCCCACTGCTGTTAGACAGAAAAAAGGGAGCTGCATGGTCTATAACATGCAGCTCCACAAAATTACTGATATTTCAGATTATTCTGAGGCTAAAAATTGTTAAACGCTGTTCAATAGGATTCGCTATTGGATTTGACCGATTTCGGGGTGACCGGCTTACGGTTCATTGAATACCAGACATAAGCTATATATGCCAGCACCACAGGGACTATCAGCGAAACCCAGCTCATGACTTTAAGAGTGAAGAGCGAAGAACTGCTGTTGCGTATGGTCAGCGAGCTTGTCGCATCAGCCAAAGATGGATAATAGGCAGTATCGTTGTATCCTGCCACCCAGAAAAGCGTCAGTACAACCAGCACCGTACCTATGCCTGAAAACCATATGCCGCTGCGATAAGTGCGGTCAAGAGCTCCTCTGCCCACGCCGTAGAGGACGAGTATCACACCTACAAGCAGTGTGACTCCGACCCACCACATTGACAGATAATTATGCAGGTATTTGTATGGCTCTATAGCTACTACATTGCCTGAGATGCCGGAACGATACCCTGCCGAGGTGAGCAATACGCCCATGAAGGCCAGGAAGAAAACTACGAAGATTACACCGTTGACGAGTGTGGCGCGCTTACATGCGCTCATAAAACGTCCGCCATCCTCGGCATGTATGTTGCTCATAAAATAAAGATTGGCCTGGGTACGGGCCAGAAACAGCACGGCAAATCCAAGCAACAGATTGCGCCAGTTAAATATAGCCTCTATGCCATGACTGCCGGCTACCCATCGGGATATGACAGGAGATGGGGTGTCAAGCAGATTGCTGCGTGTAACCTCAAATTCACCGCCGAAAAACATCATAGCCACAGCCACTCCGAGCAATATGCACCCTACGCAACCGTTGATAAACAGGAATGTGTCATAGGTAGCCGTGCCGAAGATATTTCCCGGCTTACGGCGGTATTCATAGCTCACTGCCTGAACGATGAAGCTGAACAATATAATCATCCACAGCCAGTATGCTCCGCCGAAGCTGGTGGAGTAGAACAACGGGAACGATGCGAAGAATGCGCCGCCGAACACCACCAACGTGGTGAATGACAGTTCCCATTTCTGTCCGAGAGAATTGACCATCATATTGCGGTAGGTGTCATTGCCGCAGAACATAAACAGTGTCTGGCCTCCCTGCACAAAGAGAAGGAACACCAACAGGGCTCCGAGTATGGATATCAGGAGCCACCAGTAGTTTTGAAGGAAGATATATTCGTCCATGATATTATGATTTTGCGGTTTGAGATGAAGATGCCTCGTCTGATGAATCGGGGAGACTGTCATAATCGGTTTTGGACCCCTTGGATATGGCTTTGAGCATGATGCTGATTTCAGCGGCCAGCAAACCGGTGAAAATTGCGGCAAACAGCCAGAATGTCAGCTGCACCATACCTGACGAGATGAACGAAATAGCAGCCCGTGTAGGCATCAGCCCCTCGATTATCCATGGCTGTCGGCCTACTTCGGCGGTAATCCATCCGGCCTGGCTGCAAGCATACACAATCACAAGTGAAAGCATGCCTATCCACTGCCACCAACGGTTGGTCAGCCACGAAGTTTTCTTATATGCGATTACGAGATATACTATCAGGAACAGCAACAAGTATCCTCCGGCAATCACCATAACTCTGAACGAATAGAACGTCAGACCCACAGGAGGTATGGCTTCAGCCGGAGAGTCAAGATAGCCATAGCCGAAATACTGGAACGTAGCTTTAAGCTCTGACGCCGCCTTATTCATGGCAGTGGTATCGTTCGTAGCCCTGGCTACATCGTAGGCTCTCAGAGCCTCATGTGACTGCTTGCCTATGGCTATGCGTTCGGCATAGCTGACCGTCCTGACAGTATCGCCGTTTGCATTGATGGATATGCCGTCAATAAGATCATTTATGCCCGGGACAAATCCGTTAAATTCATGTGTCGCAAGCAGAGAGAGCATATTCGGCATGCCTGTCTCAAACAAGAAGGGGTCTTGTTCGTCATCAAACTCCTTTGAGGGATTCAGTATGCCCACAGCTACCAAATCCACACCTCGGCCACCGTGATACAGACCCTCCATGGCTGCGAGTTTCATAGGCTGAACACGAGCCACATCCACGGCTGAGCCGTCGCCGCTCCAAAGGGTGCCGACGATACCTGCCAGACCTACCCAGCCTCCGACCTTGATAGAGCGCAGTGCCATGGCGTGATTACGCTTACGGAGGTAGAACCAGCAGCTCACCGAAATGACGAACACACCGGCCAACGTCCATCCTGAGAATACGGCATGGAAAAACTTATGTATGGCCACCGGGCTGAGTGTAACGGCCCAGAAATCATCCATTATATTTCTCATCTGAGCCGGATCAAATTCCATGCCTACGGGATATTGCATCCATGCGTTGGCTATAAGAATCCAGGCAGAGGATATTGTGGCGCCAAAAGCAGTGAGCCACGTGGCAGTCAGATGGAACCGCTTGGATACCTTGCCCCAGCCGAAAAACATCACAGCAATGAAAGTGGCTTCCATAAAGAATGCAAGCAATCCCTCGATGGCAAGCGGTGCCCCGAATATGTCACCTACAAACCAGCTGTAGTTTGACCAGTTGGTACCGAACTCAAACTCAAGGATGATGCCGGTAGCCACTCCGATGGCAAAATTTATACCGAACAGTTTCATCCAGAATTTTGTGAGGGCAAGCCATTTGGCACTACCGGTGCGGACATAGGCTGACTCCATGACAGCGACAATGACCGACAGTCCGAGAGTAAGCGGAACGAACAGCCAGTGATACATCGCTGTCAGTGCAAACTGGGCTCTTGACCAGTCGACAACATTAATCAAATCATTCATGGTATTTAAGTATTATGTATATTGAAAATTAGCGGTAGCCCTATGGTGTATCCCGTAGTCATCGGCGCTTGTCAAGCAGCGACGATCTGACGGCATCTGCACGTGAGTCATCGTCTTTATAGTCTCGCTTAAGAAGGTCGGGGAAAAACAGCAGCTTCATAACTACGAATATCAGCACAAGCTTTACGATTATTAACACCCACAGACTCTTTCCGGTTGTCATCTCACGAAAACCGTCACGATAGAATCTCCAGATTCTTGTTATAAGCAATGGCTTGCCGGACATGCCTACAGTCAATTTACCGGCATGCATGCCACCAACCGCTGCTCAGCGAGATGACGGTGTGCTTCATCGGCCCAGTTGGCAAATGGATGTATGGCGATGCCGCCTCTGGGTGTGAACAGACCGATTACTTCTATATATCTCGGCTGCATGAGCTTTCGCAAATCGTCCAATATGATGTTTACGCAATCTTCATGGAAATCTCCGTGATTGCGGAAACTGAACAGATACAGCTTCAAGCTCTTGCTTTCGACCATTGACAGATCGGGGATATAATTTATGATGATACGGGCAAAATCCGGCTGACCCGTCTTGGGACACAGAGATGTAAACTCCGGACAGTCGAGAGTGACGAGATAATCACGCTCGGGATGCAGATTTTTGAATGATTGTAGCAACGAGGGATCGTAGTCAGTCGGATACTCGGTAGCTCTGCTACCGAGGTGTGTCACTCCTTGCAATTGGTCAGGTGTTCTCATAATATATAATACAGATGGGGTTATTTTGTCGGTATGGACAGCTCGCGCAGATTACGCCGTGGAAATGCATCTATGAAGCTGCCCTTGGTGGCATTGAAAATCTCAACTCCCCGGGAGGCTGCATACCGGGCAATTGTATGGTAGCTTTTGAAGGCCACATAAAAACTGTTGAGTATCTCGTGCAACTTCACATTGTCATATACCTGCGTGACACGTGCATGCTCATCAGCATTGTCTTTGTAGAAATGGGGCTGGATGGTCACCACCTTATTGTCATCGCTGACACTGAGTGTACGGGTCCACGAATGGTCGGCTCCACATATGTAGATGGATCTGAATCCGAGGCCTATGCCGGTCATTATCGCCGGGATAAGGATATTGCGTGGGCGAGGCATGGCAAGCCCTTTGGCATAGACATAATTTTCAAAAGAAGCGAATCCCTCCACTCCCACGCAATTGTAGGGGCTGACAGTAACGTTGCCGTTGGTAGCCGGCATCCTGAAATTCTTTGCGTATTCCGCCGGTATAAACAATGTAATCGGCCAATCGGTCAGAGATGCTATGCGGTCAAACAGGCGCGACACATTACCGTCCGAACCGTGAGAAGTGAAGAAGTGGGGATCGGCAAGTATATAGTAGCGAGGTCGCAGTCGGAGATATTCGTCGCTGTTGGCCGCGAAATTCACGGCCATGCACGGATGTGTCTGCAATATATCCAAATCATCTTTGATGGCATCGTTGAGTGACGGACCGTTGCCGAGTATTATTAGGGAACCGCTACTGGCATCACGGGCGGAACACCTGCGCGACCATCGTGACATCATCAGTATCTTTACGATACCGACCAATGTATGAGCTGTATCAGATAATATTGTGGTTAATGGAGCCAAATTGTCAGGGATTAAATCGGGAGTTAATATTGACTGTTAAGATATTTGACCACATCTCGCGGTTTGAAACTGCCTTCCGAGAGTTGCCGGGCAGATGCAATGCTGAATGTAGCATCAGCTGACATCTCAGCCAGCAATCTGCGCCATGACGGCACTATGCTTGACAACATTTTGATGATTAAAACCAGCCTTCGGGGCATGGTAAGTATCCGCTTGTCGTTAAGACGGTGGGCTATGGCCTCTGCAACGTCTTTACGGCGGTGGGTGCATCCGTCATTGATGTTAAGCATAGCCCTTTTTCCACCCAGACATGCGGCTGCCATGGCCAGGTCCTCGGCATGAATCAGAGGAATAGTACCATCATATCCCGGCAGGTGGATATACATGCCGTTAGCGATTTTATCAGTCATATATCGTATGCGTCCGGTCATGCCGTTGCCTACGATTTCTCCGGCTCGGAGTATCGTCAGACGTGTGTCACGGCCGTCACACCACCGTATAAGCTGACGCTCACAATCAAGCATGTCACGTCCAAAAGCAGTGTCAGGCTGAGGCTTATCGCTCTCCGTAACGATTTTATCCTGAGATGCCTCCCGGCCATACACCTCATATGACGATATTAATATGATGTCATCAGGGGCATCATGTGTCATCGCATCGCAAAGACTGCCGACATAGGAAATATTCGGCACAGAAGGGGAGGCCACCGGACAATATATCACAGTATCATAATGGCGCGACAGCGATTTGACATGTTTCAAATCATCAACGTGCAGCAGTCTTATATCATATGATTGCTTAAACTGCTCCACAAGATAGCTTTCAAGAAACAAGCCATCGCTCACTATGAGCATTGATTTTGCTGACGTAGGTGTGGTGTCCATATATGAAACTTCGTGATGGATGTGCAGCAATCAGTCAAATGGCTGCATCCATCACGAAGTTATGCAATTAATGTCAGATATACAAATCTATGACACGGAAAGCGTTGACAGCAATCCAAATGCTTCGGGACGCCCTGATTCAATCAATTGTGGATCATGGGCATCACTGTTGACAATGATTTGCGCGCCGCCTCTGACAAGCCGCCGCAAAAGCCTGTCAGACGGAAACAATCTGTGGCTATGCTGATGATATGCTTTGGTGTTTAGCTCTACGATACATCCGTTATCCATGACACAGTCAACAAGCCTGTCGGCCTCGGCCATGTACCAGGCTTCTGACTCAATGCCAGGACGGAAATGTGACGCATTGTGGCCGATTTTGTCCAAGTGGCCTATGATGTCAAATCCGCCGGCCTCAACCATATTGACAGATTGCGAATAGAACAGCTTCACCACAGCTTCTATGTCGTTGGCGAAGTATTTAGCCATCTTGATTTTAAAGTTTTCAAAACGCCCGTCAACGTCCACAAATCCGTCTTCAGAGGGAATAAAGTGAACAGAACCGATGCGAAAATCAAGCGGCAATGACTGTATGTATTGACATGCAGGCCCCCAGGAATCATCAAGATAATCCACTTCCATACCGGCATATAGCTTTATGCGGTCACCGTAGAGGGCTTTTAACCGCCGGATTTCAACGAAATATGATTCTACCGACTCGCGGCTCATATTGCACGGTGACGGAAACGGGATAGGGCAGTGGGGTGTAAATCCGTAATGCAGCGTACCGCCGTCAATAGCGGCCACTACAAATTCCTCCATATCGGCATGTCCGTCGCAAAACTGCGTATGCCCATGGAAATTATACCCACTCGTCCGTGAAGCTATGCTTATGATGTCATCAACAGTCATTATACAGAAACCTCCCTTAGTCCTTAACCATCAGCTCAGGCGACGATTGTAAACCCTTCTTCCAGACATAGAAACTGATTGTGCACGCTGCCATAGCCAAGAAACCGATTATCCGGCTGACATAGAGAGGTAAACCTACACCGGCCACAAACTTGCCTAACGGGGCAAAACAGATGAAAGTCACACAAAGCATGGTCATAAACATTGCCGGAAGCATCGTAATGACATAGGCCTTACCATGTCGGGCGAGATATACCGTACAAGCCCACAATGTGAAGATGGAGAGGGTCTGGTTACACCAGGCGAAATATCTCCAAAGCACGTCGAAGTTGATATTTATCAGCAGATAGCTCAGTGCTACTATGGGAAGCGTGACAAGTATTCGTTTGACAAACTTCTTCTGGCTGATGCCGACGGAATCAGCTATGATGAGGCGCAGACTTCTCATGGCTGTGTCGCCGGTAGTGATAGGTGCGGCAATCACACCGAGGATGGCAAGGATGCCACCGAAAGTGCCGAGCCAATTCACACAGACTTCGTGCACGAGTATGCCGGCGTCCTGTCCGTTTTCAGCCATATATCCGGCCAATTTGTCATAACCTCCGGTAAATGTGATAGCTGCAGCCGCCCATATCAGAGCGACGATGCCCTCAGATACCATAGCTCCGTAAAATACAGGCCGACCGTATTTCTCGTTCTTGAGGCAACGCGCCATCATAGGGCTTTGGGTGGCATGAAATCCGGATATGGCTCCGCACGCTATGGATATGCACATCATCGGGAAAATGGGAGCCATATCGCCCGATGGATGACGGTTTGCAAGACCTTCGGCAAATCCATCAGGGATATTTATACCGTTGACAATCATATAACCCATGATTCCGGCAGCCATAAACAGCAATGCGAAACCAAACAGCGGATAGAGATTGCCGATAAGTTTATCCACCGGCAGCAGGGTGGCAAGGATATAGTACAAAAAGATACATGTCGCCCAGAATGTGGCATTGAGATGATCCGGGGTGAGTGTGGCCAGAAGATTGGCAGGGGTACGCACGAACACTGCGATAACCATTATCAGCAGCACGCATGTAAAAACACCCATGATGAGTTTTATCTTCTTGCCAAGCTCTGTGCCAACGATTTCGGGCAGCGATTTGCCTCCCATGCGCACAGAAATCATACCTGATATGAAGTCATGCACCGCACCGGCGAATATAGTACCGAGCACTATCCACAGGAATGCCGCCGGGCCATACATGATACCCATTATCGCACCGAATATGGGGCCGACACCAGCGATGTTCAGAAACTGTATCAAGAATACCTTCCATGTCGGCATCTCTACATAGTCTATGCCGTCTGACATGGTTTTGGCCGGTGTCTTGCGGTTTTTGTCACTGGCAAAAACTTTTTCGACTAAAGCGCCGTAGATGAAGTAGCCGGCTATAAGCACTACGAACGCTATCAAAAATGAAGTCATGATTGGAATATATGTTTTGTATGTATCTTTAATTTACTCTGCCGACTGCTCCGTGCGGACTATCTCGTTGCTGAGAGCTTTCATATCCTTTTGGAGCGTCTGTATCTCTTTTTCACCTTTGATTATATCTTCAGCCGTATTTCTTTGGCCTGACGCATATGACATGCGTAATTTCGATAGATGGCTTCTGAGGGAGTCATATTTGTTTTTCATCTCCTGATAATCCTTCATCAGCTCCATAGCCTGTACGGACTTGAAATCGAAATATGAGTGATATATGCCTTTGCCCGGGATATAAAACTCAAATGCCGCCTCCTTGGACTTTTCATCCGATGGAGTCTGACGCGAAGCGGCGATAATAGCCGTGTAGTCCTTACCGGGAGTCCAGCTTGATTTATAAGACTTTACGTTTGCCAGAGATGCGAGTCCGGGGGTATCAGGCGGATAGTTTTTACGAAGCTCCTGGGGTATGAAGGTATATATCGTCACCATGCCGGGCGCGGATGTACGTTCTGTCATCCACCAGCCCACATTCTTGACATCATCTATGATGAGCAGATAATCGTCAGAAAGGGAGTTATACGGCATGCCGAGATTCTGAGGAAGCAGAAACTTACCATCCTCACGTCGGGTCATATAAATGTCATATCCGCCAAGACCGTCAGTATTCTTTGATGCAAAATACAGTGTAATACCGTCAGTCGACAGGTATGGGTAGTCAATGTCGGCATCTCCAAATTCGCCTTCTATCGCCACCGGAGCTGCATACGTGCCATCAGACAGGCGATCACTCTGGTATATGCTCATAGAGCCTTTAGGATTACGGGCTCCCCACATGAGCATGGAGTAGTCCTCGGTGGCATATACAGTAGATGCGTCTTTGTGCGGAAACACTTCGGGAAGCACCGATGGGGCAAGATAGCGTCCTGATGCCGGCGACAGAGGTATATGGGTGTAGGCGTCTTTTTTCGCGACAGAAACGCTGTCGATTATCTCGATAGATTCAACCCTGTCGAGCATTTCCCGCATCTTGATAATGTTGTCTTTGGCCTCTTCTAATCCCTCAGGGAGGGGATTTTTCTTCTTGTTGCGTCGGTTGGCGGCCTCTGCCTTGTCTATCAGTTCCTCAGCTTTATCGAGGTTGTAATCAGATATTTCCTTTCTGATTTCCTCAATCACAGAGGCTGACGATACGGCAGCTTGCTCTGATTTTGCCGCTTTGCCGTTTCCGCTGTTTTTCTTGGATTGCGGATAGACGGCACTTCCTCCGAGAGTCGCTGCGATGTATAATGTTATAAAAAAATGGAGTCGGATATTGCTGTTTCTATACTTCATAGACATGCCATGATACACTATAAAATATCAGCAAAGATAAGCAAAATCGTTATGACATCTATGTATGATGATTTAAAATGTCTAAATTTGCTATATGTTTATCATTTCAACCCGAATTTCGATGAAGCTTCTGCTGACAGTCGTCACATTTGTATGTTGCATTGCTACCGGCTTTGGCTTACAGGCGGCACCCGTGGCCGGCAGCAATGACAAGGATGTGACCGTCAGTATTCTGACGGCCTATCCGGGCCGAATTTTCTATGAGCTGGAAGGCCACACGATGCTCCGTATCAAATCAGCAGACTATGATGTATGTGTGAATTGGGGTGTATTTGATTTTAATGAATCGGATTTCGTCTACAGGTTTGTAAAGGGCGAAACCGATTATATGGCCGCAGCCTTCCCCACAGACCTGTCGCTCTATGAGTACAGGATGAGCGGACGCAGGGTAGTAGAGCAGATTCTCGACCTCGATTCCATACAGACCGGCATACTACTATCGGAAGTGCGCGCAAACTTGCTGCTTGAAAATCGCAAATACAGGTACAATTATCTTTATGACAACTGCGCGACAAGGCCGCTGAAGTTCATTGAGGCGGCTGTGGGAGACTCCCTGATTGACTCGTCGGAGAAGTCTCACACTACATTCCGACAGCTAATGAGCCGATACCACAAGAATTATCCATGGTATCAGTTCGGCATAGACCTGGCCCTCGGCTCCGGTATCGACAAGGCTATAACGGTCAGAGATGAAGGCTTCGCGCCTGTCAGACTTAAAACACTGCTTGACAGTGCCCGAGTCCGTGGGCGCATGCTGGTCAAAGATGAGCATGTGCTTCTTGATGGACCGGACCATGGGACCACACTGCCTCCTACGCCGTGGTATCTTTCGCCTTTAACTGTAGCATCTGTGCTCGCACTGGCAGGGCTGTGGCTAACATCACGGTCATGGAGAAAACACCGAGTTCCACGTGTATTGCATTCCATACATTATGGTATATGCTTCCTTGCCGGATGTCTGCTGACATTCCTGGTTTTTGTCTCTATCCATGAAGCCACCTCCCCAAACTGGCTTTTGCTGTGGCTTAACCCACTGGCTATTATCCCGGCAGTGTGCATTTGGTTAAAAAATTGCAATAAACTGTTGATTTATTATCATTTTGCTAACTTTGTAGCACTATTGACTTTGACGCTAATAGCCCTTTTTAACGTTCAATCATTAAATGCAGCATTTTGGCCTCTGATACTGCTTGACGCAGTGCTGTCGGTTCAATATATTGCTACAGCGAAATGGACCAGAAAAAGACTATCCTGACCAGAAATACTAACACTCGCTTCCTGTTATGCGGACTCCTCTCAGTGGTTGCATCATGTGTGACCTCTGCTGATGCGTCTGACAGCAGATATGCCGCCAGGCAGTCAAAGCGTCCGGCATTGCTGGTAAACATAATAGTCGAGGGTTTGGACGGCCAATATCTTGGCCTGCTTCAGGATTCGTTCGAGCATGACGGTTTTGTCCGTCTGATGTCATCGGCGGCCTATGCCGATGATATTGATTACGGCTATGTGTCCAATCCGGCATCGTCAGCTGCCATGCTTATGACCGGAACAGGTGCTGCTGTCAATGGTATCCCTGCACAATTGGTCTATGATGCTGCGACCGGCAAACTGACCGATATATTCACCGATGAGAGCGTCATGGGTAATTTCACCCAGACCTCTGTGTCACCTAAGGCTATCAATGTCTCTACTCTGTCTGACGAAATACGTATCGACGGAGCCGGAATAGCCCGGGTGGCGGCATTCGCACCTGATTATAGTCTGGCATTGCTTATGGCCGGCCATGCGGGCAATACTGCTGCATGGATTGACTCCAAGTCAGGCAAGTGGGCCACCACCACATGGTACAAAGAAACTCCCAGAGAGATTTCTTCGCGCAATTACAAGCAGCCGTTAACCTCAAGGCTTGACACCGCCAGATGGATACCGGCAGCCAAAACCCTACAGCTTCCCTGGCTTCCCGAGAGCAAGAGCAAATATCCGTTTACCTATACCTATCCCTCGAAAGATGCTGATAGGGTAGAGGCATTCAAATATTCGCCGCTTGTCAATACCGAGATAACTGATGTTGCCATCGAATATCTCAAATCCATGACCCCGACGCAGGGCAATGGAATCAATGTGCTCAATATAGGATACCAGCTTTCGCAATATCCCTATGCCCGCACAGCGGATACGCGGACTGAGACCGCTGACGCTTATATACGCCTGGATGCTGACCTGTCACGTCTGTTCAAAGCGGCTGATGAAGCTGCGGCCGGCGGCTCTAAAGTAATAATGCTTTCGGGCATCCCGGCCACTACGCCATATCGCCGCGATGACGAACAGTGGCGCATACCTTGGGGCAAATTCTCACCGCAAAAAGCCATGGGGCTGCTCAACATGTATCTCATGGCTGTGCATGGCAACGGCGAGTGGGTCAAGGGATATAATGACAAGCAGTTTTACCTTAACCGTAAACTCGCCAAGGATAAGAACCTTGACATAGCCGACCTGCGTGATGAGGCAGCTTCCTTCCTGTCACAGATGAGCGGTGTGGTCAAGGCCGAGACCCTTGACGAAGCCCTCAGCAAGGATGCCGCCGGGAATATAAACACCACTTACGCCGGTGACATACTCATCACCGTTAATCCGGGATGGGAAATAGAATCTGCGACCAATGGCAGCATCCGCACCGCCAACAGCGGAGTGGAAAGAATCGCCAATGTACAGATGCCTTTCTATATACTTGCTCCTGAATTGGGCAATGTAAAAATCGGCAACACCATAGATGCTCGCGCCATAGCGCCATCAGTATGCCGCCTGTTGCGCATACGTTCACCCGGAGGGGCTTCGTTATCTCCAGTGTTCTGACACCTCCGACTCTCCATCAAGAAAACCTATTAGAGAAAAATACATATACCACCTATATAATATAATGGCATTTTCATCATTTTTAAGCAAGATATTCGGCAACAAGTCACAGCGCGACTTGCGTGAGATACAGCCCATCCTTGACAAAATCAAGGCTGAAATCCCGAAACTGACATCACTCTCCAATGATGAGTTACGCGGTGTAATCACCAATGTGCGCGAAGACATCAAGAACTCCATAGCCGCCGATACCGAATTCATCACCAATACGAAGAAAGAGATTGAGACTCTGCCTTTTGACAAGCGTCAACCGCTGTGGGATGACATTGACAAGCATGAGAAGAAAATCCTTGACACGATAGAAGACAAACTCAACGAGCACCTGCCGGTAGTGTTTGCAGCCATACGTGAGACTGCATCACGTTTTGCCGCAAATGAGACTATCGAGGTGACGGCATCGCAGCTTGACCGCGATCTGGCTGCACAAGGCAAGGATTTCGTAACCATTGACGGCGACAAGGCCATATACAAGAACCGATGGATTGCCGGTGGCAACGAAATCGTGTGGGATATGGTACACTATGAGGTGCAGCTGATAGGCGGCATCGTGCTCCATCAGGGCAAGATAGCCGAGATGGCGACTGGTGAAGGTAAGACCCTTGTGGCAACCCTGCCGGTATTCCTGCGCTCCCTGTCGGGCCGCGGCGTCCATGTAGTCACCGTCAACGACTATCTGTCAAAACGTGACTCCGAATGGATGGGACCTTTGTACATGTTCCACGGCTCTACCGTAGACTGCATAGACAAGCACCAGCCTAACACACCCCAGCGTCGTGCGGCATATAACTGCGACATCACTTTCGGTACCAACAACGAGTTCGGTTTCGATTATCTGCGCGACAACATGGCCATGTCTCCGGCAGATATGGTGCAGCGCAAGCACTACTATGCCATAGTCGATGAGGTCGACTCGGTGCTTATCGACGACGCCCGTACACCCCTGATTATATCAGGTCCCGTACCCAAGGGCGACGACCAGCTGTTTGACCAGTACCGCCACAATGTAGAGAAAGTGGTAGAAGCGCAGCGCAGACTCGTCACCAAACTGCTGTCGGATGCAAAGACCAAACTTGCATCTGACGACAAGGAAGTGCGCAAGGAAGGCGCTTTGCAGCTGTTCAGAGCCTACAAGGGTCTGCCTAAAAACGGAGCTCTCATCAAGTTCCTGAGTCAGGAAGGCATGAAGAATATCCTCCTGGAGACCGAAGCATATTATCTGCAGGACAATGAGCGCGAGATGCCCAAGGCTACCGAGCCGCTTTACTTCGTCATTGACGAAAAGAACCGCAGCGTAGACCTTACTGACAAGGGTATTGACGAGTTGACCGGCAAGAGCGAAGACCCGAAATTCTTTGTGCTCCCCGACATCGCCGCCCAGCTCTCAGAGACCGAACACATAGCCGACCTCGAGGAGCGTCAGCAGAAAAAAGACGAGCTAATGCAGCAGTATGCCGTCAAAGCAGAGCGCGTGCACACAGTGGCTCAGCTGCTAAAGGCCTACACCCTGTTTGAAAAAGATGTGGAGTATGTCATCGATGACAACAAAATCAAAATCGTCGATGAACAGACTGGCCGTATCATGGAAGGCCGACGCTATAGTGACGGCTTGCATCAGGCCATCGAGGCCAAGGAAGGTGTGAAGGTTGAGGCTGCTACACAGACATTTGCGACCATAACCCTCCAGAACTACTTCCGCATGTACCACAAGCTGGCCGGTATGACCGGTACGGCTGAAACAGAAGCCGGTGAGCTTTGGGACATCTATAAACTTGATGTTGTCACAATCCCTACCAACCGTCCTGTAGCCCGTCACGACATGAATGACCGTGTCTACAAGACCAAGAAGGAGAAATATGCCGCTGTCATTGACGAAATCCAGGCGATGGTGGATAAAGGCCGCCCGGTGCTTGTTGGTACCACTTCGGTGGAAATCTCGGAGCTGCTCAGCCGCATGCTTACTCTCCGCCACATCCCCCACAATGTCCTCAATGCCAAGCTGCATCAGAAGGAAGCCGACATCGTGGCCCTTGCAGGTAAGGCCGGTACTGTGACCATCGCCACCAACATGGCCGGTCGTGGTACGGACATCAAGCTCCCTCAGGAGGTCAAGGATGCCGGAGGTCTGGCCATCATCGGTACCGAACGACATGAATCACGCCGAGTTGACCGTCAGCTGCGTGGACGTGCGGGACGTCAGGGCGACCCGGGGTCTTCGGTGTTCTACGTGTCATTTGAAGATCAGCTCATGCGTCTGTTTGCCACCGACCGCGTGATGAAGATGCTTGATACCCTCGGACTCCAGGAAGGCGAGATGATAGAGAGCAAGATGGTCACCCGTGCCATCGAAAACGCCCAGAAACGAGTCGAGGAAAACAACTTCGGCATACGTAAGCGTCTGCTTGAATACGATGACGTGATGAACAAGCAGCGTACGTATATCTATACACGCCGCCATCATGCGCTCTTAGGCGAACGAGTCGGTATTGACATCGCCAACATGATGTATGACTTCATCGAAAATCTTGTCATCTCATATGATTCGCCCAATGACTATGCGGAGCTGCAGATGGCTCTGATGAAGGTGCTGACCATCGAAGCTCCCTTTACCGAAGACGAGTTCCGCAGCATGTCGAAGGAAGAAAAGACCGACCGCATACACGCCGCCGCCACCGAGACTCTGGACCGACGGAGCGAACGCATCATTGAAGTCGCAAAACCCGTGGTCAAAGACTGTGTGGAAAACCGTGGCATCACCAACAAAATCATCGTGCCCATCACCGACGGCAAACGCATATTCAATCTTGCCGTCGACATCATGGAGGCCTACAATACCGAGTGCCGTTCGATAGTCAAGGAGTGGCACAAGGCCGTGCTGCTTGTCACTATCGACGAGCTTTGGAAAGAGCATCTCCGTGAGCTTGACCAGCTGCGCCAGTCAGTGCAGAATGCGTCATATGAGCAGAAAGATCCTCTGGTTATCTACAAAGTCGAGTCGTTCCATCTGTTTGAACAGATGCTCAACAATCTCAACAGCAAGACGATGACAGCTCTTATGAGAGGTCAGATATATCTGCGCGAGCCTGAGCCTGAAAACGAACGCACGTCCAATACCGCCGCCGTAAAGCAAGCAGCTCCCGAGCGTCCTACCGACTACTCACGTTACAGAGCCAACAAGCCGTCGCTCCCCGGCGAGGATGCCCAGCGTGCCGCAGCCAGTGCACCGCAGGGACAGGCTCCCAAGCCGATGCCTGCTAAGGCCGGTCTGAAAGTTGGCCGTAATGACCCATGCCCTTGTGGTAGCGGTAAAAAATTCAAGAACTGTCATGGCCGAGGCCAGATTTAAAATTCGCTATAATATATGATATGCCTCAGCTTTGATATTGAAGAATTCGATCTCCCTCAGGAGCATGGTTATGACATGCCCTTTGAGAGAATGATGGAAATATCACGCTATGGTACAAACGTAATCCTTGACACCCTGCGGAAGCATGGTGTCAAGGCTACTTTTTTTGTCACCGTAAACTTTGCCGAGCATGCTCCCGAGGAAGTTTCCCGTATAATCAACGAGGGACATGAGCTTGCCAGCCATGGTATGAACCATACGGTGTTCAACCCCGAGGATTTACTGGAATCGCGTCTGCGTCTTGAGCAGATAATCGGCAAACCGGTACACGGATACCGCATGGCCCGTATGATGAAAGTTGACGAGCATGCAGTCTCCGATGCCGGCTACCTCTATGAATCTTCGCTCAATCCGACATTCATACCGGGGAGATACAACAATTTCACAAAGCCGCGTAATCCATTCTGGCAAAACGGTGTGATACAGATGCCTGTATCTGTCACTCTGTCCGTTCCTGAAAATGGTTGACTCGGTTTTGTATGTTTACTGATATTGGTTTA
>UQDU01000019.1 GCA_900539915.1 uncultured Bacteroidales bacterium | reverse complement strand
CGAGATCCTGAGATGTCTCGTGGGCTCGGAGATGTGTATAAGAGACAGATATTTAAGCGCCCCCTATAAGAATAAATTGGTTCCATGGCATAGTCCTATAAAACGCTTCTTTTCAATGGCTTGCGTTTGCATAGAAGGTATGCTGTCTATGGAATTGACGGCTTTGTTGCGTCGTGGGGGATTAGAGACCGGCGCGGGTCATCAGGGCTTCGTCGTCGAGGAGGGCGTCTGTGGGGCCGTCGGCTATGATTTCGCCGTGTGACATTATGATGGTACGGGGGCAGGTGCGGCGCACGAGGTCGAGGTCATGGCTGGTGACTATGACTGTGTGGTAGAAGTCCTGGATCTGCTTGATGAGGAGGCGGCGTGCGTGTGGGTCGAGGTTGCTTGAGGGCTCGTCGAGGACGAGTATGTCGGGCTCCATGGAAAGCACTGTGGCTATGGCTACGCTGCGTTTCTGTCCTCCCGACAGACGGTAGGGGGCCTGATGGCGCAGTTCTTCGGCTCCTACCGCTTCAAGGGCACGGGTCACGCGGCGGTCTACTTCATCTTCGGTCAGCTTCATGTTGCGCGGACCGAAGGCTACATCCTCCTCCACTGTGGGCATGAAGAGCTGGTCGTCGGGGTTCTGGAATACCAGCCCTACGGTGCGGCGTATCTCCGGGAGGGTCTTTCGGGTAATCATCACGTCACCTATAACCACGCTCCCTTCGGTGGCTTGCAGCAGTCCGTTCATGTGGAGCATCAGTGTGGATTTGCCGGCTCCGTTGGCTCCTACGAGGGCCACTTTCTCTCCGTGGGTGATGAGAAATGACACTCCGCGCAGAGCCTCGAAACCGTCGGGGTAGCGGTAGTGTACGTTGTCAAATTTCACATAGTGGTGGCTCATGGGTCAGACGTGGTTAAACAGGTGGGTAAATAGCAGCGGTATGTCACACAGTCTGCCGGCTACGAATGCGCCGGTCCAGATGATTACGAAGATGGTGTCGGCGGTGTGCCAGCGCAGGGGGTGGCTGAGGGGAAACATGCCGGAGAAGCCGCGTGAGAGCATGGCACGGTGGAGACGCTCGGCGCGGTCGGCTGTGCGCAGAAGCAGCTGCCCCACAAACACCGACCAGAAGCGCATGCCGTAGGATGTGCGCCCGTAGCCTCGCGCCGTGCGTGCCATCTGCATGGAGCGTGCTTCTTGGAGCAGCACGAAGATGTAGCGGTAGAGCAGAAACAGCTGTGTGGCAAATATGTCGGGCATCCCGAGCCCTTTCATCCCCCGGCATACGGTGATGAAGCCCGACGAGAGGATGAGCAGCAGCGTGGCCTGTACCGAGAGCAGTCCGCGGACTATGATGGACAGAAACTGTATCCACCCCTCGCTGACGGTCACCGAGCCGATATGGAGCATGGGCCGCTGGTCAAATATGGGGTTGAATATGCCTATGAAGGCTATGAAAGGGAGTGTGTAGAGCGAGAGCTTCAGCACCCTGCCGTAGGAGATGTCGGCCATGGTGCAGCCCACGATAGGGTAGATGGCGAATATGATGATGCCCCCGAGATTGTCAAGGGGGAAACTCAGCACGGCCACGAGAAAGGCTACGGTCACGATGAGCTTGCCACGGACATCCCTGCGGCTCATAGCCGACGTGGAGCGGTTAGATGTCCGCTCCACGTCGTTGAGGGTCAGCAAAGCCTTGTCGATGGAACTCATGGCTGTGGAGATAAGAGTGGATGCCGGCCTATTTCACCGGCTGGGTGGCATGGCGGCGGTGGCGCATACATGTCAGTATCGCCCATGTCAATATGACCACCATGGCGCATCCGATGATGCCTGACCAGGTGCTGTCATAGTCGGGGATGACCGAGGTGGCGTTTTGCACATTGGCAAAAGCCGTACGGGTAGCGGCGGCGGTGTCGTTGATGATGTCGGTAGAGCCTGTCAGACGTTCGATCGACCATTCAAGGCCGTCGGGGTGCGATGAGGCTATCCATGTGAAGGTGACGCCGAATATGAGAGCCAACGCTCCGAACACTATCATCACGGGGCGCAGTGTGCGCGTCTCCCGGGCCTGGGTCGGTGCAGGTGCTTCGCGCAGAAGCAGCGACGGACGTGTCCGGGCCACGAAATAGAGCAGGAAGCCTGTGGCGATGCCCTCGCCGGCTCCGATGGCGAAGTGGATTGATGTCATCAGCGCAAAAAACTGGTTCCAGCTCAACGCCGTGATGCCTGACATCTCTGTCTCGGCCGTCACAAGTATGGCACCGGCTTCAAGTCCGACGATGCAGCCGAGTATGGAGCCGAGAAATATGCGCCACGGAGTGAGCGAACGCCCTGCTATCCAGCGATATATAAGTGCATAGCCAAGGAATATGGTGCATATCCCCATATTGAGGATGTTGCAGCCTATGGCCATCAGTCCGCCGTCGGCAAATACGAGGCACTGCACCACCAAGACCGATGCCACCGTAATCAGCCCGGCCCATGGCCCGAGTAGGGCTGCAGCAAGCACACCTCCTACGATGTGTCCGCTTGACCCTGTGCCGGGGATGGAGAAGTTGATCATCTGTGCTGCGAAGATGAAGGCTCCTATCACCCCCATCAGAGGGACGATAGAGGAAGAGTCGGATTTCTTAACTTTGTTAGCTGCCACAATCAGGGCGGCTACTGAGACTGCGGCGGCTCCGGCAGCTACTGCCGGCGACACCAGAGCATCGGCCATGTGCATACTTGGATCTATGGGTTATAAGAGGTTACACAATACATACGATAATATGGTGAATGTTAAAATTAAAACAACGCATCTGCTGGATTTGTTTGCACCCCCTGCATTTACCGCCTTATACATTTGGAGGCGTGGATGAAGGATAAAAAAATAATCCGCCGGCATCTATGGGATAGCGGCGGATTATTGATGATGTGGGATGTGTCGGGAGGGTTACTGCTGGGATGCCTCAACCTCGGGGGCTATGAGTTTGTAGCCCTTGCCGTGGATGTTGATAATCTCGATAGAGGGGTCATCCTTGAGGTGCTTGCGGAGCTTGGTGATATACACGTCCATCGAACGGGCGTTGAAGTAATTGTCGTCGATCCAGATGGTCTTGAGCGCGAAATTGCGTTCGAGTATCTCGTTGACGTGGGCGCAGAGCAGACTCAGCAGCTCGCTCTCCTTGGTGGTCAGCTTGGTCACCTTGTCGTCGACCATAAGCACCTGCTTCTGGGTGTCGAAGGTGAACTTGCCAATCTTGTACATCGTGATTTCCTTGCCCTTCTTGCCCTTTACGCGGCGCAGGATGGCCTCAATGCGGAATACGAGCTCCTCCATGGAGAACGGTTTGGTGATATAGTCGTCGGCACCGATTTTGAAGCCTTCGAGTATGTCGTCCTTCAGAGACTTGGCAGTGAGGAATATGATGGGGACTTCGGAGTTGACCGTGCGGATTTCCTGGGCGAGAGCGAAACCGTCCTTCTTGGGCATCATCACGTCAAGGACGCACAGGTCATACTTGCCTTTCAGGAAAGCCTTGTAGCCGGCTTCGCCGTCGGGGTAGAGGTCGGCGTTGAATCCTTTGGCCTGGAGATACTCGCGCAGCAGCATGCCTAAGTTCTCGTCGTCCTCGCAGAGCAGAATACGCAATCTTTCTTCCATAATTAATCAGAGTTTAGTGAGTGGTAAGACAATTATAAATTTCGATCCATGACCGAACTCGCTTTCGGCTGAAATCTCGCCTCCGAGTTCGCGCACCATTTTGTTGACATAGGCCAGTCCGAGACCGAAGCCCTTGACATCATGGCGGTTACCGGTGGAAACCCGGTAGAATTTTTCAAATATCTTTTTCAGATCCTCTTTCTTGATGCCGATGCCGTTGTCGGCTATCTCTATGCGGAGACGTCGGCCGGGAAGGTCGGATGTGGTGACTTTCAGGCGCAGGGGCTCGTCCTCGCGGCGGTATTTGACAGCATTGTCGAGCAGATTGAATATCACGTTGGTGAAGTGCATCTCATCTACCGCCACTATGCTGTCTTCGGCATTGAGGTCAGCGGCGAGGCTGCCGCCATATTTTTCCACCTTGAGCTTGAATGTGTGGACTATATTGGCTATGGCCACGTTGGCGTCGACCTCCTGGAGCTTCAGATTGGCGCTCTGGCGGTCAAACATTGACATCTGCAGCACTTTTTCCACCTGGAAGCGCAGACGCTTCGTCTCGTCGTTGATGACCGTGGCAGTGTGCTGGAGCATCATGGGCGACTTGCGCACCGCGTCATCGTTGAGCATCTGCGCGGCGAGCGAGATTGTGGAGATGGGGGTCTTGAACTCGTGGGTCATGTTGTTGATAAAGTCGTTTTTCATCTCCGTTAGCTTCTTCTGGCGGAACGCTACGATGATGGTGTAGAGGAATATCACCAGAAGTATCAGGGTGAATACAAACGACGGTATCATGAACTTGACCGTAGAGAATATATAGTTGGCCTTGGTGGGGAAGTAGACCTGTATGTAGTTGACACGTGAGCCGGGGTCGTTGGGGAACAGGGCCTGGACGTAGACACTCCCCTTGTCATCGCTTTCGGGAGGCGTGAAGCCGTCGGTACGGTAGACTGGATGCCCGGCGCGGTTGACGATGGCAAACTCAAACGGCAGGTCAAGTCCGTTGCTCTCCAGCTCCGTGCGCATGTATCCGCGCACCATCGTCGAGTCGGCACGTTCGCGTATGGGGCGGTTGCTTGACTGGCTGAGGATGGTGAGTATGACCTCGTTGAGGAGTCCTTTCTGATAGAGGTACTGGCCTCGTAGGTTGTCATGGTTGCTCTGTAGCGACGTAGAGGAACCGAGCTTGATGTCATCGTTGATGCGGATGTCCTCTACTGGGGTCTCGGCTGTGCGTGTGTTCTGCTGGAAATTCAGAGCACCGTTAGACATCTGTGTCTGGTCGGCGCGGAATCCGCCGGAGGCCAGGGCCGAAGCATCGAACATCGCGAAGTCCTCGGTCAGGTAGTGCCTCGTCTCCTCGCGCTCAAGGGCTGTAGTGACGGCATACAGGCTTCTTTTGACCCCCTCGCTAAACTGGTCCTCACGCATGCGTATCATCTCCCGCATGTACATGATCTGCACATACAGGAGCCCTATGAACGTGAGAGCCATTATGAAAGTCAGCAGCCAGATGGTCGATTTTTTCATTTTATATCAAACTGGACCGCGATGCCGAGGATTTTATGGGTCGGATAAGGTGTTGACCGTTAGCCGTTACATCGTGAATCCTATATGTTATTAACAATTAACCTTAAATAATGTTGAGTGTTAAAAATTTGGCAGCCCTCTCTCGTGAAGTCTCAGAGCCTACTTTAACACACTACGGCAAATTTAACAAAAAATCTTCCAAAATTTCACACTTCCCCTCCATTTTCACCTAAATTATGATGAAAGCATCCCCCAGGTAACTTTCCCGATCCTTATGTGGACATGCCGTGTCATGTCCGCTGCGCACACGAAATGTGCAACCGTTCTGTGTGCTGTGGAAGTCCCGAAGGGACGAGGCTGTGCTTAACCGTGGATGAGAGTCGGCGATAGCCGTCCGAGTCCACGGTACATGGGACACTCAAGACCAAGTCCTGAAAGGACGAGTTTATGGTAGCGTCTCCACCACGATTACGTCCCTCCGGGACTCACATCTTTTGCTCCGTTGCACCGTGGACTCGTCATGGCTATGCCATATCCTCATCCACGGTTAAGGACAGCCTCGTCCCTCCGGGACTTACGACATGCTTATTCATTTGATTTGATACAATACATCATTAAGGCAACAGCAGCATTATGTAGCGAACCTACAAACCTGGGCGTGTCTATGTCATCCTTTCGGGAGGCCACAGTATCCTTACTGCATCTGGATTATCACGGCTGTCTCCATGTTCTTTGGCAGCCTGCCGTCGGGCTATGCGCTTGAGGTGCTTGAGACGGCGTTCTTGCGCCGCTTCGTGGCGTGTGGGGGAGCTGACGGGTGCGGGTGTGCTTTGTGTCTGGGGCTCGTTAGCCGCAGCTGCTGCCGCTTTTTCGGCTCTCATGCGCGCCACACGACGGTTGCTGGCTGCCAAACGTGCCCGTGCCGACCGTTGCTGAGCTTTCTCTATGAGAGGACACAGCAGTTTGACTACCACAGCCTCCATCTCGCTGAGCGGTTTGACATACGCATGCCCTTTGGCAAATTCGGTTATGATCATCTTCATCCTCTCGACATCGAGCGAGGGGCTGCATTGCCCGAGCGACTCCACCTGCTCCATGATGTCAAGATAAAACTTGCGTGACACCGGCATCTCCCATTTCGCCGCCTTGCGTCGGCGCGCTGCCCTGATACTGTTTGCTTCCATAATAGTAGTTTTTTCCGCAAATCTACCATTAGCCCGCCTCCCGACCATGCGAAAACATCAGCGCATCTTACCTCGCAATGCAATTCACCTACTTAGAGGATATTGCAGAGCTGCATGTAAACACGTTTGTAGGATGGGTGTCGCAGAACTGCATTGAAACACATTGAAGATGTTGCAAAATTTAAAAACCCTCAGTGTGTAGGGACATGCCTTTGGCATAATTACCAGATTTGACGAGTTCTGCAACACCCTCAATTTGGTGGCGTTTGTTGCATGATTCCTGAGTTCTGCAACACCCTCAATAGTAAAGGCACGTCGGAGACGTGGCAGCTGTGCGAAACCCCATGTACGTTCGCTGACGCTCCGTGCATGGGGTTACGCACGGCTGGCACATCGCCGATGTGCCCCCTCGGGTATGGAGAATCGTCTATAAATTTGTAGGAACATGGCATGCTCCTCCTGAAATTGGTTCCATGAAATATGTGGATTGCATAGAACTCTTTCCATGCGATTTTAGCAGGTATCGCTCATTTAATGTACCGCCACTTTGCGAGTTGCGTTGGCTGCACTGACAACATATAGTCCTTGTGTGACGTTTATCGTTGTCTTGCTCTGCTTGATATCTCCTGCAGCGATGATGCGTCCATCCATCGTACTTATGATGTATCTGCCATATCGCCGTCCGGAGGCGTTGATTTCAATGCATCCATCCGATGTCGTGATGTCGATGCTGCCGTCACGCGTGTCAGGCTCCATCTCGTCTTTCCCGGACATGAAAGCAAAGCAGTCAGACCCTATTTCTTTGACCGAGGAGGGAAGAATCACGGAGTCAAGGTTGCAGTATGTGAAGGCCCTTGTCTCTATTCTTTCAAGACCCTCAGGAAAATTCACCTTGCGCAATCTGGTACACATCGAGAACGCGTCTGACTTTATCTCCTGTACGCTCTCGGGTATATGTATGCTGTCTAAAGCATTACTGTAGCTGACCAGATTAGCAGGTATGACTTTCAATCCTTCAGGCAGACGGAGATTTTTCAAACTGTCACATAAAGAGAAAGCGCAAAGCTGTATTTCCTGGCATGAGTTGGGAAGAAACACTTCATGGAGTTCTCCGCTGCCTTGAAATGCAGCCTGACAAATGCGTTCAAGTCCATTGGGAAAGTTGATTTTTTCCATGCGCGTATTTTCAAAGGCACTAATAAAAATCGTCTTAAGCGTTGAGGGAAGCACGAACTCTCTGATGCTTTGGCAGTGCTGGAAACACACGTAAGGTATAATCGTAATTCCCTCCGGGATCACGAATTTATCTTTTTTGAGCCAATGGCAGCTCATGAAGCTGCCATAGTCTAGAGATTTAAGGGATTGTGGGATGTTAATGTCGATAAGCTCCATCCGGGCGAAAGCATATCTTCCGATTGCCTCGATATTGTCAGGGAGGATGATCCGATGCAGGGGGGTATATGTAGTATGGGGGGCTTGACATACTGCTCGTACACGTCATACAGTGCGAAATCAGGTATCTTGTTGTCTACGACTGTCGCATTTTCAAGATTCAGGGAGGTCAGCCGTCCGTACCACGACGCGCGCCAGATGGCCTTGAAGTCGGAGTAGTCCAAGGGCCCGCCGGTGACCACCAGCGAATCTACCGAATTGATACGGTCTCCCAAGGCTACCTCCAGCTGCCCGGATTCCTTGACATTGACACACAGTAAAGCCTTCTCTTCCGCAATTGATGCCAACACCGCCAGGCATACCGCTGCGGAGATAATCATTCTTTTCATAGTGGTTTTTGGGGATGGCTTGTTATTATTTATAGAAGCGTCTGTTGTCAGCGACGACTCCGTTTGAGACATATGTCGCGCTATAAACACCCTCGGAGAGACCAGAAATATCAATGTTGACCTCAGCCTCTCCCTTAGCTATGGGGGTCTGACCGATCACTTTTCCATCAATCACCGATGCTATCACGATGCTCCCCTCCATCGGAGCTTCGCTTTCAAGGGAAACTGTCAGCGAATGTTTTGCCGGGGAGCCATATCCAACAAACTTGATTGCCGGAGGGGTCTCCTCTATTAGTGTGCTATGGTTCAATACAAGATTAGGTGCTTCGACTTCGAAAGTCTCTCCTCCTACTATGTTACCGTTTTCATCTCTCTGGATCAGATCAATTACATACGCATCCTCCCTTATCAGACCGTTGCGGAAATTGAATTTCAACGACACCTCGTCAAATTCATCGGGAGAGAGTCGGATGGCGCTTAATATCCCGTCCTGTGATTGGAACGACACGTGCCGCTTGCCTGGGGCATTCGCCATGTCTAACGGGATGGATATGTTGTCGGCTTGCAGTCCGCCGTTTTCCCAAGCCTTGTAAATTGCTTGGCTCATTGACATTTGGATGGAGGCATTGTCGAACAATTCGGCATCGGCAGATGTGCGGGGTACAAGCTCAAGGCTGTAATTTTGCGCCGAGGATGACACGTTGCGCACATAAACTTTCGTTTCTTTTGACAGCTCGTCACGTTTTATCACCGATACGTTTTTTTGAGCTTGTTTGTTGCTTCCTTTGACATTGAAGTAACGCTTGCCTGCTTCATAACCGTCATCAAGATGGGTGTCCATGATTTTTCCAAGCAGACAGAAATGATGGTTTTCGGTATTATTATCTTCCGTTCCACCTATGAGGTCATTTGGCAGAGACCATGTAATTTTTACTACCCCTGAGGCATCGGAGGCTATAGGTGGTATGTGAGATGCCCGCAAATGTTCCCCAGTAACCACTCGGTTATGGTATAGTTCGCGACCTTTCCAGGCGGCATCAGTGAACCCAGTGGATGCCTTTGCCCAATACACATGCGCCCACTGTCCCCCTTCGTAGTCCTTTTTCCCCCGGTTGTGGACCCTCACATATACCATTGAAGTGAGATGATCAGAGGAATAATATGGATTTTCATGCTGCTCTATGCCATCGTCCTGGTTTCTGACCCATATCGAGGGGCTGCACCAGAATTTGTCGGTAGTCAGATTGGGCTGTTTGCCCGTATCTTCGGGATTGTCCTTTATGTAAAGGTCAACGGCTGGTGCCATGCGGTTGAAGGCAAGATCTTCACCCACTGAAAGCGGTCGGGATTGGTATTGGGGAGTCTCTTCCTCAATCGCATCGTGCAGTCGTGCATATGAGAAGGCTGCGTCCATAGAGACAAAGCCATCTCCGTTTGTGTCGGCATTTAAAGGCTGTCCTTGGGGATCAGCTCCGTTGACGGCACATATCCAGTGATACAGGAACTCGTCATATGGGAGGTAGTACATGCCGTAAGAATATTCTGACCCTCGGCTCGCAGTAGCCACCACACAGCCTATCTGATCGAGGTCATCAACAAATCCTCCCGAATAACATTGTCCCAGAACGACATTGACATTCACATATTTGGCAGTAAACGGCTTCAGCAGTTCTGCGAGTTCGTAGTCGTAAAGCCGTTCGCTGTTCCATAAGCATATGAATGAGGTTTTTACATGGTCGATCGTGCCGCCATGATCCGTGACGAAGATGAACAGGTGGTCGTCCTCCTTAAGAATGGAAGCAAGATTTTCAAGTGTTGACTTTATGTTGGCTTTCGTGGCTGCCAGCTTGATTTCATCATTCCCGTCAAAGTCCAGGTCGAGCGACTGGTTATAATATCTTCCGGCTCCGAGGAGGGAATCGTCCGCAGGGTCATTGCCGTCAGCCATGATGGGATAGATTTGGTCTTTAGGCACCCCGTATTTCTTGGAGAGGGTCTGGTAGATGAAGGAGCAGTCGTTCCAATACCGCGGTTTGTTGGCCATTTTGGACGCTCCTCCGTTGATTATGACAGCATAGGTCCGCTGTGCATAATTGTCTGGTGCGTTAGGCATCAAGCCGCCCATTACGGACGGTTTGGCATCCGCATTCACGCCATACCTGTTGCTTACAACTAATGGGGTGTAGTCATCAGTAGGGAGTTCGGATGTAAGTCGTTTTGTTAGAGGAATGTCTGCTAACGTCCAGAATTTTATGGGCGTTTCAGAAATAATTTTTTAGGAATTTCTACGATATAGGCATCGTGCATCCATCCTTTCATAGGTTCTGGATCTACAAAAAAAAAGTCCACTTGGAGGATTCAGCCCCACCGTTCAGAATCAACGATGGCAAGAACTCTTCTTTTTTAAAGATGTTGACATCCTGATTTTTGAATTCGTCAAGTATTTTTTCCTCCGCCTCTACTTGGGTTACGTTGTGCACCCTATTGGGAGGCAAGGCGGCAAAAGAAAAACAGGATGCAAGCATGAAAATGCTCATTGTGATGAAGTGCTTTGTTTTCGTGATATTGTATAGTCGGTGTTTGATATTACTTGCAGTATGTGCAAATATAGTATTAAATTGATTGCAAACCAAAAGTTATATCGATAAAATTTAGAATATTTGATGCGCAAAGTGTGTTTCTGCAAATTTTCTTGCAGTGGGGGCGGGCGGGGTGTGGCGTATGTCGGGAAAATTTGTTAACTTTGCCGACTATTGGGGGCAGTGTGTCCCTACGGAATACTAAGCAAGCGTAAATGAAGATTGTCAATCTCATCATAATATGCGTGGCATCGGTGATGCTCTGCGGCTGCGGCGAATACCAGAAGGCGCAGAAGAGCAAGGATGCCGACTACAAGCTCGACTTCGCCCAGCGCGCCTACGAGAAGAAGCAGTATGTACAGGCATATACCATCCTCGCAGACATCATACCGGCTTTCAAGGGCACGGAAAAGGCGGAGGATGCCTTGTATCTGATGGCCATGAGCTATTATGACAACAAAGAGTACAAGACTGCAAGCGCATACTTCAAGAACTACTACACCCGCTTTCCGCGCGGCAAATATACCGAGCTGGCCCGCTACTACTGCGGTTACGGCTACTTCATTGACAGCCCCGAGCCGCAGCTTGACCAGAGCGACACTGTCAAGGCGATAGAGGAGCTCTCGAACTTCATAGAATACTATCCGCGCAGCGAGCGCACTCCTGCTGCCCAGAATGCCATATTCGAGCTTCAGGACAAGCTGGCTCTCAAAGAGCTCGAGAACGCCGTGCTCTACTATAACCTCGGCACATATCTCGGCAACAACTATGCCAGCGCGGTCATAGTAGCCCAGAACGCCCTTAAGAAATACCCTTATACCAAATATAAGGAGGATTTGGAGATGATAATACTCAAGTCACGCTATCAGGAGGCTTCAAATTCGGTCGACGAGATGAAGCCGGAGCGTTTCCGCGACGTGGTCGATGAGTATTACGGCTTCATCAACGACTTCCCTGACGGCAAGAACCGCAAGGAGGCTGACAACATATTCAAGATAGCCAGCCGCCATGTCAAGGACGACACAGGACTTTAATAACGTTATTATATATACAATCCCTTCAATTACAGCTGATTAATCTGATGGATTACAAGAAAATCAATGCTCCGCTCAACACTGTCACACGTGACATGATAGAGCTTTCAGAGGACACAGGCAATGTCTATGAGACAGTGGCCATCATCGCAAAGCGTGCAAACCAGATCGCAGGCGAGATGAAACGCGACCTGGAGAAGAAGCTGCAGGAATTTGCCTCGCTTAACGACAACCTCGAGGAAATCTCGGAAAACCGCGAGCAGATCGAAATCTCACGCTACTACGAGAAGCTGCCCAAGCCCACGCTGATAGCTGCCGAGGAGTATGTAGAACATAAAATCTACTATCGCAACCCTGCAAAGGACAATCACAACCTCGACTAAGCGGACCTCTCCGACACACCAACACATACCTTAACCATCTAAGCCATTGACACTCGTCAGACTGCCGGCCTTTTGTAATCCCGGTAGTGTGATGACGGTTGACGGCTTTTGCTATATTAAAAGATTTTATGCTGAGAATCGCTATCCAGGCCAAGGGCCGACTCAATGAAGACTGCATGGGGCTGCTCAAAGACAGCGGCATCACCACATCAGGCAGCAGCCGCAAACTCGTGGCACGCGCCAAAGGATTCCCTATGGACGTGCTCTATCTCCGAGACGATGACATCCCCCAGGCTGTGGCCATGGGTGTGGCCGACATAGGCATCGTGGGTCTCAACGAGATGGAGGAGAAAGGCCAGGACGTAAACATAGTGATGTCGCTCGGATTCAGCGACTGCCGCATATCGCTTGCAGTGCCCAAGGATGCCCGTTATGACGGCCTGCAGTGGTTTGCCGGCAAGCGCATCGCCACATCCTATCCGCGCATCCTCGGCAACTTCCTCAAGGAGAAAGGCATTGAGGCTGAAATCCATGAGATAGCCGGCTCAGTGGAGGTCGCTCCGGCCGTAGGCATGGCCGACGCGATATTTGACATCGTATCGTCGGGAGGCACTCTGGTGCAAAACGGACTTGTGGAGGTCGAGCAGGTGTTCTATTCCCAGGCCGTGCTCATTGCTACCAAAGGCCTTGACGGCCAGAAGCTTCAGGAGCTTGAGCAGCTCAAATTCCGCTTCCAGAGCATCATCGGCAGCCGTGACATGAAGTATGTGTTGATGAACCTCCCCGAAAGCGCCATTGAGGAAGCCGTCAAGATACTCCCGGGCATGAAGAGCCCCACGCTGCTCCCTCTGGCTGCCAAAGGCTGGTACTCGCTCCATGCGGTCATCCGCGAGGAGGAGCTGTGGGAGAAAATCGAACAACTCAAATCCGTAGGCGCCGAGGACATCCTCGTGCTCGCGCTTGAAAACATAGTGCGCTGATGGATATAGTCGTAAATCCCCTGCGCAGCCAGTGGAAAGCTCTCACAGAGCGCAATATCCCTGACGATCCCCAGGTCACAAAGGCCGTGGAGGCAATCATCAGCGATGTGCGTGCCCGTGGTGACGAGGCTCTGCGAGAGATGGCCATGAAATTTGACCACGCCGACATCAATGAGCTTGAGGTCAGCGAGGCTGAAATCGACGAGGCTTGCAGACTTGTGCCTGAGAGGGTTAAGGAGGCCATACGTGCCGGTGCGGCTAATATCCGCCGCTTCCACGAGGCTCAGATGCCTGATATGGTCAAGGTTGAGACGATGCCCGGCGTCATCTGCATGCAGCGGCCTGTTCCCATAACCAAAGTCGGCCTGTATATCCCCGGCGGACAGGCTCCGCTGTTTTCGACGGTGCTGATGCTCGCCATCCCGGCCACTATAGCCGGTTGCCACCAGATAATACTGTGTACGCCCCAGAGCGGTGACCGCAGCATCTCTCCGGAGATACTTTTCGCGGCGCGTGAGTGCGGTATCCACAAGGTCTACCGCGTAGGCGGCGCACAGGCTGTGGCTGCCATGGCCTTGGGCACCTCGAGCATACCGCGTGTCCATAAGATATTCGGCCCGGGCAACCGCTTTGTCACCAAGGCCAAGCAGATGCTTACCTCAGAGGTGGCTATAGATATGCCGGCCGGCCCGAGTGAGGTACTTGTCATGGCTGACGAGACTGCCGATCCGCGTTTTGTGGCGTCGGATATGTTGTCACAGGCCGAGCACGGCCCTGACAGTCAGGCTATATGTGTGTGCACTTCGGAAGCCATAGCCGATGCTGTCAGAGAACAGGTTGCGCAGATTTCGGCGCGATTGTCACGCACATCAAGCATCGAGAAGTCGCTTTCACACAGCCACATCATAGTCATGGAGGACCGCGATGCCATGATAGACATGGTCAATGAATATGCTCCCGAACACCTTATAATATCCATGGATAATCCGTGGAGCATCGCTGACCGCATTACCGCGGCCGGCAGCATCTTCATTGGCAACTATTCGCCCGAAAGCGCCGGTGACTACGCTTCCGGCACCAATCACACGCTCCCCACCAACGGATGGGCACACTCGTTCAGCGGAGTGAATATCGACAGTTTCATGCGTAAGATTACGTATCAGGAGCTGTCGCGCGAAGGTCTTGACGGCATAGCGTCCACCATCGTCACTATGGCCGAGGCCGAGGGCCTTGATGCCCATGCCATGGCGGTCAAAATACGCACTGACCGCTGACACCTTAGAGAATCATATATATAAAAACGTATTATAGAGATGGTCATGAAGAATCCTTTAGACTATGTGCGCCCCAACATCCTCGCGCTTGAGCCTTACAGCACGGCGCGTGACGAGTGCAAGGGCGGTGACATATCGGTGTGGCTTGATGCCAACGAAAATCCGTTTGACAACGGTGTGAACCGTTACCCGGACCCCCACCATAAGGATTTGAAACGCCATGTGGCCGCCCTTAAGGGCGTGCAGGAGGAGCAGCTGTTTCTGGGCGGTGCCGGAAGCGACGAGGCCATAGACCTGACATTCAGGATATTCTGCCGTCCGGGTGTGGATAATGCCATCGCCATCACCCCGAGCTACGGAGTCTATACTGTAAGTGCGGCTGTCAATGACGTGGAGCTGCGCGAGGTGCAGTTGACCGAAGATTTCAAGCTCCCTGTCGACAAGCTGCTCGAAGCTGCCGACGCCCACTCTAAACTGATGTGGATATGCAGCCCTAACAATCCTACCGGCAATGCCTTTGCCCCGGCTGACATCCTGACTCTCTGCGAGCGGTTTGACGGCATGGTGGTGGTTGATGAGGCTTACGTGGACTTCTCGCCGTCGGGCTCGATGAAGACGGCCATCGGCACCCACCCCAATCTCATAGTGCTCCAGACGTTTTCCAAAGCGTGGGGCATGGCCGGCCTGCGTATAGGCATGGCTATTTCTGACCCTCGCATTGCCGAACTCTATGCAAGGGTGAAGTATCCCTATAATATCAACGGACCCACACAGCGCGAGATTATCAACCGCTTGCGTCGCACTGACATAGACGGCATGGTGCGCAGCATCATAGATGACCGCGACATGCTGATGCGCGAGCTGCCCAAATGCCCCTGTGTCAAGCATGTGTATCCTTCCGATGCCAATTTCCTGTTGGCCAAGGTGACGGATGCCAACGCTGTCTACGACTATCTGATACTCAACGGTGTGATAGTGCGTAACCGCAGCCGTCTGCCGGGATGCGCCGGCTGTCTGCGTCTGACCATAGGCACCCCCGAGGAAAACAGGCGTATGCTCCATCTCCTGCAATCATATTCATCACAAGACTGACCGTGAAGAAGAAAGCTTTATTCATCGACCGAGACGGGACTATCATCCGCGAACCTGAGGATGAGCAGATTGATTCCCTTGAAAAACTTTGTTTCGTGCCTGGCGCCATCACTGCCCTTGCAAGCCTTATGGGCAAGGGTTACGAACTGGTAATGGTGAGCAATCAGGACGGTCTCGGCACTGACTCTTTCCCCGAAGATACATTCCACCCGGCTCACAACAAGATGCTCGAGACCCTCTCCGGAGAGGGTGTGCGTTTTGATGCCCAGCTGATTGACCGCAGTTTCCCCGAGGACAATGCCCCCACACGCAAGCCGCGCACAGGCATGCTGACGGCATATATGGACGGCAGCTATGACCTTGCCGCATCATACGTGATAGGCGACCGCATAACCGATGTGCAGCTGGCCAAGAATCTCGGTGCGCAGTCCATAATGATAGGGGAGCCATCGGCCGAGACCGCCGACTGCGCCCTCGTCACCACCGACTGGCATGAGATAGCGCGCCACATCCTCTCGTCGCCGCGCAGAGCCGAAGTGAGGCGCGACACATCGGAGACCAAGATTCATGTGCTGGTCAATCTTGACGGCGGAGACCCGTCGAGCATTGACACCGGGCTGAAATTTTTTGACCACATGCTTGACCAGATACCCCACCACTCGGGCATATCGCTGACGGTCAAGTGTCAGGGAGATACCGAAGTGGATGAGCACCACACCATGGAAGATGTGGCGATAGCTCTCGGTGAGGCGTTGCTCAAAGCTCTCGGCGACAAACGCGGCATAGAGCGTTACGGCTTCGTGTTGCCCATGGATGAGAGCCGTGCGATGTGCCTGATGGACCTGGGCGGACGCGCTGACTTTGACTGGGATGTGCCGTTTACACGCGAGTATGTCGGCGACACTCCCACTGAGATGTATCCCCATTTCTTCAAGACCCTTGCTGTGGCGTTAAAAGCCAATCTGCACGTCAAAGCCCGTGGCGACAACAACCATCATCTCATCGAGGGTGTCTTCAAGGCATTTGCCCGGGCATTGCGCATGGCTGTGCGCCGTGACGTGTATTCTTACGACTTACCATCAAGCAAAGGAATGCTATGATAGCTATTATCGATTATAAGATGGGCAATATCCGCTCTGTGGAAAATGCCCTCCACCGGCTCGATGCCGAATATGTGCTTACCGATGACAAGAATGTCATTGCCAAAGCTGACCACGTGATACTGCCCGGAGTAGGACACTGCGGCGAGGCGATGCACAATCTGCGCGAGCGCGGACTGTGCCAGTTTATCAAGGATCTGCGCCACCCGGTGCTCGGTATCTGTGTGGGCATGCAGGTCATGTGCCGCCACACCGAGGAAGGTGACACCGACTGCCTCAATCTGTTTGATGCGAAGGTGAAGAAGTTCAAGGCTGAAGATGGCCTGAAAGTGCCCCATATGGGTTGGAATGACATAACAAATCTTGACGGCAAGCTCTTCAAGGATATAAATGGTGGCGAATACGTGTATTTCGTCCACAGCTACTATGCCAGCCTCTGTCCCGACACCATAGCCACCACCCGATATGGCCGGATGTTTTCATCCGCGCTCAAATATGAGAATTTCTACGGCACACAGTTCCATCCCGAGAAAAGCGGAGATGTGGGCGAACGCATAATCAAAAACTTCCTCAAGCTATGATAGAGATTATCCCTGCCATAGACATCATCGGAGGCAAGTGCGTGCGTCTCAGCCAGGGCGACTATGACCGTTGCACCACATATGACGCGCAGCCTGTGGATATGGTGAAGCGTTATGTCGATGCCGGTTTCGGACGTGTGCATGTCGTGGACCTGGATGGTGCCAAAGCGTCATATCCCCGTAACCTCAACACGCTTGAGCGCATGGCATCGGTCAGCGGAGCCAGCATAGAGTGGGGTGGAGGCATCAAGTCGGAGGACGCCCTGCATGATCTCTTCAATGCCGGAGCCTCCTATGCCATAATAGGCAGTCTCGCCGCCAAGAACCCCACGCTGATGGGCGAATGGATACGGAAATACGGACCTGACAAGATGGTGCTCGGAGCGGACGTGCGTAACGGCAAGATAGCTGTCAGCGGATGGCTTGAGGACACCTCATTGACCATCTCCGACCTGATTACCCTGCTCGAACCGTCCGGACTGACACAGGCCATATGCACCGAAATATCGCGTGACGGCATGTTTACCGGGGCTGCCACCGAGCTCTATGCCGAACTGATGGAGAAGCACCCTGCGGTCATATTCACCGCATCGGGTGGCATAGGGTCAATGGACGATATTGTGAAACTCAACGATATGGGCATGCCGCGTGTCATCGTGGGCAAGGCTCTCTATGAAGGACGCATAGCGCTTGACGACATGAGCCGCTATGTCTGTCCGTCACAAAACTGATTATAAAAGATATGCTTGCAAAACGCATTATACCATGCCTTGATGTCAAGGACGGCCGCACGGTCAAAGGCATAAATTTCGAGGGGCTTACCGATGTCGGCGATGCCGTGGAGCTCGGGGCCCGTTATGCCGCCGAGGGAGCTGATGAACTCGTGTTTCTCGACATCAGTGCTTCACGCGAGGGTCGCAGCACGTTCACAAAGCTCGTGGAGCGTATCGCCGACCGTATAAATATCCCGTTTACGGTGGGTGGAGGCATCTCTACTATTGATGACGCTTCAAGGCTGCTTGATGCTGGTGCCGACAAAATCACTGTCAACAGTGCTGCTGTGGCTGAGCCTGAACTTATATCGCAGATAGCCGCACGCTACGGCTCGCAGTTTGTAGTGGCTGCGATTGATGCCCGGCTCATGGATGACGGCATATGGCATGTCACCACCCATGGAGGCAGCCGTGTCAGCGACCGCGAACTGTTTACGTGGGCCACTGAAGTTGAGTCGCGCGGAGCCGGAGAGATACTGTTTACGTCGATGAACCATGACGGCACACGCAACGGCTATCCTTGTGACACATATTCACGTCTGGCTTCGATGCTGACCATCCCGGTGATAGCATCCGGGGGAGCCGGCAGCGTAGACGATATTGCCGAGGTGTTTGAGGAGGGTCATGCCGATGCAGCCCTCGCCGCCAGCATATTCCACTACGGCGAGATAACCATCGCGGAGCTTAAGCGTCAGCTTGCCGCCCGAGGCATCCCGGTGCGCACGGTATAACCCAATGCCACAAACCTTAGCAATTATTAATGCCCTAATGGCGTTATTATATAGTAGGGACATATTATATAGTAGGGACATGCCATGGCATGTCGCCTAAAGCCATGCTAATGAGGGGTGTTGCGTCACCAGACATGCCATGGCATGTCCCTACAACGAAAGGAGCGTTCATTAGCTAATGACATTGCTGCATAACAAATCACTGCTAAATCATACACAACAGTAAGTATAATGGATTTCAACCAGTTTAAACTTGAAAAATGTGCTGACGGACTTCTGCCTGTCATAGTTCAGGATGCCACAACCCTCCGTGTGCTTATGCTCGGATATATGAACCGTGAGGCGTTTGACAAGACCGTAGCCACAGGCAAAGTTACATTCTACAGCCGTACACGCCAGACTTTATGGACCAAGGGGGAGACCTCAGGCCATTTTCTCAATGTGGTGCAGATGTATGCCGACTGCGATGAGGATACCTTGCTCATCAAGGCCGACCCCATAGGCCCCACATGCCATCGCGGCACGGTGTCGTGCTTCGATACCCCCTCTGAGGACGGTTTTATCCGCAGCCTGAGCCGTCTCGTGCAGCAGCGTCATGCCGAGATGCCTGAAAACTCATACACTACCAAGCTCTTTATAAAGGGAGTGAAGAAGATAGCCCAGAAAGTGGGTGAGGAGGCCGTGGAATCTGTAGTAGAAGCTGTTGACGGCAATCGTGACAGGTTTGTCTACGAGGCCTCTGACCTTATCTATCACCTCCTTGTGCTCCTGGAGCAGATGGATGTAACACTCCCTGACATCGAACGCGAGCTGGTGAAACGTCATTCATAAAATGACACTACTATTAAACTATGTTAAACGACATAGTTTTTCGTGCTTGAATTTTGTATTTTCAAATCCAAGCCTTAACTTTGCATCAAGTTTTTCATGGTATTAGATTTAAGGTAAGAAGATTATTCGTCGTGACGACGAGTAATTTTTTTTTGGTACCTATCCCAATGGATTTTTTTCAGTAACTTTGCCCCGGTTCTGTGAAAAGACTGATACAATGAAGAAATCCCTGCTATACATCATAATATCACTCCTGACGGTTGCTGCTGCATATGCCAAGAAGCCGGCTATAGCCCCATCGTATGCGTGGGAGGCCACAATGCCGCTCGGGGTAACGCATCCGTCGACTATTGACACTCTTCTGACCGACTATGCCCAGCGGTCAGTGCCGTCGGCTATATCATCGGCCTATGCCACCACAGGCAATCTCGGGGCGCAGGGTCTCAACATGATATGGATGGAGAGAGCTCCGCAGAGCGATTTCTATTTCGTGGACCCGCTGAAAGCATGGTTGCCGTCGCTTGACAGCTATAAGTTCTACAACACGCGCATCCCGATGACTCTGCTCAGCTATAATTTCGGCGGTGGCCGTGATGTGGGTCAGGACCGTCTCAACGGTGTTTTCTCAGGCAATGTCAACCGGCAGATACAGATAGGAGCCTACATTGACTACCTGTATTCGCGAGGCAGTTACCAGGCGCAGGGTTCCAAGGATTTCAACTGGGGATTCTCCGGCTCATATATGGGCGAGCGTTACCGCATGATGGCGAGTCTGCTGTCATATAACATGCTCAATAAGGAAAACGGGGGTCTCAAGGACGATTCCGTAATTCTCGACCCTGACAATGCCCCGTCGGCTGCCATCGGCGGAGGCCCGAAAAACTTTGCCGTCAATCTCAATGATGCCCACACACGTGTCAAGGGGCTGGACCTGTTTGTCAACAACCGTTACAGTCTCGGCTATCACCACGTGGAGCGTAACGACACCGATACCATCGTGCGCCGCACTTTCATACCTGTGACGGACCTGATATGGACCTTCAATCTGAAGACCAATTCGCATGTGTTTACCAACAAGACCAATCGCGAGGATACCGAGGGCTTCTGGGCCGACAACTACTATGATACATCGGGTTCATATGACAAGACGTCATACACTAAGGTCAGCAATACTTTAGGGGTAGGTCTTATAGAGGGCTTCCACAAATGGGTAAAGATGGGCCTTACGGGCTTTGTGACCTATGACTACAGCCGCTACCGTCTGCCGTATTATGATGAGGCTGACTATCCGCCGCATGAGGCTCTGACCCCTCTGCCTGACTATACCCCCTCCGATGACAAGATTACACAAAACAAGCTCTACGTAGGTGCGCGTCTCTACAGTGACAAGCTGAAATATTTCAAATACGATGTCATAGGGCGCATTGGTGTGGTCGGTGCTGCCGGCGAATTTAATGTGTCGGGTAATCTCACAGGCAACATACCCATACGCACGGACACCCTGAGCGTCACGGCCTATACTCTGCTGAAAAACGAGCACTGTTCGCCGCTGATGGAGACCTACCGCTCCAACCATTATATTTGGAACAACAAGTTTGACAACACGCAGTCGTTTAGATTCGGCGGCCAGATAGAGTTCCCCCGTTGGGGCACATCTGTCAATATCGGCACGGAGACAGTCACCAACTGCGTCTACTTTGACCGCAATGCCCTCCCGGCGCAACATGGCGGCGGTGTGCAGCTGTTCTGGGCGAGACTTGAACAGCCATTTGCCGTCGGTCCGCTCCATTGGGACAACCGCATCACATATCAGGCCACTTCCAATGAGGATGTGATACCTCTGCCGGCGCTCGCCGTCTACAGCAACCTATATGTCACATTCAAAATCGCCAAAGTGCTGTCGGTGCAGCTGGGCGTGGATTGCGATTACTACACACGTTACCGTGCGCCGGGCTACGAGCCGGCCACCGAGGCGTTTTACAACCAGGACAAGGCCCTGTGTGGCAACTTTGCGTTTATGAATGCGTACATCAACATGAAACTGAGCCGTGCCCGATTCTACGTCATGATGTCGCATGTCAATCAGGGCTTGGGTTCCAATAATTATTTCTCTATGCCGCACTATCCGCTCAATCCGCGCCGATTCCAGATGGGAGTGTCGGTAGATTTCGCCAACTAATTGCCGAGCCATATGTTTGAACGTCCGAAACCAGCCAGAGGAAAAACATTGCTCTATGTGGTGCTGCTCGTAGCGGCATTGACATGTATGGTCATGCTGCGTGAATGCAGTATATTCCGCAGCTATCGTGTGTCTGACCGTCCCGCTTCGGGTGACACTCTTGATGTAGCCATAGAGTATTCGCCCATGTCGCTATACCGCTATGCCGACACGCTTGGCGGCTTCAACTATGATGTGATACGTCAGATAGCAGCCCAGAAAGGTGTGCCGCTCAAATTTCATCCGTTGACCAACATAAGCCAGGGCCTCGAAGGGCTTGACTCGCATAAATATGACATCCTGGTGGCTGATGTGGCCCGGACTACCGACATGCAGGACAGGGTGATTTTCACCGAGCCGTCGTTTCTTGACAAGCAGGTGCTCGTGCAGCTGCGTGATTCGGCGACGCACAAGGGTAGGGTAGCCTCGCAGATTGACCTCGGAGGTGACACGATATGGGTGCCCAAAGGGTCGCCGGCTGTATCGCGTCTCTATAATCTGTCACGTGAAATAGGCCGCGAGATACCGGTCAAGGAGAGCGATGAATACGGCTCCGAACAGCTTTTCATGCTCACATCCCTCGGGCAGATACCGATGGCGGTGGTCAATGAGGCCACAGCCTTGCGTCTTGCCAAGGACTATCCGCAGGTCGATGTGTCATTGGGCATATCGTTCACCCAGTTCCAGTCATGGCTCATAGCGCGTGACCGCCGCCAGCTCGCTGACTCGGTCAATGCGGCTCTTAAGGAGTTCAAGGATAGCGAATCATACGCCCGTCTTGCCAAAAGATACAGGCTGCACCGGTAGAGATGCTAATAAAAGCTAACGGACGGCGTCATTACCGAAAATATTTGCTAACTTTGGGTGAATGATGAGGCATGGCTCTTCGTCGTCAGCTTCGTATAATCTTGCTTATTTCTTAACATCAATAATAACTTCTTACCTTCACAGCTCAAATACAGTACGATGAAAAAGTTTACTGCAATAGCCGGTGCGCTTTCCATGGTAGCTCTCGTTGCATCCGCTACCACTGATTCCGATTCCAAAATCCCTGCTGACGCCACTATCCTGCATGCCTGGTCATGGTCGTTCCCTACCATTGCCGACAATATGAAGGATATAGCCGAGGCCGGATACAAATATGTGCAGACCTCTCCTGCCAATACATGTTTCGTCGGTGAGGACGGCGGCATGGCCCTCTTCAGCCAGGAGGGTGACTCCGTAAAGGGCAAATGGTACTACCACTATCAGCCTATCGACTGGAAGGTGGGCAACTATCAGCTCGGTACACGTGACCAGTTCAAGGCCATGTGTGACAGCGCACGTAAATATAATGTCAAGGTACTTGTGGACGTGCTCCCCAATCATACGGCATTTGACACCACTGCAGTCACCCCCGACATGCTTGCTGCAGCAGGTGGCCGCGACCGCCTCTGGCATAAATCAGGTTTCAACGAGATAAAGGACTATAATGACCGCACACAGTGCACTCTCTGGGCCATGGGCGGTCTGCCTGACGTTAATACCGAGAATCCCGACTTCCAGTATTATTTCCTCCAGTATATCAATGACCTTATCAACCTCGGAGCTCGCGGTTTCCGTTATGACACCGCCAAGCATATCGGTGTGCCGAGTGATCCCGTGGCTCCCGAAGCAGAGCGCAACAATTTCTGGGACGTGGCTACAGGACGTGAGGCTGTGGAAGGCCTGTCGCTGCTGATGCCCGATACCGTATTTGTCTACGGTGAGGTACTTCAGGACAAGAACGTTCCCGAGGCCGAGTATGCTAAATATATGTCCATGACCGCGAGCAACTATGGCCACACACTCCGTGCCGCTCTCGAGAAGATGGATGCCAATGCCGTCAATCTGCGCGGATGGGACCACTCTTTGACTCCTGACCACCTCGTGTCATGGGTAGAGTCACACGACACATACTGCAACGCCCACGAATCAGCTGGTCTTACCGATGACCAGATTCGCATGGGTTGGGTGTTCCTCACCGCACGTAACGGAGGCATGCCGCTGTTCTACAGCCGTCCCGCCGGCAGCGGACCCGGTAATGTCTGGGGCAACAACCGTATCGGCGAGCGTGGCAACGACAATTTCAAGCATCCGGAGGTAGTGGCTGCCAACAAGTTCCGCACAGCTATGGCCGGCCAGCCCGAGAATATCGTGATTTCAGAAAACGGTGCTCTCATAGAGGTGGAGCGCGGCAGCAAGGGCGTTGCTTTGGTCAACATCAGCAACAAGGCTCAGAAGGTTAAACTGGCCACATCTCTTGCCGACGGCGAATACACCGATGGCGTACACGGTACAAAGTTTGCTGTCAAGAAAGGCATGCTCACCGGCAAAGCCGCTCCGATGACCAGCTATATCCTCATGTGAGTGTGAAAAAACGGCAGGTCAATCGCACAAAAACATCTATTGATTGTTATTTAAATTGGATTCAGTAACCAATTCTTAAAACAAAAAAGTCAATATGAAACCCCTCAACATTATTCTCGCCGTGATAGGTGGCGCCGTAGCCGGTGCTGCAGTAGGTCTTCTCCTCGCTCCCGAAAAGGGCGAAAAGACACGTGACAACATTGTGGACTTCCTCAAGGAGCAGGGCCTGAAGCTCAAAAAGAACAAGATGGAGGAGCTCGCCGACACTATCGCTGACGAAATCCACAAAATCAAGGAAAAATGATAAGTGCGGTCATTGACTGTCTGCCATTTATCCCCCTCTTCAACTCATAGAGAACAATACTATCCCAAGGGGCGGCCTTGTGATGACAGACCGCCCCTTGATTCCAATAATTTGTCACATATTTTATTCCCGATTATGAACGCAACATCCATTCTTTACGCATTTTTAGGCGGAGCCATCGTCGGTGCAGGTGCCGCACTCCTTCTTGCTCCTGAGAAAGGTGAGGACACACGTAAACGCATCCGCGAGATTCTACGCAAAAAAGGCATCATATGCTGCGACAGTGAAATAGACGCTCTCGTGGAGCAGCTCACCAGCGAGGTAGAGGCCGAGTAACCCCGTGCCTCCGAGTCAGTGTTTCATCGCTTTTCACCTACGCCTGGCATGATGGATACAGAGAGCTATAAAAACTTGTGGATGCGGCTGTCGGAGCTTATAAAGCTCTATTGGGCCAATACCAAACTGACCGTTGCCGAAAAAGCCGCAAGGCTTATGGCGACGATAGCACTCTGTGCTATCGTGTTTGTGTTAGGTGTGCTCGCTTTCTTCTTCCTGTCGATTGCGCTCGTCCACTGGATAGCTTCAGGGACAGGAACCGAGTGGGCGTATCTTATAATGGGCGGCTTTTACCTGTTGCTTATAATTGTGTTTGTGCTCTTTAAGAAGCAGCTTATTGCCAATCCGATATGTAAATTCATATCCCAACTCTTATTGTCATGAACCATAAGGAACTTGTCAACTCTTTCAACGACCCCACGGCAAGCCACAGGTACACTATCGATGAGATAACATATCTGAGGGCTTACACCATGGCGCGTATCCAGTTGCAGAAGGAACAGCTCGCCGGGATAGGCCATAATCTGGCCACTACAGGCTCGCTCTCGGGCAAGTCTTCGTGGGTCGGTCGCATATTGAGCTGTTTCAGCTATTTCGATTACGTGTTGCTGGGACTGAAGCTGCTGACCGGATTCCGCTCGCTTATGCGCATCCGCAAACACTGACTCTACAATCCACACAGATGAAATATGACAATGGGGCGCGGTTATCCGCGTCCCATTGTTTGTTGGTTAAAAATGAGTAACTTTGCTGAAAATATATCAACGATTGACTGACGCGCTCTATGAATGACTATCGCCAGACCGATTTCCGGCTTGTCCCCTGTAATGCCGACATGACGGATCTGCTTGCGGCTTTTCTTGCCGATGCCGGTTATGAGAGTTTTGTGGCTACAGATGCCGGTCTGACAGCTTATGTCAGAGAAGAAGCCTTTGATGCGGAAACTGTAGAAGGTATCATCGCGGATTTTCCGTTTGAAACGGCCGTCAGCTGGACGTCGGAGACGGTGGAGGGCCGCGACTGGAACAGCGAGTGGGAGAAGAATTATTTCCATCCGATAGTGGTGGGCGACAAAGTGGTCATACACAGCTCGTTTCACAAGGATGTCCCGACCGCCGACTATGATATAGTGATAGACCCGAAGATGGCTTTCGGCACAGGCCATCACGCCACCACAAGTCTGATGATAAGGTTTCTGCTTGATTGCGGTGTGGAAGGCAAGGAGGTTACAGACATGGGCACGGGCAGCGGAATCCTCGCGATACTTGCCTCGATGCTCGGCGCCAAGCATGTAACTGCCATTGAGATAGACGAGATGGCCGCTGTCAATGCACGGGAGAATGTGGAGACAAACGGCTGTGCCGCCAATATCGAGGTGGTGCTCGGGGATGCATCTGCATTGTCACGGTGTGAGGCTGCCGATGTATTTCTTGCCAATATCAACCGAAATATAATCATAAACGATGTCGAACGCTATGCTGCGGCTATCAAGGCAGGGGGCGTTGCGGCTTTCAGCGGATTTTACCGGGCCGATGTTCCCCTTATAGAGAGAGAGGCCATGGCCCACGGGCTGGAATTGACCGGGGTATGCACAGAAGGCGAGTGGTGCCGTGCTACATTTGTCAAGCGTTCAACTCTGTAATTATATAGCAATACAATCATCATATTATATAAAGCATGAAATATCTGAAAGCTATCATAGCCGCTGTGGCGATGGCTGCTTGCGGTGGACTGACCGGTGCATATGCCGCCGTAGGCCCTGATGCCGGCGAATCGTCAAGGAAGACCGGATTTGCATGGGGTGTCGATGTGGGCAGCTCTATCGACCTGACTACGGCCGACATGTCGTCGCTCAACGGCGATGCCTATTTCGGCATGAGATTTCAGGGCGTAGATATTGTGGGTTTTGGTGCCGGAATCCATGGCATGGTCAATAACAATTCGTTCAGTTATCCGCTCTACGTGTTGCTGCGCACCTCGTTTTCAAAACGCCCACAGCTCTGTTTCCTGGATTTCAGGACGGGTGTGGCTCTCAACAGCTTCTTCGGCACAGCTACAAACGCCGCCTTTTATATCAATCCGTCAGTGGGATTCAATCTCGCCGGTTCGCGTAAGTTTCAAAGCTATCTGACTTTGGGCTACAGCTACAACGGAGGCAAGGATATAAGCGATGCAACCACTACATCCGGAAAATCGGCCAACAAGCTGAGCATGGCTACCATTAGGCTCGGCATAATGTTCTGATAGCATTGATGGGAATGGATAAATGACATTAAAAAGCCTCGTCGGATAGCAAAAAGAGATTAAATAGAATTTTATACGACATTTTGCCAAAAATTTATTGATTATTCAAACAAAATGTTTACCTTTGCAGTGTAAAGATAAACAGACAGACAAAATGGCCGTACAAGAAGTCATAAAATTCACCAAGATGCACGGACTCGGCAATGATTACATCTACATCAACTGCCTTGAGGGTGCACCGCGAGATCCGGCGGCTCTGGCGATAGAGATGAGCGACCGCCACAAGGGAGTGGGTGCCGACGGCATCATACTCATCATGGACAGCAACGTGGCCGACTTCAAGATGCGCATGTTCAACGCTGACGGCTCTGAAGGTAAGATGTGTGGCAATGCCAGCCGTTGTATCGGCAAGTATGTATATGAGCATGGGCTTACCGACAAGCAGATTATAAAGCTGGAAACCATGTCGGGCATCAAGATACTTTCGCTTGATGTCAAAGGCGGCAAAGTTGAGGCGGTGACGGTAGACATGGGCGAGCCGGTGATTGATTCGCACCTCGTCCCGGTGGTAAGTGACAAGCCTTCGGTTATAAATGCCACGGTCAGTACCACTGCCGGAGATGTCAGGATAAATGCTGTGTCGATGGGCAACCCCCATGGCGTGGTGTTTGTCGAAGACCTCGACAGGGTGGACGTGCACGCTCTCGGACGCGAACTGGAGATGCACCCCATGTGGCCCGACAGGGCTAACATAGAGTTTGCCCAGGTGATGTCATCAGGCCGCATCCGCATGAGGGTGTGGGAACGTGGCAGCGGAGAGACGCTTGCGTGTGGCACAGGAGCGTGTGCCACGGCGGTAGCCGCCGCCATCAATGGGCTGACCGACAGGGAAGTCGCGGTGGATCTGCTCGGCGGAACTCTTGAAATAGACTGGGGCGACGACGGGCATGTGTATATGAAGGGGGGTGCCACGACGGTATATTCCGGTTGCTACCCTCGCACCACATGACGGCATTGCAGAAACCTCAGAATTAACGGAACGATATATAGATACAATAGGTAACAGAAGATTAACGGAAAATAGATATGTTTAAAGTCAATGATAATTTCACGAAGCTCCCGGCAAGCTACCTGTTCTCACAGGTCGCTGCCAGGATTTCAGCTTTCCTGGCTGAGAATCCCGGGGTGGAAGTGATACGTATGGGCATCGGCGATGTCACTCGCCCGGTGTGTCAGGCCGCTATTGATGCAATGCACAAGGCGGTCGACGATGAGGCATCGGCTGCGACATTCCACGGCTACGGACCTGAACAGGGTTATGCTTTCCTCCGTGACAAGATAGCCGAATACGACTACAATCGCCGTGGCATCAAGGTATCGGCCGATGAAATCTTCATCAGCGACGGTGCCAAGAGCGACACCGGCAATATCGGGGATATTCTGGCCATCGCTGACAAGGTGGCTGTAACCGACCCCGTCTACCCGGTGTATGTCGATACCAATGTGATGGCCGGAAGGGCAGGGCACCTGCTTCCTGACGGACATTGGAGCAATATAGTGTATCTGCCGTGCACTGCCGACAACGATTTCGTGCCCTCGCTGCCTTCTGAACGTCCGGATGTGATATATCTTTGCTACCCCAACAATCCCACAGGCACCGTGCTCACACACGGGCAGCTGAAAGTGTGGGTTGACTATGCACGGGCCAACGGATGTCTCATCCTCTTTGACTCGGCCTATGAGGCTTATGTCACCCAGCCTGATGTGCCCCGTAGCATCTATGAGATTGAGGGGGCGTCAGATGTGGCCATAGAGTTCCGCAGCTATTCCAAGACAGCCGGCTTCACCGGCTTGCGACTCGGATACACGGTGGTGCCCAAGAGCCTCTATGGCGTGGATTCCGAGGGCGGCAAGGTATCGCTGCATGCGCTGTGGCTGCGCCGTCAGTCCACCAAATTCAATGGGGCAAGCTATGTCATACAGCGTGCTGCCGAAGCCCTGTACACCGCCGACGGCATCCGTCAGGTCAGGGAGACTGTAGATTACTACATGCGCAACTCGCGTCTGCTGCTTGAGGGTGTCCGCAGTGCCGGCCTTAAGGCTTTCGGCGGTGAAAATTCGCCCTATGTGTGGATCAAGACACCCGAAGGGATGGATTCATGGCAATTTTTTGACCGCATGCTCTCTGACCTCCACATCGCCGGCACTCCGGGGGTAGGTTTCGGCCCTGCCGGCGAAGGCTATTTCCGCCTTACCGCCTTCAATACCTACGAGAATACTCTCCGGGCCGTGGAGCGCATCAAGGAGTGGCAGCTCTGACCCGATTATCGAATAAATATTTATCACACAATACATCATTAACTCAAACCTCCACCTACACACTATGTCACATTTAAGATTTAACGTAGTCGAGGAAGCTTTCAACCGTAAAGCAGTCCCTGTTGAGATTCCGGCCGAACGCCCTGAAGTCTATTACGCCGAAAAGGTGTTCAACCGCCAGAAGATGTTTCAGTATCTCCCCAAGAAGACATACGAGGTGCTAATTGACGCAATCGACAACAAGAAGTCGCTTCCCCTGGAAGTGGCTGACAGCGTGGCCAACGGCATGATGCGCTGGGCTATCGACAATGGCGCCCGTCACTATACCCACTGGTTCCAGCCTCTGACCGAGACCACCGCCGAGAAGCATGACGCATTCGTTGACCATGACGGCAAGGGTGGAGTAATCGAGGAGTTTACCGGCAAGCTGCTCGTGCAGCAGGAGCCTGATGCCTCCAGCTTCCCCAACGGCGGCATCCGTAACACTTTCGAGGCACGCGGCTACTCGGCCTGGGACATTTCATCGCCGGCATTCATCATGGACGGCACTCTGTGTATCCCTACTATCTTCATCAGCTACACAGGCGAGTCGCTTGACTACAAGACTCCTTTGCTCCGCGCCCTCAATGCCGTTGACAAGGCCGGTACAGCCGTGGCAAAGTTCTTCGACCCCGAGGTGAAGCACGTGATCAGCAATCTCGGATGGGAGCAGGAATACTTCCTCGTCGATGAGGCTCTCTATGCAGCCCGTCCCGACCTGGTGATGACAGGCCGCACACTTCTCGGTCACGAGTCAGCCAAGAACCAGCAGCTTGAGGACCATTATTTCGGTGCCATACCTTCTCGTGTAGAGGCGTTCATGCTCGACCTGGAGATAGAGTGCCACCGTCTCGGCATCCCTGCCAAGACACGCCACAATGAGGTTGCCCCCAACCAGTTTGAGCTTGCCCCGATATTCGAGGAGACCAATCTGGCCAACGACCATAACCTGCTGCTGATGTCGCTCATAGGCGAGGTGGCACGCCGCCATAACTTCCGTGTGCTTCTCCACGAGAAACCGTTTGCCGGCATCAACGGCTCAGGCAAGCATAACAACTGGAGCCTCGGCACCGATACCGGCACACTGCTGTTCGCTCCGGCCAAGACTCCGATGGGCAACCTTCAGTTTATTACCTTCGTGGCCAACGTGATGGCTGCCGTGCACCGTCACAATGCTCTCCTCAAGGCTTCGATTATGTCGGCTACCAACGGCCACCGTCTCGGTGCCAATGAGGCGCCCCCTGCCATCATCTCTATATTCATGGGCAGCCAGCTCGCCGATATACTCGACAAGCTCGAGCACAGCACAGGCGATGAGCTTATCACCCTCGCCGGCAAGGAGACCATGAGCTTCGAGCTGTCGCAGATACCTGACATCAGCGTGGATGCCACCGACCGTAACCGCACATCGCCTTTCGCTTTCACCGGTAACCGCTTCGAGTTCCGTGCTGTAGGCAGCAGCGCCAACTGTGCAAGTGCCATGATAGCCCTCAACTCGGCTGTGGCTGACCAGCTGATGATGTTCAAGACCAAGGTCGACGAGCGTGTGGCTAACGGCGAGTCTCTCGTACACGCCATCCTTGAGGAGGTGCGCAAGCTCATCACCGAGAGCAAGGCCATACACTTTGACGGCAACGGCTACAGCGACGAATGGAAGGAGGAAGCCGCACGTCGCGGACTCGACTGCGAGACAAGCGTCCCCAAAATCTTCGACGCCTATCTCACTCCGTCGTCGGTCGAGATGTTTGCACGTACAGGCGTGTTCAACAAGGTAGAGCTTGAGGCCCGTAATGAGGTCAAGTGGGAGATGTACACCAAGAAGATACAGATCGAGGCCCGTGTGCTCGGCGATCTGGCCATCAACCACATCATCCCTGTGGCCACACGCTACCAGTCAATCCTCCTGGACAATGTGTATAAAATCAACAATATCTTCCCGGCTGACAAATCTCCCGAGGTGGCAGGTCACAGCCTCTACACCATCGAGAAGATTTCCAAGCATATCAATATCATCCGCGATGAGGTGACAAAGATGGTCAACGCCCGCAAGGCTGCCAACAAGATAGAGGATGAGCGCACCAAGGCTCTCGCTTACCACGACAATGTGGCTCCCTGCATGGATGTCATCCGCTACCACGTAGACAAGCTCGAACTGATGGTCGACAACGAGATGTGGCCTCTGGTCAAGTATCGCGAACTTCTCTTCATACGCTGATATTTTCCGTTAATTTTCATATTAATATGACCGATGCCGGTGGCTGCACCTCTACGGTGTGACACCCAAGGCCAGCCGCCGGCATTATTTTTCCCTCATTTTCATCCATACTAACTTATTACGAGTTATGCAACATAACATCCCTCAGAACCAGGGTCTCTACGATAGCCGTTTCGAGCATGATGCCTGCGGCGTAGGACTGCTCGTCAACATCAACGGGGTAAAATCACATCAGCTCGTGGAGAAGGGTCTCCAGGTGCTTGAACATATGGTACACCGCGGAGCCGAGGGAGCTGACCCCAAGACCGGCGACGGTGCCGGCATCATGGTGCAGATACCCCACGAATTTATCTTGCTGCAGGGTATAGCCGTCCCCGAAAAAGGCCGCTACGGCACCGGTCTGGTGTTCCTGCCTCACGATGAGGATTCGCGCCAGATTATTTTTGACCTGATAGAGCGCGAGGCCATAGAGATGGGTCTCAGCCTCATAGCCGTGCGTGATGTCCCTACCAACAACGAGCAGCTCGGCGAAGTGTCACGCAGTGCCGAGCCTGTCATCAAGCAGATATTCATAGCCGACGAGAAGACCAACGACGAGCTTGACATACGCCTTTATCTCCTCCGCAAAAAAATCGAAAAGAAAATTGCCGCCGGCAACATCGCCGGCAAGGAGGATTTTTATATCGTCAGCTTATCATCGAGGGTCATAGTCTACAAGGGTATGCTTTCGAGCCTCCAGCTCCGCTACTATTTCCCTGACCTGATGAATCCCCACTTCACCACTGCCATGGCACTGGTGCACTCGCGATTCTCCACCAACACTTTCCCGACATGGTCATTGGCGCAGCCCTTCCGCATGCTCGGTCACAACGGCGAGATCAATACCATACAGGGCAACCGTATGTGGATGAAGGCACGCGAGTGTCTGCTCCATCCCAAGGCGTTCGGTGATGTGGATGTCACTCCTATCATCCAGGCCGGCATGAGCGACTCTGCTTCGCTTGACAATGTGCTGGAGTTCTTCGTCATGGGCGGCCTCAGTCTGCCGCACGCTCTTGCCATGCTCGTGCCTGAGTCATTTAACGACCGCAACCCCATATCGCCCGAACTGAAGGCGTTCTATGAGTTCCAGTCTATCCTGATGGAGGCATGGGACGGCCCTGCAACACTGCTCTTCAGCGATGGCCGTTATGCCGGAGGTATGCTTGACCGCAACGGTCTGCGTCCTGCGCGTTATCTCATCACCAAGGACAACACCATCGTCATCGCCTCCGAAATCGGAGTGCTGCCTTTCGAGGCATCGGAAGTGTCCGAGAAAGGCCGTCTGCGCCCCGGCAAGATGCTTATGGTGGATATGGACGAGGGAAAAATCTACTTTGATGCCGACCTTAAGGAGAAACTCGCCAACGAGTTTCCCTATCGTGACTGGCTGTCACGTAACCGCATCATCCTTGACAAAATCAGCAGCGGCCGCAAGGTCAGCAACGATGTCGATGATTTCGCCCGTCTGCTCAAGTCATACTACTATAACCGCGAGGAGGTGGAGAAAATCATCACTCCTATGGTGGTCGACGGCAAGGAGCCTGTCAACTCCATGGGCAATGACACGCCTCTGGCTGTGATGTCGGGAAAACCGCAGCTGCTGTTCAACTATTTCCGCCAGCATTTCGCCCAGGTGACCAATCCGCCTATCGACCCCCTGCGCGAGGAGCTTGTGATGAGCCTTGACAGCTATATCGGTGCTATAAACCTCAATCTGATGGAGCCTCAGCCCGATATGTGCAAGATGGTGCTGCTGCGCCGTCCCATCATCACCAACCATGAGCTTGACATCCTGTGCAATCTCCAGTACAAGGGCTTCAATACTCGCAAACTGGCCATGACTTTCAAGGTGTCGGAGGGCGCCGAGGGCATGACCAAGGCCATAGACCGTCTGTGTGCCGAGGCTGAAGCAGCCGTGGATGAGGGATGCAACTACATCATCCTCTCTGACCGCGGAGTTGACGCCGAAAACGCTGCAATACCTTCTCTGCTTGCCACATCGGCCGTGCATCACCATCTGATTGACTGCAAGAAGCGTTTGCAGACGGCCCTCGTCATCGAGACAGCCGATGCTCGCGAGGTGATGCACTTCGCCCTGCTGACCGGCTACGGAGCGAGTGCCATCAATCCCTATCTGGCATTTGCCGTAATCAACGACCTCGTCAAGAAGGCCGAGATACAGCTTGACTTTGCCACCGCTCAGCATAACTATATCAAGGCTATCGACAAGGGACTGCTGAAAGTGATGTCGAAGATGGGTATTTCCACCCTGACCTCCTATAAGGGTGCGCAGCTCTTCGAGGCTCTCGGTATCAGCGAGGAGATGTCGGCCAAGTATTTCGGCAACACCGTCAGCAAGATTTCGGGCATAGATATCGCCGACCTCACACGCGAGATTGTCAGCAATCATGCCGAGGCATTTGACGAGGATTTCGATACCGAGTCGCCTCTGACACATATCGGTCAGTACGCATTCCGCAAGGACGGCGAGCAGCATGCATGGAGTCCGGAAGCTATCGCTACCCTCCAGCTTGCCACACGTCTGGGCAGCTACAAGAAATTCAAGGAATTTACATCCATTGTCGATAATAAGCCGGCTCCAATATTCATCCGTGACTACCTTGACTTCACCAAGGGCAATCCAATCCCTATCGACGAGGTGGAACCCATCGAGAATATTATGCGCCGCTTTGTCACCGGTGCGATGTCGTTCGGCTCTATCAGCCGTGAGGCCCATGAGGCTCTCGGCATGGCTATGAACGCCATAGGAGCGAGAAGTAACACGGGCGAAGGCGGTGAGGACGCTGAGCGTTTCAAACCGCGTGCCGACGGTTCTTCTGCCCGTTCGGCCATCAAGCAGGTGGCATCAGGCCGTTTCGGCGTGACAGCCGAATACCTGGTCAACGCTGATGAAATCCAGATCAAGGTCGCCCAGGGTGCCAAGCCCGGTGAGGGCGGTCAGCTCCCGGGCTTCAAGGTTGACAAGATCATAGCCAAGACACGCCACTCCATACCGGGCATCTCGCTTATATCTCCTCCCCCTCACCACGACATCTACTCTATCGAGGATCTTGCACAGCTGATTTTTGACCTCAAGAACGTCAATCCCAAGGCGAATATCTCTGTGAAGCTGGTCAGCGAGAGCGGTGTAGGCACTATCGCAGCCGGCGTGGCCAAGGCCAAGAGCGACCTTATCACCATCAGCGGCAGCGATGGCGGCACGGGTGCATCTCCTGCAAGCTCTATCCGCTATGCCGGTCTGCCTGTGGAGATAGGTCTGGCCGAGACACAGCAGACTCTCGTCATCAACAATCTGCGCGGTCAGGTGAAACTACAGGCCGACGGACAGCTCAAGAGTGCGCGTGACGTGATTATCATGGCTATGCTCGGAGCGGAGGAATACGGTTTCGCTACCAGTGCCCTCATAGTGCTCGGATGCGTGATGATGCGCAAATGCCACATGAACACCTGTCCTGTAGGCGTAGCCACGCAGAACGAGGAGCTTCGCAAGCGTTTCAAAGGCCGCAGCGAATACGTGGTCAACTTCTTCAAGTTCCTCGCCCAGGAAATCCGCGAGACACTTGCCGAGATAGGCGTGCGCAGCCTTGACGAAATCATCGGTCGCGCCGACATGCTCCATGTCAAGCCCGAGCATGACACTTTCAAGACCTCACACCTTGATTTCAGCAAGCTGCTCTATATGCCGGCAGAGGCCAAGACCAATGCCATAATCAACGTTGCCAAGCAGAAACACGATATTGCCAATGTGCTTGACCGCCAGATTATAAGCCGCGCATATCCGGCCATCGAGGACGAGATGCCCGTAGAGCTTGAGTTCCCCATCAACAATACCGACCGTGCTGTCGGCGCGATGCTCTCCGGCGTGATTGCCGCCAAATATGGCAATGCCGGTCTGCCCGATAATACTATCCGCTGCACCTTCAAGGGGTCGGCAGGACAGAGCTTCGGAGCGTTCCTTTCCCACGGTATCTCATTCCGTCTTGAAGGCGATGCCAATGATTATGTGGGCAAAGGCCTCTCAGGTGGCAAGATTGTCATCGTTCCGCCGTCAGGCTCGTCATTTGCCCCGGAGGACAACATCATTGCCGGCAACACGCTGCTCTACGGAGCCACGGCAGGTGAGATATACATCAATGGCCGCGTGGGCGAACGCTTCTGTGTGCGTAACTCGGGTGCTACGGCTGTCGTGGAGGGTGTAGGTGACCACTGCTGCGAGTACATGACCGGCGGACGCACCGTGGTGCTCGGTACCACAGGCCGCAACTTTGCTGCCGGTATGAGCGGCGGCGTGGCCTATGTATGGAATCCCAATGGCGATTTCGACTACTTCTGCAACATGGAGATGGTCGAACTGTCGCTCATCGACGACATGGCCGACAACCGCGAGCTCTACCGTCTGATAGGCAACCACTTCAAGCACACCCATTCACCTCTTGCCGGCAGGATGCTCGACGACTGGCAGACATATGTCGACCAGTTTATCAAGGTCATACCGTTTGAGTACAAGAAAGTGCTGCATGACGAGAAGATGGCTAAACTTCAGCAGAAGATTGCCAACGTCGAGCGAGACTAATTCCATCTCTTTTCTCTAACTACTTCCAGATTCAAATATCACTATGGGAAATCCCAAAGCGTTTCTAACGATAAACCGCAAGGAGGCCGGCTACCGTCCGGTCAATGACCGAATCAAAGATTACGGCGAGGTGGAGCAGACGCTCAATCCCGAAGACCGCCGTCTGCAGGCTTCGCGCTGCATGGAGTGCGGTGTGCCTTTCTGCCACTGGACTTGCCCTCTGGGCAACCGTCAGCCCGAGTGGCAGGACCGTCTCTATAAAAACGACATCAAAGGTGCATATGCGCTGCTCAATGCCACCAACGACTTCCCCGAATTTACAGGACGCATATGCCCCGCAGGTTGTGAAAAGGCATGTGTGCTCAACAAGGAACATCAGCCGGTGACAATCCGCGAAAACGAGTGCGCCATCACCGAACGAGCCTATGAGGAAGGTTTTATCAAACCCCGTATGCCCAAAAAACGCACAGGCTTCAAGGTGGCCGTCATCGGGTCCGGTCCCTCGGGACTGGCTTGCGCCAACCAGCTCAATCAGCGCGGACACAGCGTTACCGTGTTTGAGAAAAACGAAGCTATCGGAGGCCTTCTGCGTTTCGGCATACCTGATTTCAAACTCAACAAGAGCGTCATTGACCGCCGTCTCGCGCTTATGGCCGAGGAGGGCATAGAGTTCAAGACAGGTGTCTACGTTGGCCGTGACATCACAGCCGAGCAGCTTCTCAATGACTTCGATGCCGTATGCGTGGCAATAGGCAGCGAGGTGCCGCGTGACCTCAAAGTCGATGGCCGAGACCTCAAGGGTGTGCATTTTGCTCTCGAACTGCTTCAGCAGCAAAACCGTGTCAATGCCGGAGAGGAGATAGCCAAGGCTGACCGCATCAGTGCACGCGGTAAGCATGTGCTCGTCATCGGCGGCGGCGATACCGGCAGCGACTGTGTCGGCACTGCCCACCGTCAGGGTGCCCTGTCTGTCACTCAGATCGAAATCATGCCAAAACCTCCTGTAGGGGAGAACCCTGCTACCCCGTGGCCATATTTCCCGATGATTCTTAAGACTTCCAGCAGCCATGAAGAAGGATGCACACGCCGATGGCTGCTTGACACACGCAAGTTCATAGGTAAGGACGGCCATGTCAACGAGGTGGAAATCGAAGAGGTCAGCTGGGAGAAGGATGCCGAGACCGGACGTATGAATCTGGTCCACTCGGGCAAGAAAGAGATAATCCCGGCGCAGCTCGTCCTGCTGGCCATGGGCTTTACGAATCCTGTGGCCGAGGGGCTTCTCGAACAGCTCGGAGTGGAGAAGGACCAGCGCGGCAATGTCAAGGTCGGCAGTAACCAGCAGAGTTCTGTCGAAAAGGTCTTTGCTGCCGGCGATGCTTCCACCGGGGCATCCCTGGTGGTGAAGTGTATAGCCTCCGGGCGTAAGGCTGCCCAGGGGATACACGATTACCTGATGAGTAAATCCGATAAACAATAGACACGATGTTACGGACAGGCCGGTATGCAGCTACAGCATATCGGCCTGTCGGTTTCTTAATCACCAGTAATTATCATAATGGAACCGCTTAAACACGAATGTGGCATAGCGATGGTACGCTTGCTGAAGCCTGTGGAGTATTACCGCCGCAAGTACGGTACTTCGGCCTATGCGCTCAACAAGCTCTATCTGCTCATGGAGAAGCAGCACAACCGCGGCCAGGAGGGTGCCGGGGTAGGGGTGGTGAAACTTGATGCACAACCAGGCTCGGAGTATCTTTTCCGCGAACGTGCACTCGGTGCCGGTGCCATACAGGAGATTTTCTCCACTATCAACGGTAAACTCGACGGTAGCGACGATGCCCCTTTCATCGGCAATGTCTATATGGGCCATCTCCGCTACAGCACCACCGGGCGCAGCGGCATCAGCTACGTGCATCCGTTTCTGCGCCGCAACAACTGGCGTTCACGTAATCTGATGCTTTGCGGCAACTTCAACATGACCAATGTGGAGCAACTGTTCCAGTCCATAGTCAGCCGCGGGCAGCATCCGCGCATCTACAGCGACACCATAGTCCTTCTTGAGCAGCTCGGCTATGCCCTTGACCGCGAAAACCACCGCCTCTACACCGAATATCGCGACACGCTCGCCGAGCCTGAACTGTCACACCGCATAGAGGAGTCGCTCAATCTTGAAAATATGCTGCGCAGCGAAGCCCCGGCGTGGGACGGCGGTTTCGTCATCTGTGGCGCCACTGGGTCGGGCGACATGTTTGTGCTGCGTGACAGCCACGGTATCCGTCCGGCATTCTACTATGCTGATGATGAGGTGGTGGTCGTTGCATCGGAGCGTCCGGTTATCCAGACTGTGTTCAACATACCGCGCCGTGATGTGCGTGAGCTGACTCCCGGGTCGGCACTGACCGTCAGCAAGGCCGGTGAGATGCGCGTGACCGATGTCCTCGGCGAGAAGGCCAATGCCCGATGCTCGTTTGAGCGCATATATTTCTCGCGAGGCAGCGATGCGGACATATATCAGGAGCGTAAAGCTCTCGGGCGCAATCTCGTGCCTGAGATACTGCGTCATATCGACGGAGACCTTGACCACACGGTGTTTTCGTTTATCCCCAACACTGCCGAAGTGGCTTTCATAGGCATGACCGAGGGCTTGGAGGCGGAGCTTGACCGCCGCAAGGAGTCGGCGATACTTGAGGCCTCGGCATCCGGCTCGCTTACCCCCGAATCACTGCGCACCATAATGTCACACAAGCTGCGCATAGAGAAGATAGCCATCAAGGACATAAAGCTCCGCACTTTCATAGCCGAGGGGGAGTCACGCAACGACCTTGCCGCCCATGTCTACGATGTCAGCTACGGATGCGTCACAAACGGTGTAGACAATCTCGTGGTGATTGACGACAGCATAGTCCGTGGTACCACTCTGCGGCAGTCAATCATCAATATGCTCGACCGTCTGCATCCGCGCCGCATAGTGATAGTGTCGTCATCACCCCAGGTCCGTTACCCCGACTATTACGGCATAGACATGTCGCGCATGGGCGAGTTTGCGGCATTCCGCGCTGCGGTGGCGTTGCTCAGGGAGCGCGGCATGGAGGATGTGCTGCGTGAGACCTATGAAGATTGCCTCGCACAGTCATCATTGCCCGATGACGAAATCCGTAACTGCGTCAAGAAGGTCTACGAGCCGTTTACCCAACAGGAAATCTCTGACAAAATCGCACAGATGCTGACTCCCGACAACATCCATGCTGAGGTAAGTCTGGTGTATCAGACTGTCGGCGGACTCCATGAGGCTATCCCCGGATGTCCGGGCGACTGGTATTTCAGCGGCGATTATCCCACACCGGGCGGCACACGCCTTGTCAACCGTGCGTTTGTCAATTACTATGAGGGTAATACCGACAAACGCTGACCGTGACTGTATGCGCCACAGCATATGCGGCGCCTGTGCGTGCTGTCGTTTTTGGTCATAAAGCAGGTTTTCCATGGCATTGTCTGAATGAGTGTACAGATGGCTAAAAAAATGTGAAAATACCTGCTTTTCGGAGGTTTCCATGTCATAAAGTCAACATTTTCAAAATAATTGCTAACTTTGCATTCTGAATATAATAGACAATTTCTAACGGAAATCTTTTAAATGGAAATGCAAAAGGTTGCATTAGACTTGTTATTTGAGACGAGTTGGGAGGTTTGTAACAAGATAGGGGGCATCTATACGGTGCTTTCTACCAAAGCTAAAACCTTACAGACTCTCTACAAAGACAAGGTCGTTTTTATTGGTCCTGATGTTTGGTCTGACGAAAATCCATCTCCCTATTTTGTGGAGTCGCGCACTCTGCTCAAGGAGTGGAAGGTCAAGGCGGAGCTACCTTGCGGCATAAACGTTAGAGTAGGTCGATGGGATGTGCCCGGAAAACCTATTGTGGTCCTCGTCAAATTTGACGGGGTATATCCGCGTAAAGACGAATTTTATGGCAAGATGTGGGAGCTTTATGGAGTCGACTCCATGCATGCCTATGGCGACTATGACGAGGGTTGCGCGTTTGCGCTTGCCTCGGGCATGGTAATCGAGAGCATCACCAACTTCTATGGGACCTCGGGGAAAAATATCATAGCCCACTTCGACGAGTGGACTACTGGCATGGGACTTCTGTACGTGCGATGGAAGCTCCCTCAGGTCGGGACAGTGTTTACAACCCATGCCACGAGCATAGGCCGCAGCATATGCAGCAACGGCAAGCAGCTCTATGAGTATTTCAGCGGTTACAACGGTGACCAGATGGCCAAGGAGCTGAATATGGAGGCCAAGCACTCGCTTGAGAAGGCTGCCGCCCATAATGCTGACTGCTTCACTACTGTGAGCGAGATTACGGCCCGTGAGTGCGAGCAGCTTCTTGACATCCGTCCCCACGTGGTGACTCCCAACGGCTTTGAGCCGGGATTCGTGCCGGGACCGCGCAAAATCAAGGCTGCACGTCAGGCTGCCCGCGATGTGATGCTTAATGTCGCATCATCGCTCACAGGCATCAAGTTTGCCGACGAGGACACGTTTATCGTCGCTACTGCCGGACGCTGCGAGTACCGCAACAAGGGTCTCGATGTGTTTATCGACTCGATGGCGCGGCTCAAGGAATTGGCTCCTGCAAAGCGCATTCTGGCCTACATAATGGTGCCGGCATGGTCACGCGAAGCGCGTGCCGACCTCAAGTCCATGCTGTCACGCAAGCGCAAGACCGCCCTTGACGACCCTTTCCTCACCCACTGGCTCAACAATCCGTGGGAGGATGCTGTTAATAATCATATGCGCAATGTAGGTATATCCAATACCAAGGATTGCGACATCACCCTGATATATGTGCCCTGCTACCTCAACGGTAACGACGGCATATTCGGTCTCTCATACTACGACACTGTCGTCGGTGTGGATGCCACTGTGTTCCCGAGCTACTACGAGCCGTGGGGATATACACCCCTGGAGAGTGTGGCTTTCGGAGTGCCTACGGTGACCACATCGCTGTCAGGCTTCGGCTGCTGGGTATGCGCCGAGCGTGGCAACGGTTTTGCTGCCAGCGGAGTGGATGTAGTGGAGCGCAATGATCACAACTACGCTCAGATAGTGGATGGCATAGCCAGTGATATCCGCGAGCTCGCATCCATGGATGATGCTGCCCGTGACGAGATACGCAAAGCGGCTGTAGCTACGAGCGATGCGGCTTTGTGGCAATATTTCATGACATATTATGAGGATTCTTATAAAATCGCGCTTGATGCAGCTGCTCAGCGTGGATGATTCCAGAGAAACCTCGTGATGATATAAATTGACGAATTTTTTAAACCCTAAATCACACTAATATTTTTATAAGCTTATGAAACTCGATGTAAGCAACGCTAATGGTCCTATCTGGCGCGAAGTGACTGTCAACGCCAGTCTGCCCACTAACCTCAAGCCTCTCGAAGAGCTTGCTCACAATCTCTGGTGGGTATGGAACAGCGAGGCCAAATCGCTCTTCCATGACCTTAACCCCACAATCTGGAAAGCTACAGGCGAAAACCCCGTGATGCTCATCCAGCAGCTTACCTCTGACCGTCTGAAGGAAATCGTAGGAGACAAGGAGATGATGGATCGCATCGCCCATGTCTACGCGATGTTTAAGGAATATATGAAGAAGCCCATGCGCAAGGATATTCCTTCGGTGAGCTACTTCTCCATGGAATACGGCTTGTGCAACTGCCTGAAGATCTACTCTGGCGGTCTCGGTGTGCTCGCCGGCGACTATATCAAGGAGGCTTCTGACAGCTGCGTAGACATGACCGCTATCGGTTTCCTCTATCGCTACGGCTATTTCACACAGACACTGAGCGTTGACGGTCAGCAGATTGCCAACTACGAACCCCAGAACTTCAGCCAGCTCCCCATCGAGCAGGTGATGGAAGCTGATGGCAAGCCCATGATTCTTGAAGTTCCATTCCCCGGCCGCATCATCTACAGCCATGTATGGCAGGTCAACGTAGGCCGTATGAAGCTGTATCTGATGGATACCGACTTCGACATGAACAGCGAACTTGACCGTCCTATCACCCACCAGCTCTACGGTGGCGACTGGGAAAACCGTATCAAGCAGGAGTATCTCCTCGGTATCGGCGGTGTGCTCCTCCTCAAGAAGCTCGGCATACACCACGACATATACCACTGCAACGAAGGCCACGCTGCTCTGCTCAACCTCCAGCGCCTCGTTGACTTCGTGCAGGAGAAGCACCTCGACTTCAACACAGCTCTCGAGCTGGTACGTGCATCGTCACTCTACACCGTGCACACTCCCGTGCCCGCAGGCCACGACTACTTCGACGAAAGCCTCTTTGGCAAGTATTTCGGCGAATATCCTGCCAAACTCGGCATCAGCTGGGCTGACCTGATGAACATGGGTCGCGAGAACCCCAACACCAACGAACGCTTCTCTATGAGCGTGTTCGCGCTCAACACCTGCCAGGAGGCCAACGGCGTAAGCTGGCTCCACGGCGAAGTGTCAAAGAAGATGTTTGCCGGTATCTGGAAGGGCTACGGATGGCAGGAAAGCCACGTAGGCTATGTCACCAACGGTGTCCACATGCCTACATGGGCTGCTTCTGAATGGAAGGAGTTCTATGGCCGTCACATGGGTCAGGAAATGTTTGACAACCAGAGCAATCCCAAGGCTTGGGACGGCATTTACAATGTAAGCGACGAAGAAATCTGGAACCTCCGCTGCACGATGAAGAACAAGTTCATCAAGTTTGTCAAGGAGGAGTTCAAGACCAAGTGGCTCGCCAACCAGGGTGATCCCTCAAGCGTGATGAAGATTGTCGACAAGATCAATCCCAACGCTCTCATCATCGGTTTTGCCCGCCGTTTCGCTACCTACAAGCGTGCCCATCTGCTCTTCACCGACCTTGACCGTCTGGCCAAGATTGTCAACAATGAGCAGTTCCCCGTACAGTTCGTATTCTCAGGCAAGGCTCACCCTGCCGACGGTGCCGGTCAGGGTCTGATCAAGCGCATCATCGAGATTTCACGCATGCCCCAGTTCCTCGGCAAGATTATCTTCCTTGAGGACTACAACATGATTGTGGCCAAGCGTCTCGTTTCGGGTGTCGACATCTGGCTCAACACTCCCACACGTCCTCTCGAGGCTTCCGGTACATCCGGCGAAAAGGCCGAGATGAACGGTGTGCTCAACTTCTCGGTGCTCGACGGCTGGTGGTATGAAGGCTACCGCTTCGACGAAAAGGCCGGCTGGGCTCTCACCGACAAGCGCACATTTACCGACCAGGCACAGCAGGACCGTCTCGATGCTGCCACCATCTACTCTATGCTCGAGAACGAAATCGTTCCTCTCTACTTCCGCAAGAACTCCGCAGGTTACTCTCCTGACTGGATTCAGTATATCAAGGGGTCTATCGCCCACATCGCACCCCACTTCACCATGAAGCGTATGATCGATGACTATATCGAACGCTTCTACGAGCCCGAAGCAAAGCGCATGAAGAAACTCACCGCCCACGACTGCAAGCTCGCTCGCGAAATCGTGGCTTGGAAGGAGCGCGTAGCTCAGGCATGGCCCGGCGTACACGTGGTTGACTTCAAGCGTGATGACCAGGCAGCCAACAACGCCAAGACAGGCGATAAGGTAGTGACCGAAATCACTGTCGACACCAACGGTCTCGGCAAGGATGTCGTAGTCGAGGAGGTAGTTTACCGCATCGAAAACGGCGAGGAGAAGCTCTGGCGTCGCGAGGACTTCAAGGTTGTAGCCGAAAACGGCAACCTCCTCACCTACAAGTACGACACCAAGGTGCTTGATCCCGGATTCTTCCGCGTCGGCTTCCGCATCTATCCCAAGAATGCCGCACTGCCCCACCGTCAGGACTTCGCTTATGTGAAGTGGATCTAATCCGCCTTTCAGCAAACACAACCCCCTAACAATAAGTGCGTCCCGGGACCTCCCCCGGGACGCACTGTGTTTTAATGTCACTGACTTAAGCCGCCGTGACTGCTTGAATGGCGTCGTTATGTAGTAGGGACATGCCACAATGCTGTTTAATCTATAAAATCCCAAAATCTGGCGTAATATGATTATAAATACCACAAAACCAGCCT